>NZ_JAERWM010000028.1:0-72117 GCF_016918125.1 Aeromicrobium sp. YIM 150415 | reverse complement strand
GGAAATACCCGGTCACATTCCGAACCCGGAAGTCAAGCCCTTCAGCGCCGATGGTACTGCACTGGAGACGGTGTGGGAGAGTAGGACGTCGCCGGACAAACATTAGCGCGAGGCCGCCCCAAACACACCTGGGGCGGCCTCGCCGCATTTCACCAGATGTATCAAGGAAGCACTATGTCAGCTGAATCGAAGAGACCACGTCAGGGCCAGGGCCGCGGCGGCCCCGGCGGCAATCAGCGCCCACAGGGCGCGTCCGGACGTCCCGGTGGTGGACGCGGTCGACCAGCAGGCAAGGACGGCAAGCCCGGTCGAGACGGCAAGCCGGCGCAGGGCCGCGGCGGCCGCCAGGGTGGGGCGCCGCGTGATCGTCGGCAGGAGCCCCGCGAACGCACCGAGGCGCAGAAGGTCTACGACGGACCTCCCATCCCCGATGACGTCAGCGCGAAGGACCTCGATCGCTTCGCTCGCCAGGAACTGCAGAATATCCCCCCGAAGCTGGCCGAGAAGGTCGCCCGGCACTTGGTGATGGCGGGCTCGCTGTTGCACGAAGATCCGGCGCTGGCCCATCAGCATGCTCTCGCCGCCCGGGCGCGCGCGATGCGCAACGGCCTCGTGCGCGAGGCCACCGGCGAGACCGCCTACGCGCTCGGCAACTGGTCCGAGGCGCTCGCGGAGTTCCGCGCCGCCCGGCGGATCACCGGCCGGGCGATCTACGCCCCGATGATGGCCGACTGCGAGCGCGCATTGAAGCGTCCGCAGAAGGCTCTTGAGTACGACACGTCCGAGATCCGCGCGCAGCTCGACGAGGGCGGCAATGCGGAGCTCACCATCGTCGTCGCCGGCGCACGGCGCGACATGGGACAGGTCGAGGCCTCGTTGCAGCTGCTCGAAGCCGAGAACCTGATGAGCAAGAGCCGCGCCGACTGGGTGGCTCGGCTCCGTTACGCCTATGCCGACACCCTGCTGGCGGCGGGACGTCGCGATGAAGCCGTGAGCTGGTTCCACCGGGTGGTCGCGGTCGACGGCGACAAGCTCACCGATGCCGAAGAGCGGCTCGCCGAGCTCGAAGGCTGACCCGCACTCCCCAGACAGCTGACCTGGGCCCAGCGTCTCGCCGTAGGGCGGCGGATCCCCTACGGAGGATGTGCTTCGGTGGTTGTCATCGCAGCCACGGAGTCACATCCTGCGTGGGCGGCTGACGCAGGATGTGACTCTATGGTCGCCCCAGCAGCCGCGGCGTCACATCCTCCGTCGGCTCCGCCCTCGTCACCGTCGCGGCCGACGAGGACCGACAGCGGAATCCATCCGTCGAGGTCATCTAGACTGCGGACATGAAGCAGTTGGTCCACGATGCTGCCCGGCGGGCGCGATCCGCGGCGACGGTGCTCGCGCAGGCCTCGCGCGCGGAGAAGGACGCCGCGCTGATCGCGATGGCCGAGGCGCTGGTCGCTGCGACGGAGGACATCGTCGCGGCGAATGTGCTCGACGTCGCCGGTGCCCGCGAGGAGGGGACCCCGGAGAACGTCGTCGACCGGCTGTCCCTCGACGCCGGTCGCGTGGCCGCCTTCGCCGATGGCGTGCGCCAGGTGGCCGCGCTGCCCGACCCCGTCGGCGAAGTGGTCCGCGGCTCCAGCCTGCCGAACGGACTCGAGCTGCGGCAGATCCGCGTGCCGATGGGGGTCATCGGCATGATCTACGAGGGACGACCCAATGTCACGGCCGATGCGGCGGCGATCTGCCTCAAGGCAGGGAGCGCCTCGCTCCTGCGGGGATCGCGCAACGCGGCACGGTCCAATGCCGCGATCGTCGCCGTCATGCGCGACGCTCTCGCTGCGACGGGACTGCCGGCCGACCTCATCCAGGCCATCGCGGCCGACGACCGTTCCTCAGCGACGCACCTGATGCAAGCCCGTGGCCTGGTGGACCTGGTGATCCCACGCGGAGGAGCGGGACTGATCCGCGCCGTGGTAGAGGAGTCGACGGTTCCGGTCATCGAGACGGGCACCGGCAATGTCCACGTGTACGTCGATGCCGATGCCGACCTCGAGATGGCGCTGGACATCGTCGTGAACTCCAAGACCCAGCGCACGAGTGTCTGCAATGCGGCCGAGTCGCTGCTGGTCCATGCGGATATCGCCGAAGAGTTCGTCCCGAAGATCGTCGCGGCCCTCCACGAGCGCGATGTGCTGATCCACGGTGACGCGTCGTTCCAGGCAGTCGATCCATCGATCGTCCCCGTGACCGAGGAGGACGATGCCACCGAGTTCCTGGCCTCGGAGATCTCCGCGCGGGTCGTCGGCTCGCTCGATGCGGCGATCGATCACATCCGGTGCTACTCCTCGGGGCATACGGAGGCCATCGTGACGCGGTCGCTCGCCTCCGCGCAGCGGTTCACGCGCGGGGTCGACTCGGCCGCCGTGATGGTCAACGCCTCGACGCGGTTCACCGACGGAGGAGAGTTCGGCTTCGGCGCCGAGATCGGCATCTCGACGCAGAAGCTCCACGCCCGGGGTCCGATGGGCCTGCGCGAGATGACCACGACCACCTATCTGGTGACCGGCGACGGCCAGCTGCGATGACCGCTGGTAGATTGTCCCCATGCTCGATCTGCTGAAGTTCGCCGAGGAGGCCGGTCACGAGCCGGCGATCGCCGCTCCGCTCGTGGGCGTCGGCGCGTTCGTGTTCCTGTTCATCCTGCTGCTGATCCTCGTCGCCTTCGGCAAGGGCCGCGAGCACACCTGAGCCAGATGGCCGACGAACGCCGCCGCATCGGGGTGATGGGCGGAACGTTCGACCCCATCCACCACGGTCACCTCGTCGCCGCGAGCGAGGTGCAGTCCTGGTTCGACCTCGACGAGGTCATCTTCGTGCCGACGGGGCAACCGTGGCAGAAGGCCGACCGTGACGTGTCGCCCGCCGAGGACCGGTACCTCATGACGGTCATCGCGACGGCCGCCAACCCACGCTTCCAGGTCAGCCGGGTCGACATCGATCGGCACGGCCCGACCTACACCATCGACACCCTGCGCGACCTTGCCGCGCAGCACCCCGACGACGAATTGTACTTCATCACCGGCGCCGACGCGATGGCCGCCATCTTGACGTGGCGCGATCACGACGAACTCTTCGATCTGGCGCACTTCGTCGGCTGTACCCGGCCAGGGCATGAGATGGACGCCGAGACGATCCGCAGGCTCCCGCACGACCGCGTCACGCTGGTGGAGATCCCCGCGCTCGCGATCTCGTCGACCGACTGCCGTGTACGCGTGCACAAGGGCGAGCCGGTCTGGTATCTCGTGCCCGACGGGGTCGTGCAGTACATCGGCAAGCACCGTCTGTACCAACCTGAGGACCCATCATGACCGCTACCGAACGAGCCGTCGAGCTCGCCCGCGCCGCTGCCGAGGCCGCCGACGACAGGAAGGCCACGCAGATCGTGGCCTTCGACGTCTCCGAGCAGCTGTACATCACCGATATCTTCGTGCTCTGCACCGGCGCCAACCCGCCGCAGATGTCCGCGATCCGCGACGCGGTGGAGGAGAAGCTGCTGTCCCTCGGGGCCAAGCCGGTCCGCCGTGAGGGCGAACGCGAGGGCCGGTGGGTTCTGCTCGACTATGCCGATATCGTCGTCCACATCCAGCACTCCGAGGAACGGGAGTTCTACGGCCTCGAGCGCCTGTGGAGCGACTGCCCGACGGTCGACCTCGGGCTGGGCTGACGTGGCGCATCGACGGGTCATCGTCTGGCGGCACGGCCGTACGGCCTGGAACGTCGCGGGACGCGTCCAGGGGCAGAGCGATGTGCCGCTCGACGAGGTGGGACGGGCGCAGGCGAAGGAGGCGGCCGGCTATCTCGCCGCGCTCGCCCCGAGCAGGATCGTGTCGTCGGACCTCAAGCGGGCGGCGTCGACCGCTGCGGCCCTGGGCGAGGTGGCCGGTCTGCCCGTCGAGCTCGACCGGCGGTTCCGTGAGATGGACTTCGGTGCTCGCGAGGGCCTGACCTGGCCGCAGGCCTGGGACCGGATGCCCGAGGCGATGCAGGCGTGGGTCGACGGCGACGAGACGAAGGTGCCGGGCAGCGAGACCCATCGTCAGGCGGGGGACCGTTTCGCCGACGCCTTGCGTGACACGCTCGATTCGATCGGCCGCGATCAGACGCTCGTCGTGGTGGCCCACGGCGCCGTCATCCGCACCGGTGTCTCGTCCTTCCTCGATCTGCCGGAGAGCTCGTGGCGGACCCTCGGCGGCATGGCGAACTGCAACTGGTCGGTGCTGGAGGAGAGCCGCTATCGCGACTGGTCGGAGTGGCGCCTCGCCGAATGGAACACCGGCAGCCTGCCCGAGCCCGTGCTGTCCGATGACGAGGAAGCGTGACGGTACCCCGGGGTGGGGCGACGCCGAGCGGTGCAGGTTCGCCCCTCGCCGCTCGTATCAGGGGCAAATGTGCACCACTCGTGGACCGAATGCCTCACCAAGCGCTCCGCAGAGCTCCGCACAGGGAGGTACCCCCATCAGTCGACGTGAAGGGGACCCCGAGTTGGGGAGGTTAGGTCCCATCGGATAGACTTGTCGAGGTTCAACGGGGCTATGGCGCAGTTGGTAGCGCGCTTCCATGGCATGGAAGAGGTCAGGGGTTCGAATCCCCTTAGCTCCACCCAGTTGCTCTTATCAAAAGTGCAATCGACGCTTGTGAGGCCGCCCGAGAGGGCGGCCTCACGCGTCTCCAGGCGTGCGGGAAAACCCTTGCTGACCAGCAGGTTTACGGGCGCGTTGGGTAGTTCGAGTAGGTCTCCTTGCCTGTCCGGCGGGGTGGTTCTACTAAGGGGACCAGGGTCTTCCGGGTCTCATCCGGGTTGGGTGATGGTGGCGAAGGGTTCGTTGAGCTCGGTGCGGATCTGGGTGGGTTCGGGGCCGAGGAAGATCCCGGAGAAGATGGCTTGGTTGAGTTGCTTGCGCACCGTGACGGGCGCGTTCGTGTAGGTGGCGTGGACGTCTTGAAGCAGGTCGAGGGCGTCACGGACACGCTCGAGGATCTCGGTGTTCTCCGACTCCAGCCTCGCCCTCTCGCGGACCAGGTTCGCCAGTTCAGAGTTGAGACGTCGTTGGTGGGTGAGGAACACATCGCGGGGAACGGCGTCGGCGTAGTAGGCCTCGAGCAGCTTGGCTTGGTTCGCCTCGACCGTCTCGGTCTCGACGGCGATCGCCTCGAGGCGTTGGTCGTTGACTGCCTGTTGCCTGTGGAGCTTGGCGAGCACGATCTGTTCGATGCGTTCACGCTGGCCGGGGTTCAACTCGATGGTGCGGTAGAGGTCTTCGACGCGTTGCTCGACGCCGGAGATGGGCAGGGCCTCGCGTTGCTGGCAGACGGTGTCGCGGCGTCGGTGGCAGACGAAGTACTCGTAGACCCGGCCGGTCTTGGTCCGCGTGTGCTGCATGATCAGTCGCCTGCCGCACTCGATGCAGAACACGGTGCCTTTGAGGTAGTGGTCGTGCTGACGTGAGCGTTCCCCGTTACGACGGGAGGTGAGGATGTCTTGCACACTCGCCCAGGTCACCGGGTCGATCAGGGGCTCGTGCCGGCCGGGATGCGCAACACCGTTGTGGACGACGACGCCCTTGTAATACGGGCGCCGCAGCAGCCGATGCAGACCATTCACAGTCAACGGCCCCGCCGGAGTGTTCGGGCCCGGCCTGGTCGTCAGCCCACGGGCCTCCAGCTCTGCGGCCAGCCGGGTGACGCTCCACTCGCCGGTGGCGTAGGCGTGGAACGCCCAGATGACGTGCTCGGCTCGTTCCGGGTCGATCGTGATGGCGCGGACCTCGCGGCCGTCGTCGAATCGACGCTCGTTGAGATAGCCGAGCGGTGCCCGCCCCGGCGTTCCTCCGTGAATGGCCTTCTGTCGCATTCCCTTCATCACCTCGGTGGCGAGGTTCTGGGAGTAGAACTCCGCGATCGATGCCATGATCCCATGCAGCAGCCTCCCGCTCGGTGTCGTGCTGATCGCCTCGGTCGTGGACACCAGGTAGGCACCGGTGTTCTGGATGGTCCTGGTGATCGCTGCGTCATCGGCCCGGTTGCGGGCGAGGCGATCGATCTTGTGCACGATCACGAAGTCCACCGGCCGGTCCTGGATGTACTCCAGCATCCGCTGCAACTCCGGCCGCTCGATCGACCTACCGGAGCGGCCACGCTCGACGAACTCGGCGACCACGAGCGCGCCCATCTCCAACGCGCGTCGTCGGTTCGCCTCCCGCTGCGCTGGGATCGACAACCCCTCCGGCTCAGACCCCCGCCGGGCCTGATCGAGGGTGGAGACACGGACATAGGACACAGCCCGAAGCGGAGACAATGGGTCTTGAGTAGTGGTGACAGTCATGCCCCAACGCTCGTGGGGGCGCAAGTGTGCGCTACGAACGAGGGGCGTGTGGCCTCGTTGTTGAACACGGGACGCAGACATGCTGCCACCAGCGTGTCGTAGCTACATGGTTGGGTTGGGGGCATGGCGAATCGAAAATCCCGGCGGCAGAAGGCGAGAGGTCGTAAGGCTCGTGTTCGGCGAGTCCCGCTCGATCCGCACAGTCAGACCATCATGCGGTCGGTCGACCGCCACGTGTTGCTGGTAGAAGAGTTGGATGGATTCGAGTCGCCGATTGACGAGCTTGACCGTCGTATCGACGCTGAGCTGTCCATGCTCGGCAATGAGCTGATCTCACACAGACCTGAGCGAGTTGTCGAACTCGCTCGTATCGCTTGCCTGCCCTGGTCAGTGGGCGGGAAGGTCAAACCGGACACCGAGGGCGGGGTCACTAAAGCCGAGATCCTCGCATTGCTCGCTCAAGCCCTGAGCATGGGCGAGGGTGATGGGTCGGCGGTCGACGAGCAACCAAACTCGCTCTATCAAGCAGCCCATGAGTGGGCTGAGTCGGTGGGGCGGCTGATCGAGTTGGCGCAGACGCGGGAGCTGATCGAGGTACGTAGCCGCCCGGTGGAAAGCCTGGACTTCCTCGCCTTCTCCGCTCGCTCTAATTCGATCTGGATCAGAAGCAGCTCGTACCCAGACATGGTGAGAACAACCTACGAAGCACTGTTTGGGAAACAGGAGGTGAGAACTGCGCTGACGAAACACCTCGGCTTCGACGCAATCGACGCCATCGAGGTTCTCACGCGACTCCATGAGTTGCAGGTCGAGGCGATGAACGACCGTTGGGAAGCCGGATTCCGTGCTTTGCATGACGAATACGAGGCATCGAAGCGTGGACAGAGTCCGACTGATGAAGAGACTCGAAATCGACTTCGCGCGCTGCACAATCGCGGTTGGCAGCCGACCGCAGACCTGGTCGCTGTCCCAGCTGCGGAGGTCGCAACTTCGCTCGGAAAGGACGTAGCGAGAGTAGAAGCGGTACTGAGCCGCTTCGCCGTCAACACCGCGCACGCAAGCGCTCGAGCCATCTTGGATGCGTTCATCGGTGGCGACAACCTGCTGCGCACCAACCCGGTGATCGCCACCGGCCGAGGCACCTTCATGCTCGTACATGACGCATTGATCCTGCCCGCGATCCGAGAGAACCTAGAGCAGGAACTCAAGGCGCTACCCGAATGGGAGCAATACCAGAAGTGGCGTGGCACCCTTCTGGAAGACTTGGGGAAGTCGGCGCTCGAGAGCATGCTCCCCGGAGCGAGCACATACGCATCATTCG
Organism: Aeromicrobium sp. YIM 150415; assembly: GCF_016918125.1. NCBI lineage: Bacteria > Bacillati > Actinomycetota > Actinomycetes > Propionibacteriales > Nocardioidaceae > Aeromicrobium > Aeromicrobium sp. YIM 150415. The sequence goes on along the minus strand of NZ_JAERWM010000028.1, from coordinate 64,420 downwards.
ACTACTTTGTTCCGGTGAATGAGCAGGAAGCCGAGGGTGACCCGGTCGGATACACGAAGAAGGTCGAAGGTGACCTTCTGCTCGTGCTCGATGACGTGGCAATCATCGTCGAGGCCAAAGCAGTCGCCATCACTCCAGAGTCCAGAGCGGGGCAGACACGACGATTGCGCCGAGATCTGACGGGCATCATCAGCAAAGCATCTGAGCAGGCATCTCGGTTGCAGAAGCGCATAGAGGACGACGGCGGTGCGAGGCTCCACCAAACCGGATGGCTAGATCTGTCTCACATTCGGGAGATCCACACAGTCGCACTCAGCTTGGAAGACCTGTCCGGCGTGGCAACCGCTACGAGTGACCTTGTCGCTGCGGGCCTCCTCGAGGCTGAACAGATCCCATGGGTAGTGTCTATCCACGACCTCCAACTCATCGCCCGCCTCGTCGACAGACCGGCCGAGTTTCTCCTCTACCTTCGTCGCCGCCGTGATCCGGAGGTATCGCTCGCCTACGCCGCGCCAGACGAACTCGACCTATTCCTCTACTTCTACGAAGCGGGACTGTACGTCGCACCTGACCCAGAAGTCATGGCCGCCGAATTGCCTTACGTCACTGCTCCCAGTGCTAGGGATGTTCGACGGCGCAAGCAGCAGGGGCGGAGCATCATCGCGAGTCGAACTGATCCTCTCGACGCTTGGTACTACGCCGAGCTTGACCCTGAACGCCCCCACGCTCAAAAGCCGACCCTGACCGGCTCGCCGATGATCGCACTCGTCGACGAGTTGCAGGCTCGTGGAACCTTCGGCTGGCTCAGTACGGGTGCGACGCTGCTGTCGGCGTCAACGAAATCACAGGCGGACATGGCCCGCATCCCCAGCAAGCTGCTTGCCTCGCCTGACCCTAATGGTCGGGAACGCACCCAGGCTGTGCCGATCGGCACCAGGCTCGGCAACGCCTGGCTGCTTGTGTGGATGACCAAGCCGGCACACTACGCGCTCACTGACATCGTCGAGCTCGCCAGCGACTACTTGCGTGCGAAGAAGTACCAGTTGAAGTTCAGTAGGGGTGCCGCCTTCATCTTCGACCAGGAAACCAAGGAGCTCGTCGAAGTCGTCTACGACGGCACTATCCCGATACCGGACCCGGAGATGGACCGAGCGATCGTGGGACTTTTCCCGCCTGACAAGATGTCGGCACCGCGACCTCCGGCGCGAAAGCCTGCGACTCGTCGCAAGAACAAGAAGCGTAAGCGGAGGTAAGGTCTCGATACCAGACGCCCTGTCGTCAATGTCGGGCCCCGAGTGTCGGACGTCAGATCGCCGGGTGGCGAGCACTTTGAGCGCGTCTTGGCTCCCGCATCGCCGTGGGCGACGCGGCGGGCGAGTTCGATGAGCCCGTTGACGGCCTCGGCGCCGCCGTTGCTGGCACGGCCGGTGTCCCAGTACGCCAGGAACAGCGTCCACCATTGGCGCAGAGTGCGCCCGAGCCGCGCGATCTCGGGGATGGGGCAGGCCGACGAGGCCCACGAGCAGATCGCAGCGGTCGCAGTAACAGGCAGAAGATAGGCGCGCGTCGGCGCACGGCGTAGCATCGGGCGCGGGAGGAGGTCTTCCGGACGGAGCGAGGTTTGGTCGCTTCCGATCCTCCGGACCTCGACCCGCCTCACCCCATCACGCCACGCCCTCCGAACTCACTCACCCGCCCAGACTGCGCAGAGCCGGTCTTCTGCAGAGGAGTTCGGCCCGCCACTCCGGCGGAGAGTGTTGGGGCTATCGAGCTGACTTTGCGACAATGACTGGCCGCGAGTGCTCATGCCAGTAGCTCTTCCACGCCTGAAGCTGGTTGGCGTCCGCAAGACTTCCGGATATCTGCGTCTGACCTTCGCCCGCTGTGAGTGCGATGTTCTCCCACCCTCCTTGGTCCTTCGCGAAGCCCTCTGTGAGCTGTGCCCATGAAGGTTTCTCATATCGCACTTCGGCATCCTGGAGAGAGCCGATAACTACGCCTGTACGAGCGCAATGAACTTGTCCGGCGCTAAAAGCCGATTCGCGAAACGCGAGTCGTTCGTCGTTGATAACCGCACGCAATGCATCTTTGACATCCGACTTGATGCCCTCCTGGTCGACGGCGCTCGTGTAGCTCCAATCATCCTCCGAGCCGTCGACTCGGCGAATCCAGATGCCACGGGCGTCTCGCTTGACGTACCGAATGTGTCCTTGGCCGCGGGATGTAAGCCGAATGAAGAACTCGGCGACTCCGACTCCGACCTTTTCAGTTGCATCGTCGTCGCGGTCGAGAAGATCGAAGAGAACCGCAATGTGCAATGGGTCTGTGACGGTCTCTTCCAGGTCGTAGTGGTCTTTGATTTCATCTCGAACCCAGTCTTTTGCGGCTTTCCGGGTTGGGAACTGCTTGCTCGGCAGATTCACTGGCTTCCGTATGCCCATGTGAGGCCTCCTTTGGTCCGATTCGAACGGCGTGTCATGGTGCCCCTCTACCCCTTGCTTCTCGATCGGTTGGGTGATCGGCAACCCGGGCAATGATCACCCGGGCTGCCGATCGATCGTCTTACTTGCCCCGCTTGGGGGTCTGGGACAGGGCGCTGCCAGCGGCCTTCTTTGCTGCGGCGCTGTAGTTGCCGCGAAGAACCTTGCTGGCGGCCTTCGCGGCGGCCTTGCCGGTCTGCTTCGAGTTGCGAGCCATGATCTCTACCTCCTCTCGGGTTTCTCATGCCCGAGAGGAGAGTTCTCCACTACTGTCGAACTTGTACGGGTTCTGAGTAGTTATTCTCGGAGCTTTCTGGTGGGCCGTCTCGTTGGAGCGAGGCGGCCCACTTGTGTTGCAGGACACGGTGCCTTGCGGAACCGATGGTACTAGGGTACCATGATTCATGCAAAGGGTGATGAACCCATGACGAGTAGATCGATAAGGGGATGCGATAGCGTAGACCTGGCCATGTTGTTCTGGGTGAGGTGGAGCGCTTGCGTGTCGTCTTCGAGGATGATGATCTTCGGCGTCTGGCCGAAGATGCGTCCTATGCGCCGCGGCGCTGGGGTGCAGACATCATCAAGGCGTACCGGAAGAAGATCCAGGTACTGCGCGCGGCCACTGACGAACGAGACCTATATGCGATGCGTTCCCTCCGGTTGGAGCAGCTCAAGGGCAACCGAGCCGGAACCTCATCCATCCGCCTGAATGACCAGTTCAGGCTCATCATCAAGTTCCAGACGGATGATGACGGCCGGATGGTCATCATCATCGAGATGGTTGATTACCACTGAAGGAGAGTGACGATCATGAGTACGCCGATGGCTGCCGAGGTGTTCCCGGCCGGGGAACACCTGGCTGACGAACTCGACGCGCGCGGCTGGACTCAGGCCGACTTTGCGGAGATTTTGGGACGACCGGCACAGTTCGTTTCCGAGATCATCTCCGGCAAGAAGGAGATCACTCGCGAGTCCGCCGCGCAGATCGCGGCTGCGCTCGGAACAAGCGCAGAGTTCTGGCTCAAGCTTCAGGACTCTTATCTCCTCTGGAAGCAAGCACAGGATTCGCGCACCAGGGAGAGCCTTGATGCCGTAAAGACCCGCGCCAGGTTGCGTGAGTTAGCACCGGTCGCCTTGCTGAGGAAGCGTGGCTTCATCACCGCGTCTGATCCAGACGGGCAATCGAAGGAGGTCCTTCACCTCTTTGGGATGCAGAGCCTTGATGAGGAGCTGACAGTCAGATTCGCCGCCAGGCGAAGCAACACGGACGAGGCAGTGACAGTGCTCCAGCAAGCCTGGGTCGCGTGCGTCAAGGCCAGTGCGCGTGAGCTGCAGGTTGCGTCATACTCCCGTGATCGACTTCGAGAGTTGGCCGAGCAGCTCTCGGAAAGGGCACGCAATCCGGAGGAGTTTGCCGCCTTCCAAGCGTCTTTCGCGGAAGTCGGAGTGAAGCTGATCTACGTTGAAGCGTTCCCCGGAGGGAAGCTCGATGGGTGCGCACTGATCGTCGAGGACACTCCCGTGATCGGCATCTCCGGTCGATGGAAGCGGCTAGATAAAGTGCTCTTCACAATCCTCCACGAAACCGCCCATGTTCTGCTGGGCCACGTCTCAGAGGACGGGGGAGTCATCATTGACGACCTATCTGAAGAGAGTCAGGACGAGGAAACGGAAGCCGATCAGCTTGCTGGTGAACTGGCTATCTCGGAGCCGCTCCCTGTCGTTCCCGAACGACCAAGCGTGACCTGGGCGCAGACGGAGGCGGACGCATTGGGTGTGCACCCGATCACGCTGATCGGCAGGCTTCAAAACGATGGTCTGCTGTCGTGGAAAACGACCCTTGTTCGTGACGCGCCTAACGTTACTGATCAGCTTGAGCGGTGGACGGCTCGCGTCCCTGTCTGATCGACGTCACCGCGTCTTCTCCCACACCGTCATCCGGCTGACCTCGAACCGCTTGGCGATCGACATGATGCTCTCACCGCCGACCCGAGCGGTTCTAATAGCTTCTACTTCCTTCTCCGTGAGAGCGGTTCTACTACGTCTACTAGGGTTCTCGACGACCTCGAATCCCTCGTCGAAGACGAGCGGCGGAGACGGCTCGAAGGCCGGAGATCCCTGTAACCATGCGGAATCAAGGCGATCCAGCTGCTGTATGGTTTTCCGTTTGGGTACCTCAGATACCACCAGGGTGTCCTTACTCAAACATATGGACTGAGTAAGCGCCGATGAGTTACTTGAAGATTGAAGGAGTCCGCTGGCATCGCCAGCGGACTCCTTCGTTTTGGTGAGCAGGGTGCCGAAAGGCTCGGCGAGCTCGGTGTCGAGCCGGATACCCGCCGTCAAAGACGACATCGGTCGTGTCAGCCACGGCCATCTCCTCTCAGGCCAGGCCAGACCCACACACCGGTCGACGTCTGTGTCGGTCATTGTTGCGGCTGTTCATATCTTTCCCAGTGGGAGATGTCGTCTTCGAGGGTGCGGTGACGTCGTTCACGGATGCCGGTGACGGTGAGGATAGTCAGGGAGGCTCCTACGAGGGCGTAGGACGCGCCCCATGTGCCGGTCCACGTGTGCAGGAGCCCGAACAGCAGCGGGCCCAGTACGGCGATCGCACCGCCGATACCTTGGACGAAGCCGGATGCGACGGCGGAGCCGGCCGGGGTGCTGCTGTGGGTGTTGATCATGGTTGTGGCGATGATGAACAGGCTGGAGGCGGCGCCGAGGAGGATTACCCAGAGCACCGTGGCGGACCGCGGAGCCATCGCTATCCCGGCGTAGCCGATGACGTAGAGCAGCACGCAGGCTTCCACGAGCGGAGCGGGGTTGCGAAGCCGGATGGTGAGAGTCGGGGCGAAGACGCCGATGATCATGCTGACGCCGATGAGCAGGGACACCATGGTGCCGCCAAATTCCGCGGTGTGCCCCGCATCGATGATGAGGGTCGGCAACCACGTGAAGAGGATGAACACGTTCCACGAGGTCATGCCGAACAGAACGGTGAGATTCCATACCGTCGGTGATCTCCAGGCATGCCTCGGAAGCACACCGACCGGCTTGGCGTCAGCTTCGAGCTGGTTGACATGGTGGTGCGGACGATCTCTGCGGACCCGGTCGGTGATGGCCCAGAGCGCGGCCGCGAGGGCGGCCACGACGGCCCAGACGGCGATGGTGAGACGCCAGCCGATCGAGTTCGCGAATGGCACGGCCAAGAGCGGTGGAAGGAGCGCGCCCAGATGAAGCGCGATCAGATAGACCGAGCTCATCAGGGCAAGGCGGTCGGGAAAGTACTCGCGCACCAGTGGGGGAATGACGACGCCGGCGATGCCCATTCCGGCCAGCGCCACGATGGACAGCAGGATCAGTGATGAGGTGTTGCCCGAAAGGCCGCGTAGGGCGACCCCCGCGGTGGTGATCAGCAGCGCGACGATGGCGGTGTACTCCAGCCCGATGCGGCGGATCAACACGGGGGTGAGCACGCCAAACAATGCGAAGCATGCGGGTGGGAGCATCCCGAAGACCCCGATCGTGCCTGCGCCGAACCCGAACTCGGTGCCGATCCCGTGCAGGAGCGGCGACAGGGACGTGACGGCGGAGCGCAGGTTCAGCGCAGAGACGGCGATCGCGAACAGCGCTGTTGTGCGTCCGGCCCAGAGCGGATATCGCACCGGGCGGTGCGTGCTGGCCGTGGCGGTCATCGGAGCAACCTCAGTCTTCCCGTGAGCCGGTCGACTTGGCGTCTGGGTCCAGTGAGTGCGAGGCCCAGCGGACGCCATCCTCGCTCTGGGTCTTGTAGTCGCTGAGTGTATGTGTCGTAGTCCCGCGAGGAGACGGCTGCGTCCGTGACATCCAGCACCGTGATACCGGGATGATCTGACGCGTCCTGGTAGAGCCGGCTGAGTACCTCGGCGTCCGCGGCCAGCACTGGGAGCCCGATGGTGCTCATGCCGTGGTGGGAGCGGCCCGAGGCATCTACAACGGCGGGCCCGACGATTCCGTCGATGTGGTGCCCGACACCGATACCGAGGAGCCCGATGACGTTGGCTGCCACCCCGTGCTCGATTCCTTCGTCAACGATGATCACCAGTTTATTTGCCACGAGACCTCACTAGTTAGCGTTTTTCCGATTTAAGCGTACATATGATTCGGCTATACTCGATAAAGACCGAAACTAGTTCGGTCCCGCAGCTTCGGAGGGTGTGTTGGACGAAATAGATCGCACGATCGTGCGGCGTCTGCAGCAAAATGCTCGACTCAGCAACCGGCAGCTCGCGCGCGAGCTAGGTGTCGCCGATTCCACCTGCCTGGCTCGGGTGGCGGCGCTTCAGGACCGTGGTGTCATAACCGGCTTCCACGCGACGGTCGACCTCGGCGAGATCGGGAGGGGCGTGCAGGCGCACGTGTCGATCAAGATCCGACCCCAGGCGCTTCCGACTGCGTCTGCCTTCTGCGACGCGGTCGAGGGTCTCCCCGATGTGGTCGCCGTGTATATGGTCACCGGCGAGGCTGACCTCATTGCCTATGTCGCGGTCTCGAGTACCGATGAGCTGCGCGAGTTCGTTCTGCGGCTCGCCCGTCGCCCCGAGATCGCCGACATCAGGTCCTCGATCATTTATCTCAGCCGACGCGCCGATGTCATCGAACCCATCGAGGGAAGTTGAGAACGTCACGCTTCCGCCGGGAGGCGAGGCTCGCACCTTCACGTCATCGCTGAGGCTCAAGCCCTTGAGTCCCCTCGCCATCGCCTTCGACGGCCGCATCTACCCCTTGAGCGATCGAAAGAGGCCAGTGAACAGCGGCACCGAGAATCTGAACACCCTGACGAGGTTCTCGCCGACTAGGACACATCGGCCGTTGCTCGCTGATCGAGTCAGCAGCGGCTCTCGGATCGAACCGTGCTGCGCAGGCGCGGCCGCATCGCAGTGTGGAGCTCTAGGCGAAGGGGCGAATGGCCTTCATCGTCTCGTCGAGCAGCGCGCCGAGAGAGTCGCGCGCGTCGGGTTTGAGCCAGTGCTCCTGTGCGACGTGCAGGCAGGCGATCGCAGAAGCAACGACGGCTTCGACGTGGATCGCAGTCCGTTGATCGTTGGGGAGTCGTGGCCCTAGCGTTCTGGCGATCCCGCTCGTCCACATCGCGTCTTTAGCGCGCTGTAGGTGTGGGTGTTGAAGCATCAGCCTTCCAAGAGCATGGGCCTGCCGATCGGTGTCGGCTTGGTGGACGAGGGTGTCGAAGGCGCGTCGTAGCGCCAGCCAGGCGGTCTCGTCGTCGGGACGTGCTTCGAGTGCCTCGGCGACGGTTTCGCCGACGATCGCCAGCCCCGCGGCGAGCGCATCATCTTTGCTGGCGAAGTAGCGAAAATAGCTGCGCCGGGAGATACCGGCCGCTTGGGCGATCTCTTCGACGGTGGTCTCCTCGAACCCCTGGTCGAGGAACAGCTCCATCGCTGCCTTGGCGATCTCGGCTCGCACTGCACGGCGTGTGCGTTCCCTCAGGCTCTCTCCTGTAGTGCTCACCCGCCCATGTTACTTTGAAGAGTTATCTATGGCACTGTAGTGTCAATAGAGACATTGAAGTGCAGGGCGAGAGGGAGTGACAGGCACGATGAGTGAACGGACGATCGTGATCACCGGGGGTTCTGACGGGATCGGTGCGGAGGCGGCGCGGCAGGTGAGACGATCGCAGGCGTCCGCAAGGATCGTCCTGGTAGGCAGATCGCCGGAGAAGACGACAGCCGTGGCCCGCGAGATCGGCGCGGATCATTGTGTAGCGGACTACACCCGCCTCGATGATGTGCGCCGGGTTGCGGCGGAAATCCGGTCGACGGTCGATCGAATCGATGTGCTTGCGAACAACGCCGGCGGTGTGTTCGGCGAGCGGGCGGTCACAGAGGACGGGAACGAGAAGACCTTCCAGGTCAACCTGCTCGCCCCCTTCCTGCTGACGCATCTGCTGCTCGACCCGTTGCGGGCGGGAGAGGGCGGGGTGATCAACACCTCCAGCGCGTCGGCCCGGATCGTCGGCAAGGTCGATATCGAGGACCTCAACCATGAGAAGCGCTACGCGCCGATGCGCGCGTACGGCGACGCGAAGCTCGCGAACATCCTGTTTGCGCTGGGCCTGGACCGTCATCACCGGGTACAGGGCATCAGGGCCGCCGCCTTCGATCCCGGCAATGTGCGCACGAGCTTCGGGGCGGAGAACAACGACTTCCTCACCCGCCTGCTGTACCGCACGCCGCTGTCGAAGCTGGCACTGATCGCACCGGAGAAGGGTGGGGCGAACCTCGCGTTCTTTCTGAACGGCCGCCCTGGCGTCGACTGGCAGGCCGGTCGCTTCTACGCCCAGACCAAGCCCGCCTCCCGCCGCCAGACGAACAAGCAGGCCTTCGACGAGGGGCTCATCGAAGAGTTCTGGCGACGCGTGCACGGGCTGCTGGGCATCGCGGAAGGCTGACCGCCGCCGAGGCGGGTCGAGTCTTCGGCTCGCAACCCCGGCAACCTGGTGCGCTGCTCAGTAACTCGTCCTGGGCCGGTAGTCGGCCTGAGGGGGCGATGTACGACCGTGGTCTAGACCGGGTCGGGAGGGCCGGCTGCTAGCCCTCGCGGATGGTCATCGAGGTGAGCTTGTCGCCGTCGACCGTGAAGGTGAAGGCCGAGCGGCCGTTGGCGTGCTGGGAGCGCCAGTCGCCGGTGACGGTGACCGCGTCGGGGGCCTCGGTGGCGACCTCCTCGACCGTGAGGGTTCCGTGTGAACCGATGAACTCCTTGTCGCTCCAGGCCTTGATCTGCTCGCGCCCGGTGAAGGTGCGTCCCCAGTCGTCCACGACCCCCTCCGGGGTGAAGAAGTCGAGGAAGGCGGCCTCGTCGTGACGGTTGACGGCATCGACGAAGGAGGCGACGGGCTCGGGAAGGGTGATGTCTGCCATGGTGTTGCTCCTTGCTTCGTTGCGGTGTCTCAGCGGGTGGTGTAGCCGCCGTTGGCGAAGATCGTCTGTCCGGTGATCCACCATCCCTCGGTGGCGAGGAAACGGACGATCGGGGCGATGTCCTCGATCTGAGTGAGCTGGCCGCCCATGGCCTGCGACTGGTGGAACTCGACCCGCTCGGGGGTCTCTTGGCCGTAGAAGAACGGGGTGTCCATCGGCCCGGGAGCGATCGCGGTGACGGAGATGCCTCGGTCGGCGAACTCCTTTGCCGCGGCCCGCGTGAAGTGCTCGACCGGGGACTTGCCACCGGCGTAGGTGGAGTACCCGTCGGTGAACGCGGCCAGTAGCGAGGTGACGATCGTGATGATCTTGCCGCCATCGGCGACGTGCTTGCCGGCCTCCTTGATGAAGAAGTAGGCCGCCTTGGAATTGATATCGAACATCGAGTCGTACTCGTCCTCGGTGGTCTCCATGATCGGCTTGCGCAGCACCTTGCCGGCGGTGTTCACGGCGATGTCGATGGTGCCGAGGGCTGTCTCAGCATCGCTGAAGAGCCGCTCGATGTTGGCGGGCCTGGTCAGGTCGCCCGAGAGGATCACGCCGCGGGCGCCGGCGGCCTCGACGGCCGCGAGCGTCTTCTCCGCTTCGGGCCGGCTGGTCTCTGAGTTGTAGTGGATCGCGGTATTCGCTCCCGCTTCGGCGGCCTGGCGGGCGATGAGCCCGCCGAGATTCTTGCCGCCGCCGGCGATCAGCACGTTCTTCCCCGTCAGGGTGCGGTCGGTCATGGTCGACTCCTCCTCAGCGTATCGATGAGATGTATATCTATATCGACGATATGTACGTTACTGTAGCAGTGTGCCACCTGAGTTGCATACCGATACACGCACCCGGCTGTTGAACGCCGCGGCAGAGATGATCGCCGCGTCGCCGGGCGAGGATGTCTCGCTGCGTGCGATCTGCGCCGCGGTCGGCGTGAAGATGCCGACCCTGTACCACTTCTTCGGCAGTAAGCGGGGTCTGATCGAGGCGGTCATCGAGCGCGGCTTCGACATGTACCTCGAAGCGAAGGCCTCGACGGAGTCCTCGGGCGATCCGATCCAGGACATCCGCGCCGGCTGGGATGCCCATGTCGCCTTCGGCCTGGAGAACCCGGGCTTCTACACGCTCATGTACGGCACCGTCCAGCCCGGCTACTCACCGGCCGCCCAGTCGCGGCCCAGTGAGATCCTGCGCTCGATCACCCGGCAGGCCGCCGAACAGGGTCGCCTGGTCGTCACGCCCGAGCAGGCGGCCGCCCATGTGCTGGTGGCGAATATCGGCGTCACATTGCGACAGATCGTGCTCGATGAGGAGGATCGCGCCTTGTCGGTGGCGATCCGCGAAGGCGTCATCGCCGCCATCACGGGAGCGGCTGCCCTGGGCGGAGACTCCGACGCGGTGCGTGACCTCATCGAGCGGGCGGCCGCCCGCCCTGAGGTCCTGGGGCCCACGGAGACGCGACTCTTCATCGAATGGGCACAGCGCCTCGACGGTGCGTGAGCGTCAGTCTCGCGGACGCACGCGATAGGTCAGATGCGTCGCCCGCGGGGAGGATTCGGAGCCGATCTGCTCCAGGGCGATGCTGCCCGCGTCGATGCCTTCGAAGAGCCGGACGCCGGCGCCGAAGAGCACGGGGGAAAGGGCGAGGTGGAACTCGTCGACGAGTCCGGCGTTGAGGTAGCTCAGGATCGTCTCACCCCCACCGGAGATGCGGATGTCGCGGTCGCCGGCGGCTTCACGGGCCTGCTCGAGCGCGCTGCGTATCCCGTCGTTGACGAAGTGGAACGTGGTCCCTCCCTGCCGTTCCCACGGGTCACGCACCTCCTGGGTCACGACGAACACCGGTGAGCGGAAGGGCGGCGTCTCCGGCCACGCGTGCTCGCCGGCGTCGAACATGTGCTTGCCCATCACCTGCGCGCCGGTGCGCTCGAAGGTCGCGCGCAGGAGGTCGTTGTCGCGACCTTCCTCGCCCCCCTCGCCGAGCTGCAGGCGCTCGCGCATGTACCTCAGCGGGAAGACCCACGCCTGGAGCTCCATCCACTGCTTGCCCATCAACTCCTCGGGGGACTCGGGTGCGATGTACCCGTCCAGCGACATCGAGACGCTGAAGAACACCTTCCCGGACATCAGTTCCCGACCCCCTTGCGCACGCCGTCCGTGACATAGGCGTCCAGGGCCGCCAGGGTCTGCCGGCCACCTTCGACGGCGCGGTACTTCTCCGCGGCCTCATTGCGGTGCTCCGTGGTGGGGAACACGGTGCGCAGCTCCACCCGCGTCGACGACCCGACCGTCTCGAAGATGAGGAAGGAGTCGAAGGCGTTCGGATCATCGCGGTGCTCGCCGTGCACCAGGGCGATCCGTTCGGGCGGGACGATCTCGGTCCAGGTGATCCACTCGGGGTAGATGGTCTCGTCCGGCCCCCGCATCGTGAAGACCCACTCCCCGCCGACGTCGAACGCGAAGGACCTGGTCACCGTGGTGAAGCCTTCTGGTCCCCACCAGTGGGAGAGGTGGCGCTCCTCGGTGAACGCCTCGAACACCAGCTCTCGGGGTGCGTCGATGACTCGCGAGACGACGATCTCCCGGCCGGCCGTCGTCGAATCCTCGTGCCGTGCTCCGCCCATCGGCTATTCCTTCTCTCGTGTGTGCTTCAGGTCCTGTACATAGGCATCGAGTCGCTCGAAGCTCTCGTTCCAGAACTGCTCGAACCCGCCCGTCCACTCGTGGATCGGCCGGAGTCCGTGCGCGTCCAGGCTGTAGAGGCGCTGCTTGCCGGCCCTCCGGTCCCGCACGAGCCCGACTTCACGCAACACCCGCAGGTGCTTGGATGCCCCGGGCTGGGTGAACCCCAGCTCCCGCGCCACCTCCGTGGCCGCTCGTTCGCCGTCGCGCAGAAGGGTCAGGATCTCCCGTCGTTGCGGCTCGGCGATCGCGTTGAACACGTCCGAGGTGGTTGCTGCCCGCGCCATGGAAGCATCATATGCCTATATGGGAAAGTTTCAATAGGCACCACCCGGCGATACGTCTCTGCCCGTCAGTGCTCAGCCGTCCGCGGTCCCGCGGGCCCGGTGCCGGCGGACGGCGGCGCGGTTCGCGCAGCGGACCGAGCAGTATCGCTGTCGGCCGTTGCGGGTGATGTCCACGACGACGGCGCCGCAGGGGTCGCCGGGGGTTTCTCCCGCGGCGCAGCGGCGGAGGCGGTGCATGCCCCGGGTGCTGACATGCAAGGCGGTGCCGACGCTGATGACGGCGAACAGTACGTGCGGCAAGGATCGCGCGTCATCGGAGCGGTAATGCAGGTGCCAGCCCTCGTCGTGGTGGTCGGTCAGTCGCGGGTAGGCAGAGGCGGTCGCCATGTGATCGTTCAGGATGCCGGCGCGTCGGTGGGGGTCGGGCTCGTCGACCACGGTCAACCAGTCGTCGATGACGCCGCGGACCCGCAGGTGGTCCTCGCTGGCCGCCGGGAAGTCGACCGTCATGCCGAAATCCCGGGTGCGCGCCACGATCCCGGCCCGGTCGGCAGGCCAGTCGTTGGCCAGTGACGCGGCCAGGAGGACCGCGTACTCACCGTAAGGGTTGAGATGCATAAGGTCATTACATCACTGTGGAGCCATGACCGCCGCAGCGCACGGCTCCCGAGAGTGGAGCACCACCCCGACTGAAGCCCACGAGCACGGCTGGAGCGTCGAGTCCCGGCACGCCACCTCGGCCGGATACGTCCTCTATGTGCGATGCGCCGACTGTGGGACGCGGCGGGTGGATCTGCAGGAAGGGGACACGCTCCCACCGAGATCGCTCAGTGTCGAGGTGTCCCCGTCGAAGACTCGGTCACGCGGCTGATCGGGGCGTCGCCCTGCGAGCCGAAGATGTGCAGGATCTCCACGGTGTCGTCGTCGACGGGCCCGAACCAGTGCGGTGTCATCGAGTCGAACTCCGCGGTCTCGCCCGCGACCAGCTCGTATTCCTCGCCGTCGAGTTCCAGGCGCAGCCGCCCCGCGAGCACATAGAGCCAGGCGTGCCCCACGTGGCTCACGAGGTGGGGCTCCCGTGGGCCGAGCACGTGTTTGAAGACCTGCAGGCGACCGCGGTGCCGGGTCAGCGGCACTGCGACGCCGCCGGATGTGAGCCGCTGGGGTCGCAGATGGACCCGAGGGTCGCCGGCCGGCGGCATGCCGACGAGCTCGTCGAGCGAGACGCGGTGCACGCGGGCGAGCGGGATGAGGGCATCGAGGGTGGGTTGGCGATGGCCGGTCTCGAGTCTGGACAGCAGACTGACCGAGAGTCCGGTCTCCTGGGCGAGCTCCCGCAGCGCGAGTCCCCGGTTCGTGCGCAGTGACCTGAGTCGTGGACCGACGGCCCGCACGGTCTCGAGTGTGTCCTCCTCCACATCCCGGATTTTTGCAGAGTCTGCAAAACCCCCTGGAAGGGATGTGCTGGGCCGGGGATGATCGTCCCGACCCGCAGGGAGCGTGAAGGGATCGACCGGTGAGAGCGGACACGACGAGCGTCGGGGCACAACGCCGTGCCCCCACCCGGAGACGGCGTTGGACCATCCTCGCGATCTGCGCCCTCGCCCTCTTCCTCGTGGGACTGGACACCACCATCGTCACCGTCGGCCTGCCGCAGATCGGTGAGGGTCTCGGTGTCGAGGCGAACCGCCTGGCCTGGGTCGTCGACGCCTACACGCTGCCGTTCGCGAGCCTGCTCATCACCTCGGGGGCACTCGCCGACCGCTACGGCAGACGACGCGTCTTCCAGTCGGGTCTGGTCGTGTTCGGACTCGCGTCGCTCATGGGCGCCGCGGCGCCTTCGCTCGAGGTCCTGATCGCGGCGCGGGCCGTGCAGGGAGTCGGCGCGTCGATGCTGACACCGGTGGCGCTGTCGATCGTGGTCAACGCGATGCCCGACCCGCGCGAGCGAGCACGGGCGATCGGTGTCTGGGGTGCGGTCTTCGGCCTCAGCATGGCCGCGGGGCCGATCGCCGGCGGCGCCCTCATCGCGGTCTTCGACTGGCGGGCCGTGTTCTGGAGCAGCGCTCCCGTCGTGGCGGCCGCGTTGCTGCTCACGGCGTGGCTCGTCCCGGAGTCGCGGTCCGCCGTCCCACGCCGACTCGACCTCCCGGGTCAGCTGCTGCTGACCGTCTCTCTCGCCGCGGGCGTGGGGATCTTGATCGAGGGACCGCATCTCGGCTGGTCAGCACCACCGATGGCGATCGCCTACGTCGTCCTGCTCGCCGCCGTCGTCGGCCTCGGCATCGTGGAATCGCGCCGCGCCGTGCCTCTGGTGGAGCCGGCCCTGTTCCGGGTCGTGAGCTTCACCGCCGCGATCCTCGGTGCGATCGTCGTCTTCGTCGCCTTCAGCACGACCCTGCTGCTCACCACCACGCTCCTCCAGCAGGAGGGCTGGTCGCCGCTCGCCGCGGGGGCGGCGACGTTACCGATGGCGGCCGCCGCGACCGCCTGCGCGCCTTTGTCGGGTCATCTCGTGAGCAGGGTGGGGGCTCGCCCGCTGCTGCTGATCGCCGGCGGTTGCCTGATCGTCGGCGGAGCCCTGCTGACCAGCCTCGTCGCCGACACGAGGCTGCCCCTGCTGTTCGCCGCCTATGGGGCGATCGGCGCCGGTATCGGCTTCGCCAACGCTCCGATCACGAATACCGCGATCGACGGTCTCCCGCCCGACCGCGCGGGGGTCGCCAGCGCCATGGCATCGACCGCACGCCAGGTCGGTACGGCCGTCGGTATCGCGCTGGCCGGCAGCCTGATCGCCAGTGCTCGCGACTCCGGTGGTCTCACCGGGAGCCTTCTGCCGGGGTGGGCCTGGGTCGCGGCGTGCGGCGTGGGCGTGCTCCTGTGCGCGCTCGCCGCTCCGAGCGAGCGCGCGCCACGTCCCGGCCCGTCCGGCAGGTCCGGCGCCGAATGAGTGCCGCCTTGGCTATCGTCTGTGGTGACCGGGGGATCGACGTCTGCCTTCATGCGACGGATCGCCCCGGTCAGGACACGATCGGAGGGTTCCCATTAACGGCGCAGCGCCCACCACAGCCGTCTTGCCCTCGGGATTCCGTGCGTTCACGTGCGCGGCCGCCGTGGTCGTCGCGGCGGTCGTCGCCCTCACCGTCTTCCTCGGTCTGCAGTCCGGGACCGATGCCGCCGCGGTCGCGGCATCCGCGGGACTGCTGCTCGCCGGTGGCGCCACCGCCGTGAGCTGCTTCCTGCGGTCGCGCCGGTCGCAGCGGCGTCGCCGTGGTTCATGGCGGCTCATCGGGACCGCCGCTCTGGTCGCCGTGTCCGGCAATCTGATCGGGGCCGCCTCGGGCGGCCCCGCCGGGCTCTCCATCCCGCTCAACGACCTCACGATCGCTGCCGCTCTGACGCTGTCGATCATCGCGCTGCTCATGTTCCCGGCCATCCGGTCGCGTCGAGGGCTCGCCGTGCTGGTCCTCGACGGTGTCGTGGCCGGCTCCGCCGTGCTGATCATCGCCAGCTCGCTGATCTACGACAATCTGCTGCTCACCACCAGCGGCGGGCTGGGCGGGCTGACGGTCCTGGTCATCCCGGTACTGGACGTCGTCGTGGCCATGATCGCCGTGCTGCTGCTCGTGCGCTCCAACTCCGCCGACCGCTTGACACTCGCTCTGATCGCATCGGGCTACCTCTTCTACATGATGAGCGACCTGAACTACGCCATCAGCCAGGCCGAGGGCGGCTATGTGTTCGGCACCTGGACCGACCTGGGATGGGTCAGTGGATACGCCCTCATCGGACTGGCCGCATGGGCGCCGGTCCGAAAGGGCAATCCCGCGGTCGCTCGTCCCCGTGTCGCCGAGATCGTCGGCACGGTCACGATCTTCGCCGTGCTGTTGGCGGCCGGGGTCCTGCAGACGGTCAACTCCGGGGGACCGACGACACCTGGCCGCGTCATCCTGTGGATGGTGCTCGTGGCCGCCGCCTGCGGTCGGGAGCTGATCATCAGTCGCGACAGCTACGAGCTGCGCCTGAACCTCGAGCATCGGGTCGCCGCCCAGACCGCGGACCTGCGGCACTGGGCCGAGCAGACGCGCGCGCTCCTCGACAGTGTCGCCGACGGCATCTACGGGGTCGACGTGTCCGGCCGGGTCACCGTCATCAACCGCTCCGCCAGAGAGATGCTCGGTCTCGACGACCGGGTGATCGGGACGGCGCACCCGCATGAGCTGTTCCACGCGCCGGCCCCCGACGGCACCCCGTATCCGATCGAGGAGTGCTACGTCACCGAGGCGATCCGGCACGCGTCCGTCGCCCGCAGCGAGGACGATGTCTACCTGCGCAGCGACGGCACAGAGGTTGCCGTCGAGATCGTGGCGTCCCCGATCGTCGATCCGGCGACCTCGGAGGTCACCGGAGCGGTCGTCGCGTTCAGGGATGTCACTGAACGACGCGAGGTGGAGCGGATGAAGGACCGGTTCCTCTCGGTGGTCAGCCACGAGCTGCGCACCCCGCTGACCTCGATCCGCGGAGGTCTGGGCCTGATCAACAGCGGTGCCCTCGGCGCACTGCCCCCCGAGATCGAGGTGATCGCGGCCAGCGCGGAGGAGAGCGCCGAGCGGCTGGGACGACTCGTCAACGACATCCTCGACGTCGAACGCCTCGCCTCGGGCAACTTCGAGGTCCGTCCCGCGCCCCACTCCGCGGCCTCGCTGATCGAGACCAGCGCGACCGAGCTCGCCTCCCTCGCCCAGCGCGCCGGAGTCACACTCGAAGTCGGGGACGTCGGCGGACGGGTCGTCGCGGACCCGGATCGGGTGGCGCAGGTCCTCGGCAACCTCATCGGCAATGCGATCAAGTTCTCCGAGCCGGGAGACACGGTGCGCATCAGCACCGCTCCGGGGCGTGACGAGGTGGTCTTCGCCGTCGCCGACGAGGGCCGTGGCATCCCGGCCGACCGTCTGGAGGACATCTTCGAGAGGTTTCGCCAGGTCGACTCCTCCGATGCCCGTCTCGAGGGAGGAACCGGACTCGGCCTGGCGATCACCCGGGCGATCGTCACCCAGCTCGGAGGCCGGGTCTGGGCCGAGAGCGACTGGGGCAAGGGCAGCACCTTCCGCTTCACCCTGCCGGTCGCCCCCGATGCCGGTCAGCGGCCGCCGGCGAAGTCCGCGCTGTAGTACGTCTGCACGTCGACCTGCGCCACGGGAACGTCGTCGCCGCCGAGCTGCGCCTTGACGGCCTCGTTGAAGCCCGCGCCGACATTGGCGGCGCACATATCCCAGCCGACCACCGCCCGCTCCGTGAGCGCCGCCTCGACGACCGCCGAGAGCATGGTGGCGAAGACCCCGTTGCGCTGCACACCGGGCACAGTCATCGTGAAGCCGAGATACCAGACCGCGCCGCGGGCGGCGTGCTCGGGATAGCGAGCCAGGTAGAACTCCGGGCTGGCCCACGGCACGGCATCGAGATCGCGCGCGAGCGTCGACATGCCCAGGAAGGAACCGTCGGCCTCCGACAGCGCCACCAGCTTGTCGATGCGCGGGTCGGCCATCTCCTCGACGAACTCCTCCAGCGGCACCACATGCCGTGCGGCGGCCGCCTCGCGGAGAGGGCCGAAGGAGCTCTCGTAGTAGGCATAGAGCTGCTCGGCCTCGGCCGCGGGAACCACGGTCCGCCGCTCGATCCTGACGCCGGGGGCTCGACGGTCGACCGGCTCCGCGCCCGTCACGTCCTCACCCACGAGCCGTACCCCACGACTCGACCGCGTACGTGGCGATGGCCAGCGCGCACACCGGGCTGTCGACGCAGTGCGCTCCGACCACGATCTTGTGCGTGGGGCCGAAGTCACGACCACGTCGCCGGGCCATGTCCTGCAGCGAGAGCTCGATGAGCTCCTCCACCGACTCCTCGCTCCCGCTGTGATGCTCGACGAAGAGCCCGCCGAGCTCTTCGTCGTACACCCAGCCGAGCCCGGCCCAGGCCGACTCTCCGCGCAGCTCCGCATTGGCGGTCGCCATCACGCAGTACAGCTTGTCGCCGTGCTCGGCGGGAAGCGGCTCATCGGCGACCACGACATCAGTGCGCGGCGGTACCACCGAGGACAGCGCGATCAGATTGAAGTCGGCGACGTTCGCGCCGTGCAAGGCATCGTCGAATGCCGAGATCGGCGTCCGCCCGGAGCCCGTCGCGGTGCGTACGGTGATCCGTAGGCGTCCTTCATCAGGTTGTACGTCCGGCACGGGACTCCTCCTAGCATCGCGGCGAACCCGACGGGCCGACGCAGTCTTGTCATGCGCGACTCTATCGAGCGGAACGGCCGCGCGGCGCTCCGGCCGGTAGGCTGAACATCTGGCACAGCGGCTCGCGCTGTCGCCGGACCTTGGATCGCGGAGATACCTGATGACGTCACCCCTCGCTCTCGTCGTCGAAGACGACTCCAGCATCCGTGCTCTCACCGAGATCGCTCTGACACGGCTCGCCGGCTGGCGGGTCATCACGGCCGAACGGGGACGCACGGCGATCGAGCTCGCCCGAGAGCATCGGCCCTCGGTGATCTTGATGGACCTCATGATGCCGGAGATGGACGGCGTGGAGGCCGCTCGCATCCTGCTCGGGGATGCGGCCACCGCCGACATCCCAGTGGTCTTGCTCACCGCCCGTCCGACCTTCGGGGACGAGGACCCGCCGTGGGCGGGCGTGGCGATCCGTGGTGTCATCGCCAAACCCTTCGATCCGATGAGCCTGGCTCGGCAGGTCGCCGACCTGGTGGGCTGGAGCGAGGACTCCATCGCCGACGGCTGAACCGTCAGAACGAGAGTCCCACGGCCAGCGCGATGACGGCGAGGGCTGGAGCGACCCCCTGCTTGGCAGCGGCGGACGCCTTGTCCGGGCTCGACACCAACAGGACGAGCGAGGCCGCCGTCATCGACCCGGAGCCGACGAACACGAGGGTCGAGCCGGCCACGGTCTCGCCCCAGGTGTACAGGACGATGCCGACGCCGGCGGTGATCGCCAGGAACAGGTTGTAGAAGCCCTGATTGAAGGCGAGTTCCTTCTGCGCGGACGCCTGCTCGACGGTCCCGGTGCCGAAGATCCGACGGGCCAGGTCACTGGTCCAAGCGATCGACTCGAGATAGAAGATGAACACGTGCACGAGCGCCGCGACACCCGCCAAGATGAGACCGGCGATCACCATGATCAAGGGCTCCTTCCCGGCACGGATTCGAGTACGATCCGGCCCATCTGCGAGCCTAGTCGAGAGAGTTCGCGAGCAGGGTAGTGTCCCGCCCGTGCCGGTGTTGTTCGCGGGCGTAGGTGGCCGGGGTGACGCCGAAGGCCTCGCGGAAGGCAGTGATGAACCCGCTGGCCGTGCGATAGCCGACCTCCACGGCGGTCGCCTGTACCGAGAGACCGTCGGCCAGGTGAGCCGATGCCGCGATCAAGCGAGCACGCGTCCGCCAGCGGGCGAAGCTCTGGCCGGTCTCGGTGACGAAGGCCCGCATGATGGTCCTCGAGCTCACGCCGAGCTTCTGCGACCACGCGTCGAGTGATGTCGCGTCGTCGGGCTCGGAGAGCAGGTGCTCGGCGATCCGCCGCGCCGCCCAGTGTGCAGGCACGCTGAAGCCGACGCGACGGTCCTCGCTCTCGGCGAGCAGTTCGATCAGCAGTCGGTAGCACGTCTCTCGATGCGGTGCCGTGAGCTGACTCGAACCCACGTGGCGGACCAGCTCCATCAGCAGGGGAGAGGCGGAGATCACCCGAGGTCTCGCCCAGCGCTCGCCCGCGGGGCGAAGGGTCGCGCTGAGGTAGATGCTCACCGTGCTGCCCGGGGCGAGGAGGCGGATCGAGTGCACGGCACCGGCGGGAAACCAGACGAGCGAATCGTTCTGGACGAGCCAGCGTTCTCCCTCGGCGTCCACCTCGAGTCCACCCGACGGGAACCACAGCAATTGGTCGCTGTCGTGGCGATGCGGCGGGTGGTGGGGATCGGCATGTGATCCGCCGAAAAAAGACCACGATGTCACCTTGGGCGGATGCGGCTGCCGGTCTCTCGGCGAATTGCTCTCGGAATAGCTCATGCTGGACATCATCGTGTCATCCTGGCGATGTCAGTGTCATGTCGGAGGCATTGCTGGGACATGGAGGTGAGGATAGTCTTACCTCGCTTTCGCCCGTGGTGGCACCCTCCCAGGAGTGGTCCACGGCGACCAGCCCAGTCCCCCCGTGAGCAGAAAGACCACTATGTCGTCAGTCTCCCTGATCCCTCGTCGCCTTCTTCGCGTCGCGGCCCTCGCCGGTGCCGCCGCAGTGGTGCTCAGCGCCTGTTCGAGCAGCTCCGATGAGAAGGACGACGACTCGAAGGCCTCCGGCGAGGGCACGTTCCCGGTGACGATCGAGCACGCCTACGGAACCACCGAGATCACCGAGGAGCCGACGCGGATCGTCACCCTCGGGCTCTCCGACCAGGATCCGCTGCTGGCCCTCGGTGTCGCCCCGATCGCCGTCAGCCCCTGGTACGGGGACTATGAGTACGCGACCTGGCCGTGGGCGCAGGACGAACTCGGCGATGCGACGCCGGTCGTGCTCAACGACGGTGTCCGCGACGAGGCGAATCCTCCCGTGGAGGAGATCGCCTCCCTCGATCCGGATCTCATCATCTCGCTCTACAACGGCACGACCGAAGAGCAGTACGAGCAGCTCTCCCGCATCGCACCGGTGGTCGTGCCCGATGAGGAGTACACCGACTTCTCGATCACCTGGCAGGAGGCCACCCGGGCGACCGGCGAGGCTCTCGGCCGCGAGGACGATGCCCTGGCCCTGGTCGATGAGCTGGAGGACGCCTTCGCGGATGCCGCCGCCGAGCATCCCGAGTTCGAGGGACAGGAGGTGGCCGTCGGGGAGCGATTCGAGCCGGGCGAGACCGTGCTGCGGACGGGCAACGACGTCCGTGCACGATTCTTCGAGCAGCTCGGCTTCACGATCCCCGAGGAGATCGCCGGAATCACCCCCGATGAGTACGGCGAGCTCATCGTCCCCGATGAGCTGATCACGGAGATCTCCAAGGATCTGCTGGTGTGGAATGTCGGTTTCGCGCCGGAAGAGAAGACGACGATCGAAGGACTGCCGCTGTACTCCCAGCTTCCCGTGGTCGATGAGGACAAGGTCCTCTGGATCGAGGATGAGGTGGTGTCGGGAGCCTTCAGCTGGGGCACGGTCCTCAGCCTCGAGTACGCCCTCGAGGAGCTGCTGCCGCAGATCGACCAGGTGGCGGGCTGAGCGCGAGCCCGGGCCGGCGGACTGCCGGCGGGAGGGGAACACGGCTGGTCGCGCTGACCGCCGTGCTCCTCGTCGCGCTGGCGGTCGTCTGTCTCGCCAGCCTGGTCGTCGGAGCACGCAGCATCCCCCTCGGTGACGTCATCGCCGCCCTCGTCGACCCGACGGGTACGGCGGACCACATCGCCGTGAGAGAGATCCGTGTTCCGCGCACGCTGGTCGGCCTGCTGGTCGGCATCGCGCTCGGGGTCGGCGGAGCCCTCATGCAGGGACATACGAGGAATCCGCTGGCCGATCCGGGGATCCTGGGCGTCACCGCGGGTGCCTCGTTCGCCGTCTGCGTCGGCATCTCCGCTTTCGGGATCACCGCCCTGTCCGGGCAGGTCTGGATCGGGATCCTCGGCGCGCTCGTCGCGAGTGCCGTCGTCTTCGCCGTCGGTTCCTCGGTGGCGGGCCGGGACTCCGCTCCGGTCACCCTCGCGCTCACCGGCATGATCGTGACGGCGATCCTGACCGCCCTCACCAGTGCCGTGCTGCTGCTGGACTCGGCGACCATCACCTCCTTCCGCTTCTGGACGGTCGGCTCACTGGCGGGCCGCGGGCTCGACCAGGTGACGACGGTGCTGCCGTTCTTCCTGCTCGGCCTTCTGGCCGCCCTCGGCGGATCGAGGGCGCTGAACTCGATCGCCCTCGGCGATGAGCTGGCCGCGTCCCTCGGGCATCGTCTGCTGTGGGACCGGCTCCTCGGTGTCGGGGCCGTCGGGCTCTTGACGGCATCGGCGGTGGCGTCGGCGGGACCGATCGTCTTCATCGGCTTGATCGCGCCGCACGTCGCTCGGGCGATCAGCGGACCCGACTACCGCTGGATCGTGCCGCTATCGGGCTTGATCGGTGCCGTCGTCCTGGTGGCAGCCGATGTCCTCGGCCGGGTGGTGATCCATCCCCTCGAGGTGCAGGTCGGCATCATCGCCGCGCTCATCGGTGGGCCACTGTTCATCGCCCTGGTCCGGCGGCGGAAGCTGGCCGCGCTATGACCGGCCGCAGAGCGGCCGTGCGGGTGGGGCGGTGGTCCTTGCCCTGGCGGCCACGGACAGCCGCTACGGCGCTGGCGGTGCTCGCGTCGACCGTCGTCCTCGCCTGCGTGAGCCTCGCCATCGGCGACATGAACATCTCCGTCGGGCGGGTGGCCGCCGTGCTCGTCGGGGGAGGCGACGGCGGTGATCGCTTCATCGTCCTCGATCTGCGACTGCCGCGCCTGGTGGTGACGGTGCTCGTGGGGTTGGCACTCGGACTGTCCGGAGCCGTGGTCCAGAACATCACCCGCAACCCGCTCGCCAGCCCGGATGTGATCGGCATCCTGTCCGGGGCGAGCGCCGGGGCTGTCGCCGCGATCGTCCTCGGCACGTCGAGCACGCTCCTCATCCCCTCGATGGCCATGGCCGGCGGCCTGACCGCGGCGGCGGTCGTCTTCCTCGCCTCCTGGAAAGGCGGTGTCGAGGGGTACCGGATCGTGCTCGTGGGGATCGGCGTCGCGGCCATCTGCTCGGCCCTCACATCGCTGTTGCTGGTCCGGGCTCGGGTGCACGAGGCGGCCCAGGCGGTCGTGTGGCTGACGGGCACGCTCGACGGACGCACCTGGACGCACGCCGTACCCCTGATGATCGTCGTCGGCCTGGTGGTTCCGGTCCTCCTGGTGCTCCTGCACGCCCTGGGCGCGCTGTCGCTCGGGGACGCCACGGCGGGCAGCATCGGAGTCCGCGTCGACAGCGTCCGGGTGGTCGCGCTCGTCGCCGCGACATTGCTGGCCTCGGTGGCGGCAGCGGCCACCGGACCCATCGCCTTCGTGGCCTTCGTGGCTCCGCAGGTGATGATGCGGGTGATCGGATCGCCGACGCCGCCGATCATGGGCTCGGGACTCGGCGGGGCGTTCTTGCTGCTCTCGACGGATGTCATCGCTCGGACCCTCCTGCCGGTCGAGCTGCCCGTGGGCATCGTCACGGTCGTGATCGGCGCGCCCTTCTTCCTGTTCTTGCTCATGGCTCGCCGCCGGAGGTTGACCGTATGACCCGCACGACACGTCTGCACGCCCACGCGGTCGAGGTCGGTTACGGGCCCACGACCGTCCTGAAGGACGTGGACTTCGCCGTACCCGATCGGGCGGTCACGGCCATCATCGGTCCGAATGGATGCGGCAAGTCCACGCTGCTCAAGACGCTGGGACGCACGCTGCGGCCTCGCAGCGGACAGGTCACGCTCGACGGCACCCCGATCCGTCGGATGGCGCCGAGATCCTTCGCGACCGCGGTCGCCACGCTGCCGCAGTCGCCCACCGCTCCGGAGGGCATCACCGTCACCGATCTCGTCGCCCGCGGCCGGCAGCCGCACCAGAGCTGGTTGCGACAGTGGTCCCGCGAGGATGAGGAGAGGGTCCAGGCGGCGTTGCGCCGCACCGGGACCGAGGACTGGGCCCATCGACCACTCGATGAGCTCTCCGGGGGACAACGACAACGAGCCTGGCTGGCCTTCGCTCTCGCACAGGACACCGACATCCTGCTGCTGGACGAACCCACCAGCTCGCTGGATCTCGCCCATGCGATCGACGTGCTCACCCTCGTTCACGCCCTGCACCGTGAGCTGGAACGCACCGTGGTCATGGTCGTCCACGATCTGAATCTGGCCGCCCGCTACGCCCACCATCTCGTGGTCATGGGCGAGGGACGGATCATCGCCGAAGGGCCTCCGGAGGAAGTGCTCTCAGCGCAGCTCCTGGAGGACGTGTTCGGTCTCCGCGCCCAGGTCCTGGCCAATCCCATCGGGCGGGGGATCCTGGTGGTTCCGGCCGACAGATGAGGGCATCGCCTCGGCATGCGGCAGCGGGTCCGGGCTGTTTTCATGGGAGAGGTGAGGACGCGCAGGACCAAGATCCGCCCTCACCACCGAATCCGACCGAGGAGGACGTATGAGCAACCCGAACGATCCCAACGAAACTGAAGGTCCCGCTGACGGTGGCGCGGCGGGTACGCCCGGTGTGCACGATGGTGGTGCCGATGGCGGGGCTGAGGGTCCGGCCGACGGTGGTGCGGCGGGTACGCCCGGTGTGCACGATGGTGGTGCCGATGGCGGGGCTGAGGGTCCGGCCGACGGTGGTGCGGCGGGTACGCCCGGTGTGCACGATGGTGGTGCCGATGGCGGGGCTGAGGGTCCCGCTGACGGTGGGGCCGCGGGTACGCCCGGTGTGCATGACGGTGGTGCCGACGGCGGCGCAGACCGCTCTTGAGCCCAGCTGACGACGCTGGTCAGTACCCCGGAGCCGCCACAGGCCCCGGGGTACTGACATCGCGTCTCATCGACATCCCCCAGCAGCTCTTCGCCGAAGAGCACTGGGGCCGCAAGGCCCTGCTCACGCACCGGGCCGGCGACTTCGCCGATCTCTTCTCGCCGGCCGCCGTCGACGAGCTGATCTCCCGGCGCGGCCTGCGCTCGCCTTTCCTGCGCGTCGCGAAGGACGGCGAGACGCTTCCCGTCTCCTCCTTCACATCGCCCGGCGGAGTGGGCGCGACCATCGGCGACCAGCTCGACGACACCGCCCTGTGGCGGCACCTCGACGCGGGCGCCACGCTCGTCCTGCAGGCCCTTCAACGCACCTGGGAGCCGATTGGCGACTTCGTCACGCGCCTCGCCGAGGAGCTCGGTCACCCCGTGCAGGCCAATGCGTACATCACCCCGCCGCAGAACCAGGGCTTCGACGATCACTACGACGTGCACGACGTCTTCGTCCTGCAGATCAGCGGGACCAAGCGCTGGATCATCCATGAGCCGGTCGTGGACCATCCACTACGCGACCAGCCCTGGACCGATCGCCGCGACGAGGTGGCGGCGGCGGCCACGGACGCCCCGGCGATCGACGCGGTGCTCGAGCCCGGCGATGTCCTCTACCTCCCGCGCGGCTGGCTGCACGCGGCCACGGCACAAGGTGAGGTCTCCATCCACCTCACCCTCGGCGTGCACACCTGGACCGGGCATGCGGTCGCGGAGCAGCTCGCCCAGGCCGTCACCACGATCCTGCGCGACGACCCCGAGATCAGAGCGAGCCTTCCGCTGGGCGTGGAGGAGCTCGATCAGGACATCGTCGACCTGGTGAAGAAGCGCTTCGCCGACGCCCTCGATCAGGCCGATCCCCGGCCCGCCTTCCATCGGACTCGCCGGTCGCAGGCACGGCCGGCTCCCCTCGGGCCCCTCGCGCAGCTGCGGGCGGTGAACGATCTGGGTCCCGACACGCTCGTGAGCTGGCGGGGCGGACTGGACTCCACCGTCACCGGATCCCGGCTGATGACCCGCGTCGGATGGCTGGATCTCACCGATGAGGAGCTAACCGCCGTCCGACGGCTCCTCGATGGCGAGGTGCTGACATGCGGCGAGCTCGGCACCCACCTGACCCGCCGGCTGCTGCGGGCCGGAGTCGTCGTCCCCGTCCAGTCCTGAGGCGCCGGTGACGACCGACCAGTTCTTCTGCGCACAGGCTGCCGACGACCGCGGGGATCCGATGGCGGGGACGGCGCCGCGCGGCACGTACTGGATCCTCATCGAGCACCGCGGAGGCTGGCCGGTCAACGGTTTCGACGGCCTCGATCTCGACCCGCAGGTGCACGCGGCCGTGTTCGCGGCGGCCCAGGCGCGCCGGGCCCGCATCCTGCTGATCCGCCGTCACGGCCGCCGCCGGCGCGAGGGGCCGGGGCGTTGGGCGGTGCTCCATCGCGCTGGGAGCGACCGCCTGCGGCAGCACTGGGGCACCTGGCGCGAGGAACGTGATCTGCTGGGCATCGTGCGCGTATTGGACGAGCCCGCCGAGCTCACCGCCCACGGGCCCCACGATCCCGTCGTGCTGGTCTGTGCCCACGGCCTGCACGATGTCTGCTGCGCGGTCCGCGGACGCCCGGTGGCCGAGGCATTGAGTGGGCGGTGGCCCGATCTGGTGTGGGAATGCACGCACGTCGGGGGCGACCGCTTCGCGGCGAACATCCTCGTGGTGCCCGACGGTGTCTACTACGGGCGTCTCGACGCCGCATCGGCCGTCGAGGTCGTGACGGGGCATCTGGCCGACCGCATCGACGCGCGCTACCTGCGGGGCTACACCGATCTCGTTCCCGTCGAGCAGGTCGCGGTCGCCGCCGCGCTGGAGTCGCAAGGCCCCGCGGGACGCGACGACTACTCCATCGTCTCCGCCTCGCGCGACGCAGGCCGCTGGACCATCCACGTCGCCAGCCGTGTTCCCGGACGTGACGTGCTCGCGGTCGACATCGACGTCACGAACTCGCCACCGCGTCAGCTCACCTGCCGGGGCACGGCGCAGGCCTCCGCGCTCGTCCACACCGTCGCCGCGGTGCGACCGGTTCCGCGCGAGGGCCACTGACATGGGCACGTCCGCCCGGGCACCCCGATGGCAGATCCTCGCCGCGATCGCGGTGGCCGTGGGCTCGATCGCCGTACCGGTAGCGCTGGAGATGTCGCCGCTGCGGGCGGGTGCCATAGCCACCGCGGCGATCGTGCTGACCTATGGCATGCGAGGCCGGGATCGTCCCCGCCGTGATCTCCTGATGGGCATGACCCTGGTGGTGCTCGTCGGCCCGCTGCTGGCCGTCCAGGGCGAGCCGCTGCTGGGTCTCAGCTGGTGCGGAGTGGTCCCGCTCGGCTATCTGCTGCGACGCGAGCGAGAGGCCCGCCGAGACCCGGCGATGCTGGATCGGACCTGGACGGGATGGCGCGCTCGGCTGGCGGTGGCGCTCCTCGTCGCGGGCATGCTCGGTTCGCTCGTCTACGTGGCCGCCACCGTCCGCTCCTGGAACGACCTGATCTCGGCTGCCGGCCCCGCGGCGGCTGTGGCCATCGCCGGCCTGCTCGGATCCCTGATCGTCCTCGGCAAGCGGCTGTGGCTGCGTCGGGCGACCCGGCGGTGGTATGCCGCCGCGCGGTCGAGGGTGGAGCCGGCGTTGGCGGAGCTGCGGCGGGAGCAGGCGATCGCCCGCGAGGAACGTGAGACCGGTGCCGACGACGCGTCGCTCGTCGCGGCGGCCGATCACGCGGGGATGGCCCTGCTGTTCCTGGACTCGGGCCCGCGCTTGGAGGCCGTGCACGAGATCGCGGAACTGGCGGCCGTCGCCTCACGGGACGGCTGGAACAGAGCGGCTCCGCTGACGCGGGCCATTCGGCGCATGGAGCGTCTGGGGCGTCGCGGCGCGCGCCTTCGTCACGGTGTCGATGTCGAGATCGACCGGCCGTCACCAGACGTCCGTTAGAGAGGAGACCATGACTTCCAGCAGACGTGGGACCGCGTCCTTGGTCACCGCGACCGCGATGGTGGCGCTGCTCGCCGCATGCGGGGGCGATTCGGACGACGACGGCGGCGCGACCCCGCAGGACGAGGCCACGGAGACGGAGAACACCGAGACGCAGGACGCTTCGGACACGATCGAGGTGCAGCCGACCGGCGACGGTCCGATCGGCTTGACGACCGCCGGCACTCCGGCCGGGGAGGCCGCGTCGGTCAGCGGCAAGCTCATCGTCGGGCCCGGTGGATGTCTGTCCATGACGGCCGACCGCCAGCCCGAGCTGGTGGTCTTCGAGGACGGTGCCGAGTTCACCCTCCGTGGCGACCGGCCCTCGGTCACCACCGATGATCTGGGCACCGTCCAGGTCGGCGAGCCGGTGGAGCTGACGGCGGTCTCGGTCGATCGCGCCGATATCAGCGGGATCCCTCAGCGATGCTCGAACGGCACCGCCGACACCGTGGTCGTGGTGACCGGCTGATCGGTCAGGACTTGACGAGCCGGGCGATGGCGGCCGAGGCCTCCTTGATCTTCTGCTCGGCCTCCGGACCGCCGGCCTTCGCCGCGTCCACGACGCAGTGCTTGAGGTGATCGTCGAGCAGGCCGAGGGCGACATTCTCCAGAGCGCTGGTGAGCGCGCTGATCTGCGTGAGGATGTCGATGCAGTAGGTGTCCTCGTCGATCATCCGGTGGATGCCGCGAGCCTGCCCCTCGATGCGTTTGAGGCGGGCAAGGTAGCGAGCCTTGTCGTCGATATAGCCGTGAGCGTGAGCGCCCTCGTGCGAAGCGGTCATGATGTCATCCTCCGGGACGGTGGTTCGAAGAGGTCAAGAAGGCGGCGGCGCTGCTCCGCGGGCGCAGGTCGAGTCGCCTCAACAGCTGGGCGTTCAGTGCGACCACGACGGTGGAGGCCGACATGAGTATCGCACCGACGCTCATCGGCAGGACGAAGCCGACCGGGGCCAGTACGCCGGCCGCCAGGGGGACGGCGAGCAGGTTGTATCCCGCCGCCCACCACAGGTTCTGCTTCATCTTGCGGTACGTGGCGCGCGAGAGCTCCACGATCGAGAGCACCGAGCGCGGATCGGAGGAGGCCAGCACCACGCCGGCGGAGCCGATCGCCACGTCGGTGCCCGCACCGATGGCGATGCCGACATCGGCCTGCGCCAGTGCGGGAGCGTCGTTGACGCCGTCGCCGACCATGGCCACCCGGTGGCCTTCGTGCTGCAGCTCGGCGACCTTCGCCGCCTTGTCCTCGGGACGGACGCCTGCGAAGACCCGGTCGATGCCGAGCTCACCGGCCACCTGATCGGCCACGGCCTGCGCATCCCCGGTGATCATGACGACCTGCGCCCCGATCGCGTGCAAGGCGTCGACGGCCTCGTGGGACTCCTCGCGCACCTCGTCCGCCAGCCGCAGCGCGCCGATGACCTCGTCGCCGGCGAGCACATGCAGGATGATCGCGCCCTGCTCGCGCCAGGTCTCGGCCACCGGCAGCTCGTCCAGCTCGTGCTGGTCGAGGAGGTACGGACCGCCGACGCGGACCACGGTGTCGCCGACCGTGGCCTCGACGCCGACGGCGGGGGAGGAGGAGAAGTCACGTGCGGCGGGCACCTCCAGCTCACGGTCGCCGGCGGCGCGGACGATCGCCTCGGCCAGCGGGTGCTCGCTGCCGGACTCCGCTGCCGCGGCGAGAGCCAGCACGCCGTGCTCGTCTCGTCCGGAGACCGCCTCGACCGCCGTCACCGTGGGCTCGCCCTTGGTGAGGGTGCCGGTCTTGTCGAAGAGCACCGCGTCGACGGTGCGCATGGACTCCAACGCGAGCCGGTCCTTGATGAGCACGCCTCCGCGCGCGGCCCGTTCGGTGGCGATGGAGACGACGAGCGGGATCGCGAGCCCGAGGGCGTGCGGGCAGGCGATCACGAGGACGGTGATCGTGCGGACCACTGCGGAGTCGGGCATGCCGAGGAGGCTCCACACGATCGCCGTGATCGCCGCGGCACCGAGCGCGTACCAGAACAGCCAGGCGGCCGCGGTGTCCGCGATCCGCTGGGCCCGCGAGGACGACGCCTGGGCATCGGACACCAGCCGGCGGATGCCGGCCAGCGCCGTGTCGTCTCCGATCGCGGTGACCTCGACGCGGAGACCGGAGTCGGTGGCGACGGTGCCGGCGACCACCTGATCGCCGGTCTCCCGGCGTACCGGAGCCGATTCGCCGGTCACCATCGACTCGTCCATGCTGGCGCTGCCGTCGACGATCCGTCCGTCGGCGGGCACCGAGGCCCCGGGGCGGACGACGACCACGTCGCCGACCGCGAGGTCAGCGGGCGCGACGGTGACGATGTCGTCGCCCTCCACTCGTTCGGCCTCATCGGGCAGCAGCGCGGCCAGTGAGTCGAGCGCCGAGGTGGTCTGCGCCAGGGAGCGCATCTCGATCCAGTGTCCGAGCAGCATGATGACGACCAGCAGCGCCAGCTCCCACCAGAAGTCCAGCTCGTGATGCAGCAGGTGCAGGCTCGCGCCCCACGAGGCCACGAACGCCACGGTGATCGCCAAGGCGATGAGCAGCATCATGCCGGGCTGCCGGGAGCGGATCTCGCTCACGCCGCCGGTGAGGAACGGGCGGCCTCCCCAGACGTACATGACGGTGCCGAGAACGGGCGAGACCCACCGCACCCAGCCGGCGTCGGCGAGCTCGTAGCCGATGAGGTTGGCGAACATCGCATTGAAGCCGACGACCGGCACGGCCAGGACGACCATGATCCAGAACAGCCGGCGGAACTGGCCGACGTGGTCGTGATGGTCGTGGTGCTCGCCGTGGCCCATATCGTCGTGCTGGGTGTGATCGTGCTCGTCGTGGTGTGTCATCGTCATAGGGTCGACCTCCTAGCGTGCGATGCCCGTGAACGTGCGCAGGCGCAGGCTGTTGCTCACCACGAAGACGCTGGAGAGCGCCATGGCCGCTCCGGCGAGCATGGGATTGAGCAGCCCGAAGGCGGCCAGCGGGATCGCGGCGGTGTTATAGGCGAAGGCCCAGAACAGATTGGTCTTGATCGTGCGCAACGTCCGGCGGGCGAGCGCGATCGCATCGGCGGCGGCCCGCAGGTCGCCCCGGACGAGCGTGATGTCGGCAGCCTCGATCGCGACATCGGTGCCCGTCCCCATCGCGAGGCCCAGATCGGCCTGCGCGAGCGCGGGGGCGTCGTTGACGCCGTCGCCGACCATCGCCACGACCTTGCCCTCGTCCTGCAGCCGCGCGACGAGGTCGACCTTGTCCTGCGGCATGACCTCGGCGATGACCCGCTCGATGCCGACCTCGGCAGCGACCTGCTCCGCGACGGCCCGGTTGTCCCCGGTCAACAGCACCGGGGTCAGACCCAGCTCCTTGAACCGGGCGACCGCCTCCGAGCTGGTCGGCTTGATCTGATCGGACACGACGAGCACGCCACGGGCGCGGCCGTCCCAGCCGACGGCGATCGCGGTCCTGCCCTCAGCCTCGGCGTCCTGCTTGGCCCGGCGCAGATCCTCGTCGAGGGGCTGTGCCCACTCATCGAGGAGCGCCTCGCGCCCGGCGATCACGGCATGGCCCTCGACGACGCCCTGCACGCCGCGGCCCTCGATGTTCTCGAAGGACTCGGGCACCGGCAGGTCGCCGAGCTCATCACGCGCCCCCGTGGCGATCGCCTGCGCGATGGGATGCTCCGAGGCGTCCTCCAGGGTGCCTGCCAGGCGCAGCAGGTCGGCGCGCTCGACCCCCGCTGCGGCGATGACATCGGTCAGCGTCATCCTCCCGGCGGTGACCGTGCCGGTCTTGTCCAGCACGATCGTGTCCACCCGGCGCGTGGACTCGAGGATCTCCGGACCCTTGATGAGCACGCCGAGCTGTGCGCCCCGGCCGGTCCCGACCAGCAGGGCCGTGGGCGTCGCGAGTCCGAGAGCGCAGGGGCAGGCGATGATCAGCACCGCCACGGCGGCCGTGAACCCCGCTGAGAGCGGGAAGCCGGCGCCGATCCAGGCGCCCAGCGTGGCGACGGCGACAGCGATCGCGATGGGAACGAACACGCCCGACACCCGGTCGGCGAGCCTTTGGATCTCGGCCTTGCCCGACTGGGCGTCCTCGACCATCCGGGCCATCTGCGCCAACTGGGTGTCGGACCCGACACGGGTCGCCTCGACCACGAGCCGGCCCCCGGCGTTGACGGTCGCGCCGGTCACCGTGTCGCCCTCAGCGACCTCGACGGGGACCGACTCGCCGGTCAGCATCGAGGCGTCGATCGCGGAGTTGCCCGAGACGATCACGCCATCGGCGGCGAGCTTCTCGCCGGGCCGGACGACGAACTCGTCCCCGACGGACAGCTGCTCGACCGGGACCCGCTGCTCCCGGCCGTCGCGCAGGATCGAGACCTCCTTGGCGCCGAGTTCCAGCAGCGCCCGCAGCGCGGCACCGGCGCGACGCTTGGACCGCTTCTCGAAGTAGCGGCCCATCAGGATGAAGGTGATGACCCCCGCCGCGACCTCGAGATAGATGTGGCCGAGTCCGTCGGTGCGCGAGATCGTCAGCTCGAAGGGATGCACCACTCCGGGTTCGCCGGCGGTGCCGAAGAACAGTGCGACGATCGACCACAGCATCGCCGCGGTCGTGCCGACGGAGATGAGCGTGTCCATGGTGGCCGCGCCGTGCCGGAGGTTCATGAACGCCGCGCGGTGGAACGGCCAGCCGGCCCAGACCACGACCGGTGCGGCCAGCACGAGGGAGGCGAAGCCCCAATAGTCGAACTGCAGCGCGGGGATCATCGCCATCGCGATGACCGGGACGCTGAGGATCGCCGATCCGATCAGCCGCTGGCGCAGGCCGCGCAGCTCGGCATCCTCCGGCGACTCACCGGGTTCATCCTCATCGCGCGGGGGAGCGGGCAGCTCGGCGGTGTAGCCGGTTTTCTCGACCTCCGCGATCAGCAGCTGCGGGTCCAGGCCGGCCGGCCCGGTCACGCTGGCCTTCTCGGTCGCGTAGTTGACGCTGGCGGTGACCCCGTCGAGCTTGTTGAGCTTCTTCTCGATGCGGTTGGCACAGGACGCGCAGGTCATGCCGCCGATCCGCAGCTCGATGCTGCCGGTGTCGACGATGTCCTCAGTGGTCATGGTCGCCTCCGTTCGCGTGGTCGTCGTCATGACCGTCGGTGTGGTCCGTCGTGTCGATCACGAGGGGAGCGGTGCGCACCTCGCCGCCGATGCGGAAGTCCAGGTAGAGCAGGTAGCGCCCCGGGGTCGGCGCGGTGGCCTCGAAGACGATCTCCGGGCCGGACGTCTCACCGGTCTCGGGCACATCCCCGTGGGGATGGACGTGCAGATAGGCGAGGTCGCCCTCGCGCAGCGCCACCAGATGGCCGAAGGCGCCGAGATAAGGCTCCAGGTCGGTGACGGCCTCGTCGTCGCGGGTGATCGTCATCGTCAGCTCGGTCGACTCGCCGGCGACCAGCTCGCCGGCGACCTCCACGGTGTAGCCGTCGACGGTCGTGCTGGCCGTGGGGTGGGCCGGGACGGGAGAGTAGTCGCCCGCGACCTGGGCAGTGGTCGAGAGGGTGAGCCCGTCGCCGGTGGCGGCGGGGACGAAGTCGGCGATCACCCGGTAGGTGCCGCCGGCGGTCCACTCCCAGGGGAGGGACCAGGTGCCGTCCTCGGCGCGCTCGGGGTGGACGTGGCGGAACAGCTGTCCGTCGGCGCGCACGACGATCAGGTGCAGTTCCTTCTCGTGCTCCACGTCGAAGTCGGTGACCGGTTCGCCTTGGGGATCGATGACGACGAGGGACAGCGCGCCCTCCTCGCCGACGGTGCCCGGTGAGGTGACCTCGGCGAGCCGGTAGCCGTCCTGGGCGAGGCCGAGCCCCGGCGCCGTCTCGTGGGCGTCAGAGCCACCGTGTGACGCCGGGGCGTCGTGGCCGCCGTGTCCCTCGGTGTCCTGCGCCCAGCCCTCTGCGGCATCGTCGGGGACGACCGCGCTCGCGGTGGCGAAGGCCACGGCGAACACGGCGATGAGACCGACGCCGTACAGGCCGAGTCGTGCCGGGGCCCGCACGTCAGGCCCGGGCCGCTTGGTAGCCGGCCTCGTCGACCGCGGCGATCACCGCGGCATCGTCGACCGGTTGATCGGCGGTCACGGCCAGTCGGCCCGTGGCGGCGCTGACCTCGATGCCGGTGACGCCGGGGACCTGCGAGACCTCCTCGCGGACGGCGCCTTCGCAGTGTCCGCAGCTCATGCCGGTCACCTGGTACTCGGTCGTGCTCATGGTCGGCTCCTCTCGGTGGATGCGATGAAGCCTACGCTATACCCCTATGGGGTATTGAACAAGGTGAGTGCAGGTCTATCAGGTGGCGGGGGCTGATGTCGATGCGTTGCGGCGGCCATGGCGACCCCAACGCATCGATATCGGTACGGCTCTGCCCGGAACTCGATGCGTACGGGTCGCGCGAGGGACCGCAACGCATCATGATCTGTCCCTGCTCGCGGATCCCGGCGGGACGGCGAGGTGAGACGGGTCAACGGACCCGCGGATCGTCGTCGACGAGGCGGGTCCACGGGCCGTCCGGCACCTCGTCGGCCTCGACGAAGCGCCAGTCCACGCGCGACTGCAACATATCCAGACCGGCGAGATGCAGGCAGGCGTTGAGGGCGGGGGAGACGTCCATGCCCGCGCCGCGGAACTTGGTGGTCGAGGGCGGAGTGTCGTCCGCGCCGAATACATAGGCGGTGTCGTGATACTTCGCCGGCCCGGCGTCCGCGATCTGCCCGAAACAGGTCCGGTCACCGTGACGGATCTCGACCCAGCGGTTCTTCATCAGGCTGAACGCGGGATCGTCGACGTGCTCGGCGTACCCCGGATCGTGCGCCCACGGCACCACCTCGCCGCGCCAGGCGAAGCCGAGCTCGTCGTTGACGTCGTCATAGGGCAGGTCGAGATAGAAGGGATTCATCCGCGGCTCCATCGAACGAGGCCAGTAGCCGTCCGCGGCATGTCTCTGCTCCGTGTGGCATTCACGGCCGACCTGTTGGCCGTCGCAACCGCCGTAGTGCTCGATCCAGCGTGAGTCGTAGGTGGAGACACGCTGCGAACCGTCGGGGGCGTCCGGGTCGAGGATCTCGCCGACCCAGAAGGTCGCCGCGACGATATCGGTATGCCAGGGATAGCTGCGGGGCAGCGGACCCGGGTCGACGAACACCCCCGGCGGCTCAGGGGCAGCCGGCTCGGCCAGCAGAGATCGTGGCGGGCTCGTCAGCAGCAGTCCGAGGAGGACCATCACCACGGCGCCCGCCACACCCACGCGGCGACTTCTCACCCTTCAGTGTCCCCTTGCGGCTCGACCTGCGCGCTGACCGCCGGCGCTTCCTGGAGCCCGGATGCCTCCGTGGCCGCCTCGCCGGGAGGTGGCGCGTCCCGCGTGTCGTAGATCTCGACGTCATCGGTCGTGATCGTGCCGTTGGCGAACATGTTCAGCCCGAAGCTGATGCCGCTCATGCCCTCCGGGATCTCCGGCGTGGTCCACACGGCCTGGGCGTACGTCGCCGAGGCGGCGAACCACGGGCTGGAGGTCCAGTAGTGCCAGCCGCCGCCGGCGTCACGCAGGTAGACGGCGAACTGGGTGACCGCATCGGAGGTGTACCAGCTGCGCAGCGAGTAGGTGTGTCCTGGTGTGACCCCGGGGGCGCACTCGCCGAGGTCGAAGGCCTGGAGCCACTTCGCGTCGCCGTCGGTATAGCCGGAGACCGTCACCCGGGTGGCCTTCGTGCCGGTGTGTGCGGCATCGACGGTGCTGAGCTCGGCGGTGTTGGCGCCGTATCCGCCGCGCATCCAGCAGCGTGGTGTCCCGTCGGCGCCGATCTCTTCGGCCCCGCCGTTGACGACGCCGTTGCCGCCGCTCGGGACGGGGTCGATCGGCGGACCGGGAACGGTCGGCTTCGCGTCGCCGCCCACGGTGTCGCCCACGGTCTGCACGACTGTGCCCTGCGCCGCGCGCGGCTTCAGCCACTTGAGGAACTGCTCGAAGACCTTCGGCGTCACCGAGATCTCACAGCCGGAGGCGCAGACATTGTGGAAGGTGATCGGCACCCAGCCGCCCGTCCGCTCGGCGCGCGTGACCATGCCCTTGAGGTCGGCGAGCTTCCACGAGGTCTCCACCTGCGGCGGGGCCCGGAGCTCGAAGGGGTCCGGTGGCGGCACGGACTCGGCGTTGATCTTGTTCTTGCCGCGCTTCATGTCGAGGTCGCCGAGCCCGCGGGCGCTGTTGTAGCCGCAGTCGACGACCGCCTGCTTCGCGATGTCGTTGACCGCCGCGAAGGGGTAGGCGAAGCTGCGGACGGACAGGCCGGCCTCGCTCAGGCGGACGCGGTCGTAGCAGACCTGGCGGGTGGCCTCGGCCGCCGAGAGCGTCGTGAGGTCCGGATGCGAGACGGTGTGACCGCCGATCTCGTGGCCCTTGGCCGCGATCGCTGTGACCTGGTCCATCGTGAAATAGCCGGGAGCACCGAGATAGCCCGAGGGGATGTAGAAGGTGCCTTTCATGCCGTACGTGTCCAGCAGGTCGACCGCGGCCTGCTGGTTGGCGTTGCCGTCGTCGAAGGTGAGGCTGACGATCGTGCGCGGCGCGGCATCGGCCGGTTCCATCGCGGGCGTGGTCAGCCAGGCCGTCGCGATGGCGGTCAGGCCGGCGAGCACCAGCGCGACGAGCTGCGTGGGCGTACGCCGTCTTCTCGGGAGTGTGAGGGAGGAGCTGGGCATGGTGGTCTCCTATTCGACCGTGACCGACTTGGCGAGATTGCGCGGCTTGTCGACATCGCGGCCCAGAGCGACAGCGAGTTCACGCGCGATGATCTGCAGGGCGACGACCGAGGCGAGGGGCCCGAGCCAGTCGACCGTGGTGTCCAGGGCGCCGGCCAGCGGAGAGCCCAGCGCGGGCACGGAGGTCCCGTGGCCGCCGATCGAGGTGATCTCGGCTCCGCGAGCGCTCACCTCGGCGATCGTGGCGTGCATCCGGGCGCTGCCGTCGTCGACGACGATGACCGGGGTGCCGTGCTCGACGAGTGCCAGCGGACCGTGCTTCAGCTCGCCCGCGGCGTGACTCTCGGCCCAGCGGTAGGTGAGCTCCTTGAGCTTCAGGGCTCCCTCATCGGCGTAGATCCGTCCGGGCCCGCGGCCGAGGAAGACGTAGCCGGAGGCCTTCGTGAGTCCTTCGAGCACCTGGGGGACGGTGCGCCGTGACGCGCCGATCGCCTGGGCGAGGGCGTCGGGGACCCGGTCGAGGTCGCGGACCAGGCGTTGCGCCCGCTGCTGCTCGACCGCGCCGCTGCACCCGAGGAGGGACAGCACGACACAGGTGCCCCCGAGCACCTGGGCGACGAAGGTCTTGGTGGCCGCGACTCCGATCTCCGGGCCCGCGTGGCACATCATGACCGCCTCGGCGCGGCGAGCCAGCGCCGAGTGGGGATTGTTGGTGAGCGCGACGACGGCATGGCCTCGTCCGTGCAGGATGTCGAGAGCCGTCAGCACGTCGGCGGTCTCGCCGGACTGGCTGAGGACCAGGGCGAGGCTGCCCGGGACCGTGGCCGTCGACGTGAGCTCGCTCGCCTCCACGGCAGCGAAGGGGATGGACCCGAGCCGGGCGAGGAGATCGGCGACGACCCGCCCGGCGTTGAGGGACGTGCCGCAGCCCACCACC
This sequence comes from Aeromicrobium sp. YIM 150415, assembly GCF_016918125.1. Lineage (NCBI taxonomy): Bacteria > Bacillati > Actinomycetota > Actinomycetes > Propionibacteriales > Nocardioidaceae > Aeromicrobium > Aeromicrobium sp. YIM 150415. The sequence goes on along the minus strand of NZ_JAERWM010000028.1, from coordinate 26,708 downwards.
GTCACGTGGCGGGGGAGCGGCAGGGAGAACGAGGGCCACAGGCCGTGCAGGATCGATCCCGACCAGGTGGTGATGAGACGCTCGGCCACAGCGGGCTGTTGTTCGATCTCCTTGGCCATGAAGTCCGGATACAGGCCCAGCGACAGGTCGGCGACCCCCACGGAGCAGGCGACAGCGGGCGGGGGAGCGACCGGCACGCCGCCGCGATGCCACGGCAGTCCAGCTCGCAGCCGCACCACGTCCCCGTCGTCGAGCACGTGATACCACTCCACCCAGGGCGCGATCGCGCCGATATCGCTCGCCGCGAAGACGCCGTCGGGACCTTCGGCGACCACGAGCGGCGACCCGTGACATGTCGCCACCAGCTCATCGGTGCGCGCGTCGAGCACCACGAGCGCCCAGGATCCCCGGAGCCCGCCCACGACCCTTTCGACGGCCCCGGCGAGATCGGTGTCCTCGCTCATGGCCTCTTCGATCAGATGCGCGATCAGCTCGGAGTCGGTGTGCGAGACGATCGTGTGACCTGCGTCGGTCAGAGCACGTCGCAGTTCCGTCACATCCTCGAGGACACCGTTGTGGACCACCGCGACGCGCCCTGAGCAGTCGCGATGCGGATGCGCGTTGACCACGGAGACCTCTCCGTGGGTCGCCCAGCGCGTGTGGCCCAGGCCTGTCGTGGCGCTCACGGCAGGAGCCCACCCGGCCGCGCGACGTCCGAGGTCGTCGACCCGCTCGATCGAACGGAGGGCCTCCACATGGCCGTCGACAGCCGGTACCGCGATCCCGGCGGAGTCGTAGCCGCGGTACTCCAGGCGCTCGAGTGCCTCGACGAGCAGGGGCGCGACCGGGCTCCCGCCCGAGCACGCCACGATCCCGCACATCACCGGCTCGCCATCGTGCTGCCGGATCGCGACGATTGGCCGGCGACCCGACGGATGATCTCGTCCACGCGCGTGCGGGGGACGAATCCGATGAGCGACCCGGCCAGCGAGTTGTCCGGCACGCGCCGGCGCATGTCCTCGTATCCGGGCGCGTAGGCATCGGCATAGGGCACCAGCCGGATCGGGCTGTCGGAGGCGGTGACGTGTTTGATCCGCTCAGCCAACTCGAGGATGGAGACCTCCTCGGCGCCGCCGAGGTTCACCGCGAGTCCGTGGGTCGCCGGGTTCTCGACGAGGGCGACCAGCGCGGGGACGATATCGCCGACGAAGGAGAAACAGCGGGTCTGTCGCCCGTCGCCGTACACCGTCATCGGCTCGCCGCGCAGTGCCTGGCCGACGAGCCGCGGCAGGACCATGCCGTAACGGCCGGTCTGCCGCGGCCCGACGGTGTTGAACAACCGCACGATGGTGACCGGCAGGCCGAGCGACGACCAGTACGCGTGAGCGTAGGCCTCGTCGATGCCCTTCGCCGCAGCATAGGTCCACCGGGAGAGTAGGGGTGAGCCCAGGATGCGGTCGGCTCCCTCGTCGAGCCGGTCGGCGGTGTTCTTTCCGTACACCTCGCTCGTCGAGGCGAGCAGCATCGTGAGCCCCAGCTCGTGCGCCAGATCGACCACGTTCTCGGTTCCGTGGATGTTCGTGCGCAGACTGCGGAGGGGTTCGTCGATGATGAGGTGCACGCCGACGGCGGCGGCCAGGTGGAACACCCGGTCGGCGCCGGTCATCGCCCCGCGCAACAGGTCGCGGTCGAGGATCGATCCCTCGACGACCGTCAGGCGGGGATGCTCCGCGAGGGCCGCGAGGTTCTCGCGGCGTCCCGTGGAGAAGTCATCGACCACGACGACGTGGTCGCCTCGGTCGAGCAGGTACTCGGTCAGGTGGCTGCCGATGAAGCCCGCACCGCCGGTGACGACGCTGCGCCGGGTGCCGGCGCTCACAGCGCCACCCGATTCGCGAAGCCGCGGGCGCCGTAGGTGGCGTCCACGACGAGGGCGTCGCCGATCCAGGAGGTGTCGACCCCGGTGTGTGCGGTGTGCAGCAGTACCACCTCGGGGTCGAAGGCGCCGGGCTCGTCGACTCCGATCAGCTCGATACCGTCGGGCAGCGTGGCCACCGGGATATACGGATCGGTGTAGCCGACGATGGCACCGGCCTCGAGCAGGCTCTGCAGGATCTCCAGCGCGGGGGACTCCCGCAGATCGGCCACATCGGGCTTGTAGGTGATGCCCGAGACGAGAACGCGGGTGCCGGGCAGTCCCCTCCGCCGGGCGGAGAGCACGTCGCGGATGCGATCGACGACGCGTCCGGGCCGGCCGGCGATCTGCTGCATGGCGGTGGCGATCATCGGGGCGTCCATGCGTTCGCGGCGCAGCTGCCACAGCAGGTAGTGCGGATCGCAGGGGATGCAGTGGCCGCCGACTCCGGGTCCGGGGCGGAAGGCCATGTATCCGTAGGGCTTGGTGGCGGCGGCGTCGATGACATCGCCGACCTCCATCCCGAGGGTCCGGCAGATATCGGCGAACTCGTTGATCAGTGCGATGTTGACCGCACGAAAGGTGTTCTCCAGCAGTTTGGTCATCTCGGCCACGGCGAGCGACGAGACGCGGTGCACGCTCTCGGCATAGGAGCCCAGCACGTTCGCGGCGGCCTCCGTGCAGGCGGGTGTCGCCCCGGCGACGACGCGCGGCACGGTCTCGGTCTTGACGCCGGCGGACCCGGGGTCGATGCGCTCGGCGCTGAAGGCGACGTGCACGTCGTCTCCGGCCACGAGACCGCGGCGCAGCAGCGGGCGGACGAGCAGATCCTCCGTGCAGCCCACGTAGGTGGTGGAGGTCAGCATCAGCAGCTGGCCGGGCACCGCGTGGGCCACGACGGATGCGCAGGCCGCGCGCAGCAGGCTCAGGTCCGGCACGAGATGGCGGTCGACGGGCGTGGGGACGCAGACGATCACCGCACGGGCCCGGGAGAGCGCGGAGACGTCTGCGGTGAGGACGAATCCCGGGTCGTCCAGGGCGTGGCGCAGCCGCGTGCGGTCATCGGGCACGAGGTCGACCTCACCGGAGCGGATCGCGGTCAGCCGCGGGGCGGCGATGTCCAGGGCCACGACGCGGGTGCCGGCGTGGTGGTAGGCCAGCGCGGTCGGCAGTCCCACATAGCCGAGGCCGACGATCGCGACATCCGCGTCGAAGGAGGGTGTTGGTCGGGGCGGGTCCTCGATACGGCCGATACGGCGGCGGGTGAGGGCTCCCTGATCGGGAAGGTCGAGTGTGCTCATCGTCGTCTCTCCTACGCAGGTGATCGGGCGGCGGCGCCCGGTCGAGCGGATGGGGTCGCCGAGCACCGCCTGAGGCTCAACCTCGGGGAGGAGCGAAGGCCCGGTCAACGGCATCGGCGGAACGCTGTGGACTCCCGCAATCGATCCGCAAAGGCCCGCAATGGACCGCCATATGTCTTACGGTTCCAGGCGTTCCCGGGACGGTCCGGGCTGGCTTAGCATGATGGCGCGCTTGCATCAGGCCGGGAGGTGGACGATGAGCGATCTCGCGGTCTTCATCGCGACGGTCGTGCTGTTCGCGGGCCTCAGCACGACCCTATGGGGGTGTGTGGGCGGCCTGCGCTGGGTGCTGGGCCGGACCCACCCCCTGCCGATCCGCGAGTCGCGGATCCGGCCCGGTCAGGTGGGCGTCCTCATCGCCGCGCACAACGAGGAGACGGTCATCGAGGACACCATCACGGCGGTCAGCCGTCTCGTGCCGGCCGGCCAGGTGTTCGTCGCATCGGACGCCTCGACCGACCGCACGGCCGAGATCGTCCGTTCCTGCGGCGCGAACGTGGTGGAACTCGTGACGAGCCACGGCAAGGCGGGAGCGCTCGTTGCCGGGTTGCGCCACTTCGGGCTGACCCGTCGCTTCGCGGTGATCATGATCCTCGACGCCGACACCGTCCCGAGCGACGACTATCTCTACAGCGGTCTGCCGCTGTTCGACGATCCCGCGGTGGCCGCGGTCGCCGGCCGTGCCTCCACCCGATGGCCCGGCGGGGCCGGATGGATGACACGGGTCCTGGTCGCCCACCGCGAACGCCTGTACGTGCTGTTCCAGACCCTGCTCAAGTACGGGCAGGCCGCGCGCGGACTCGATGCCGTCGCGATCGTGCCGGGATTCGCGAGCATGTACCGGGCCGACGTGCTCGACACGGTGGATATCGCTGCCCCCGGCCTGGCGATCGAGGACTACAACATGACCTTCGAGATCCACGCCAAGTCGCTCGGACGGATCGCCTTCCAACCCTGGTCGGCGCGGGCCTACACGCAGGACCCGGCCACGCTCACCGACTACGTGCGGCAGGTGGGGCGTTGGAATCTGGGCTTCTGGCAGACCCTGCGCCGGCATCGACCGCGCGCGCGGGTCTTCTGGGCCTCGGTCACGGTCTTCGCCGTCGAGGTGGTGCTCAGCAGCGTCCTGGTCCTGGCCCTCGCGGCGACCGCGATCGCGCTCGCCTTCGGTCGACTCATCCGGGTCGACGAATGGTCCGCCCTGTCGTTCCCCTTCGGCGACGTGGTGGTGGCGGCCGTCACCGGGATCGTCGTCGTGGATCTCATCGCGACGACCTATGTCGCGATGCTCACCCGCCGCGCGTCGATCATCGTCTTCGCTCCGGCCTATACGGCCTTACGCGTGTTGGACGCCGCGCTCTGCCTCCGTGCTCTCGTGCACGCGCTCACCCGGCGCTCCAGCGGGGTGTGGCGGAGTCCCGAGCGTCGGATCGAGGGTCAGGCCGCCTGATGGCGTTCGCCGAGCAGCGCGGTGAGCTCGGTGCGCGAACGCACGTCGAGAGCCCGGTAGACATGGGTGAGCCGGAGCTCGACGGTGCGCACCGACACGTAGAGGCGTTCGGCGATCTCGCGATTGCGCAGCCCTTCGCGCACCAGCGAGACGATCTCCCGCTCCGCCGCGGACAGACTCTCCAGGGGCGAGGCGGGGGCGGCAGCGGCAGGTTCGCGGTACGGCCGCAGCCGCAGGTGGGCCGCCCAGCCGCTGGCGCCGATCGCGTCGAAGATCGTCGCGGCATTCGCGGCGGTCCGCTGTGCCTCGGACGTGCGCCCGACCTCGGCCTGGCGGTCCGCGAGGCAGACCAGGCTGCGGGCACCTTCGTAGGAGTGCAGCGAGGACTCGGTGAGGGAAGCGATGTGCTCGGCCAGGAGCGTCACCGCCGCCTCGGCCGACACCAGCCCCTTGACCCTGGCCAGCACATGGTCGCCCCACCGACTCGGATGGGTGGCCAGCAGGCGTTCCAACGAGGTGACGGCCCGGCGAGCCTCGCTCGCTCGACCCGTGAGCAGACAGGCCTCCACGTAGTCGCCCCAGTGGCGCAGCAGGCTCGGATGAGGCACTTCATGACTCAGGACCGTCACCGCGCGCAGATCCGCGACGGCCGACTCGGGGTCTCCGGTCATCAGATGGATGGCGCCGCGCAGTGCCAGGGCGGTGGCGCGGTTGGCCGGATGGCTCTCGTGGGCCGCGAGCTCCAGGCAACGGGCGATCGCCTCATGGGCCGCACCGATATCGCCGGTGATGTAGTGATGCCAGGCCGCGACGAGATCGGTCGTCGAGGAGTCGTGCCGGATCCAGGGCGGGTCCGCTGCCCACAGCTCGATGGCGCGCCGTGCCGCCGTGAAATCCCCGGCGGACAGTTCGTTGCGCACGCCGATGAGATGCGCCACGGTCACCAGCGACCGCTCCCGGAGGCCCGGGTGGTGCAGCATCGTCGTCAACAGGCGACGAGCGCGGGTGTACTCCTCGCGCAGGCTCGCGGCATGGGCGCGCAGCACGAGGGCCTCGGGAGGGTCGGTGGTTCGCCTCGGTCGGACCGGACGGCCGCGGCGGCCGTCCAGGGCATCGGCGACGTCCTCCAGGGCGTCCCGGATGTCGCTGAGCCGCGGATGGATCGTCAGCCGCTCGCTCGCCGTGAGCGCCGACCGCGCCGAAGCGAGCTCGAATCTGGAGAGATGGCCGGCGGCGAGGATGAGACTCAACCGCGAGGCGTCGTCGGGATAGGCATCGCCGTGGAGCGCGGTGGTCGCCTCCACTTCCTCGTCGTACATGCGTTGACCGGAGACCAGCGTCGCCGTCAACTCGGCGGTGGCGAGCGCCAACTCGGTGGTGGGGCTCAGCTGCTGGGCACGGGCCCACTGCGTGTAACGAGCCGCGAGCGCGCTCTCACCCGCGCGCTGCAGGACCCAGACGAGCCGAGCCTGGGCCTGTTCGGAGCCGTTCGGATGCTGACGGAGCCGCGCGTACCCGCTCTCGGCGAGCTCGACCGCCATCCGCAGCTGGCCGGCCTCGGCGGCGTCAGCGGCGGCCTCGAGCAGCTCGGGGACCACAGCCGGCGATGAGCTGAGGAACCCGCGGTGCCAGCTCGCCAGCTCGGGCGAGACCGGGCCGAGCCGCTCGGCGAGCGTGGCGTGGCGGGAGATGCGGTCCGCGCGACGCGAGCGACGCAGGAGGGCGGCTCGGAGGTTCTGATCCTCCATGCTCACGTGATCGCCGTGCAAGGTGAGCACTCCTTCGTCGATCAGTTCCGCCACGAGCTCCTCGGCACCGGTCATCTCCACCAGCGCGTCCAGGGGACAGGCCGGCCCCAGCGCGGTGGTCAGCAGGACCTCGTGTTCTCTCGCGGACACGGCGGCGGTGAGACGAGGGACGACATCGTCGAGCTCTGGTGACCACCGCATGGGTAGGCAGAGCGGGCGGTGCCCTTGACGCTGGTGGTGGTCGAGGGTGCTCAACTGATGCAGCAGGACCGCGGGATGGCCGCCGGAATAGTCGAGCAGCAGCCGTCCCGTCGTCGTGTCGACCGGGCCGGTCTCGCGCAGGAGGCGTTCCGCGGCGTCGACGCTCAACTGCCCGAGCCGGATCGAGGACAGGCTGTCCATGCCCGCAGGAACGGCGGTGACGGAGGCGATCACCCGCACGCCGGTACCGCCCAGGTGAGCCAGCAGGACCGTCAGGATCGCGATGCTCTGGTCGTCCATGACGTCGAGGTCGTCGATGAGGACGAGGGTCGGCGGCAGACGGAGACCTCCGAGGACATCGAGTACGTCGTGGGCCGCGGCGTAGAGGCCGCCGTCGGTGACATGCCGCAGCGACAGATGGTGGCCGAGCTGATGGGCCATCTCCGGGTGCAGGGCGCTGACGACGGCGTCGATCCCTGACAAGGCGAACTCGTGCTCGGAGGCCACGGCACGTACCCACAGCGCCTCGTGGTCGCGCGCCAGCATCCGCAGGATATGGCTCTTGCCGAGACCGTGCTCGCCGACGAGCAGCGTGGCCCCCTCGGTCTCGTCCGCGACGATGCTGCTGAGATGCTCCGCCGCGACGTCAGGACTCAGCGCTGTGACACCGTGGCTCTTCGCCCCTGCCACCGGGGCACTCCGCTCGAACATCGAACCCCCAGACGCCCCCTCCCACCGGTGATATCACCGAAGGGACGCGGAATCCCAGGGGCGAGGGGCAGAACCATCCGAAGGAGTCGTCCGGCTAGTCAGCCGGTGATGGCCCGGGGGCTACGGTTCGGGCCATGTCTCACTGGTGCGGTCGGTCAGTCGCCGAGATCGGGGTGACGACGCAATCGGACGATACTCCACGCGAGACCGCCCCAGAAGAACACGATCGCGAGGATCATGACGACGATGGCGATGGGGGTCATGATGCGCCTCCGTTGCGGCTGGTGCTGCGGGCGTTCTCGACCTCGCGGGCGAGCTCGGTCGTGTCGTCGGGAGCGAAGTCCTCGGTGTCCTCGCGCCGGTAGCGCCGGTAGCTCATCGCGAAGGAGAAGACGGCGACAGCGGCGATGACGCCCCAGCCGGCGACGCCCAGGTACCAGCCCGGGAAGCCGCCGTAGCCGTCGGTGGCGTACGACCAGGCTCCCGTCACCAGGACTGCGGCCAGGATGACGGGCGAGACGAAGCGGATCATGACGCTCCACAGCGGCCCGACGTGCAGGCTGCCTCCGGCATTGAGATGGGCGGCCAGCCGTGGTGTCGACCGGGCGACCCAGGCGACGAGCAGCAGCGTCAGCACCGCAGAGGTGACGACGCCGATGTTGTTGATGAAGGCGTCGATGACGTCGAGCGTGTTGACGCCGGTCGTCGTCGCGAAGAGCAGGACCGAGGGGATCGCGGCGCCGATACCGACGACGATCCCGGCCTTGGCGGGGGTCCACCCGGTCTTGTCCTGCACGGCACCCGACACGACCTGCAGGATCGACAGCAGCGAGGTGAAACCGGCGAAGACCAGGCTGAGGAAGAACAGGACGCCGATGACGGCGCCGCCGGGCATCTCCGCCAGCAGGGTCGGGAAGGTCACGAAGGCCAGCCCGACCCCGGTGATGCCCTCCAGCTCGTCGATCGTGGTCGCCTGCTGGGCCGCGAGGAAGCCGAGGGTGGCGAAGACGCCGATACCGGCGAGGATCTCGAAGCCGCAGTTGCCGAAGGCCACGACGGTGCCCGAGCCGGTGAGATCCGCCTTGCGCCGCAGGTACGAGGAGTAGGTGATCATGATGCCGAAGGCGATCGAGAAGGAGAAGAAGATGTGGCCGTACGCGGCGATCCACACCGCCGGGTCGCCGAGGGCCTCCCAACTGGGCGTGAAGAAGGCGTTCAGGCCGTCGGCGGCCCCGTCGAGGGTGACGGCGTAGATGACGATGGCGATGAACAGCACCACCAGGAGCGGGAGCGTGACGCGATTGGCGCGTTCCAGCCCTCGGCGGATGCCCAGCGCCATCACGGCGATCGTCACGATCCAGACGATCAGCAGCGGCCAGAGCACCTTGCCCACGAGGTCGAGGGAGAACCCGGCGTCCGCGGCGCTCAGGAAGTCATCGAAGAAGAAGCCCGCCGCGTCGTCGCCCCAGGCCCGGGTGAAGGAGAACACGGTGAAGGCGAGGGCCCAGGCGATGACGACCGCGTAGTAGATCGCGATGACGTAGCAGACGGCGACCTGCCACCAGCCGAGCGGCTCGAGCCGGCGGTCGAGGCGTTTGAAGGCCAGCGGGGGAGCCGCCTTGAACCGATGCCCGATCGCGTAGTCGAGGAACAGGATCGGCAGGCCGGCGGTGAGGAAGGCGATCACATAGGGGAGGAGGAAGGCACCCCCTCCGTTCTCGTAGGCGACGCCGGGGAATCGCCAGATATTGCCCAGTCCGATGGCCGAACTGACTGCCGCGACGATGAAGGCGGTCCGGCCGCCCCACGCCTCGCGCCTTACCTCGCTCACGATCCGCCTCCTCGTCGACGAGCTGTCAGGACACGCTAACCGATGGCGGCGCCCATCGCCGGCCATGCGGCCGCCGGTGTCACCGCTGTGAAGGCGCCGTGAAACCGCCGTCCACGACGATCGGTCCATGACCACCTCATCCCACGAACTCGCGGTCCACGCGACCGGCCTCGTGAAGACCTTCGGCTCGACGCGCGCCGTCGACGGCGTCGACCTCGACGTGCGGCGCGGCGAGATCTTCGGCGTCCTCGGTCCTAACGGGGCCGGCAAGACCACGACCATGAAGATGCTCGCCACCCTGCTGTCGATCGACGGCGGCGCAGCGGAGATCTTCGGCCACGATGTCCGCCGCGAGCCTCACATCATCCGTCAGCTGCTGGGCGTCACCGGCCAGTACGCATCGGTCGACGAGAATCTCACCGCGACCGAGAATCTCCGGCTCTTCGCGCGCCTGCAGGGCATCCGCTCCCGCCAGGCCCGCGCGCGGGCGGCGGAGCTCCTCGAGCAGTTCGGCCTCACCGAGGCCGCGGACCGGCCGATCGCCCAGTTCTCCGGCGGGATGCGCCGCCGGCTCGACCTGGCTGCGAGCCTCATCACCCGGCCGCCGTTGATCTTCCTCGACGAGCCGACCACCGGGCTGGACCCGCGCACCCGCGGCCAGATGTGGGAGACCATCCGCGATCTCGTGGCGAACGGCTGCACGGTGCTGCTGACCACGCAGTATCTCGACGAGGCCGATCAGCTCGCCGACACCATCGCGGTGATCGACCGCGGACGCAAGGTCGCCGAGGGCACGCCCGACCAGCTCAAGACCCAGGTGGGCGACTCGACGCTCCAGCTGGCCCTCACATCCGGTGAGGATCTCGACCGAGCCGCCCGGATCGTCGGGGAGACGACCCGCCAGACCCCGGTCCTCTCCCCGGAGCTGGCCCGGATGAACGTGCCGCTCTCGGATGCCGATGATGCCGCCGAGGTGCTGATCGCGCTGCGTCAGGCGGACGTGAGCATCACATCGGTCTCCGTGCAGAAGCCCACTCTGGACGAGGTCTTCCTCGCGCTCACCGGCCATGACACCGCTACCGACGACGACCACGAGGAGGCTGCGTGATGACCACGCTCGATGTCCGTCCCGATGACGTACTCGCAGAACACGACCCGGCCCGTGAGCTGCACCCCCGGGTCAGCCTGCGCGAGACCGTGGACCAGACCTTCAGCATGGCCTGGCGGGCCCTGCTGAAGATGCGGCGCAATCCCGAGCAGCTCTTCGACGTGCTGTTCCAGCCGATCCTGTTCACCCTGATGTTCGCGTACGTCTTCGGCGGCGCGATCTCCGGCGATGTCAAGAGCTATCTGCCGCTCATGGTGCCCGGCATCCTCGCGCAGACGACCATGACGGCGTGCATGGCCACCGGCGTCCAGCTCCGCGAGGACATGGACAAGGGGGTCTTCGACCGGTTCCGGTCCCTCCCGATGGCTCGGATCGCGCCGCTGGCAGGGCCGATGGTCGCGGATCTGGTCCGCTACACCATCGCGACAGTGCTCACACTGACGATGGGCATCGTCATGGGCTACCGGCCCGGCGGCGGCTTCGGTGGCGTCGTCGCGGCGGGATTGCTGCTCATCGTCACCGGGTGGTCGCTGGCCTGGGTGTTCACCTGGGTCGGCACGATCGCCCGGTCCGCGCAGAGCGTGCAGGGCATCTCGATGATGATCATGTTCCCGCTGACCTTCCTCTCCAATGCCTTCGTGCCGACCGAGACGATGCCGTCCTGGCTGGAGGCCTTCGTGACGGTCAACCCGGTGTCGCACGTGGTCTCGGCCGCACGCGACCTGGCCAATGACGGCGCGATCACCGGCGAGGTGGGATGGGCGCTGCTGGGCTGCGCGGTGGTGATCGCGATCTTCGCGCCGCTCTCCGTCCGCTCCTACAGCCGCAAGATCTGAACGGGATCGGTGATCGAGGAGGGACGGCTAGCGCGTCGCGTATCGAGATCAGCATTCCGTAAGTGTGGTCTCGCTCCAGCGCGGCTACGCCCCTGATGCGCTGGCTCCATCGCTCCGGTCGCTGAGCGACCTCCGCTACTCGACCGCCGAGGGTCGGGAGAACTCGGTGGTTGAGTAGCCGCGAGGGACGAGCGGCGATGGAGCCGTGGCACCAGGGGCATAGCCGCCACGGAGCGAAACCACTCACCGAAAGGTGGTCTCGCTCCGTGACGGCGATGCCCTGTTCTGTCACGGCTCCAGCGCTCCCTCGTCCCTCCACCGCAAGCGGGAGGTGCCCCCAGGTCGCACTCGACCACCGAGGGTCCGGGGTCAGGGGAGGAGAGTGAGGGTTCCGAGCTCGTCGAGCAGCTCGTCGATCGGCCGGTTCCGGCAGTCGGCGAGCTGCTCGTCGAGGGCTTCACGGTCCGCCGTCTCCTCGGCGACCGACCAGTCCATCGACGGGTGGGCCTGGTTGTAGCCGAAGCGGCGCGCGAGGGCCAGCAGTCGCACGGCGATATCGCGGTCGAGCCCACCGTGCGCAACCCCCCAGAGCCCGAGGCTGAAGACCAGGCAGCCCAGCACGGGCACGTCGATGCGGGTGCGGCCGCGTGCGAGCAGGGCCGAGAGTCGCTCGGCCGCCTCGTGGACGAGATCGAGGTCGTCGTCGGGGGTGCCGAAGCGGGTGCAGGTCACGACACAGAGCGAGAGAGCCACGAGGCTCCACGGCTCGAAGCCGGACAGCTCACGCCTGCCGGGCACCGTGACGCTGCGGTTGACCGCGAGCCCACGTCGCATGAGACGCCTGGCCTCGCCGCCGTCCCCGCGCCGCGCCGCGATCTCGGCGCGGATGCCCTCCACGCCGGCGGCCCCGCCGAACAGGCCGTGGCCGGTGTCGGCGAGCTCGTCGATGACGGCCTCGGCCCGATCGATCCGGCCCTCGGCGACATGGGCGATCGCGATGTTGAGCCGCAGCCGCGCGGCATCGTCCTCGGCGTACAGCCGACTCAGCGGGCCGACGGCGAGCTCGGCGTCGAGCACGGCCTCCTGGCGTCGTCCCAGCTGCATGAGCAACTGGGACCGGAAAGCACGCATGGTCGCTGGAAGCCACGGGCCGTCGGTGTCCGGGCACAGATCGACGGCCGATGACGCCGCCCGGAGCGCCCCGTCGAGGTCACCGGAGTTCTCGCGCAGGTGAGCCAGCCAGCGCAGGGCACGTAGCCGGGTGTGGAGATCAGCGTCCTCGCTCAACCGGGTCAGCACCGTCAACGCGTCCTCGTCGGTGGCCGTGACCAGGGCCAGCACGGCGTGGACGTCGCCGGCGAGCTGCGGGTCGTCACCCGGGCCCAGTGCGGTCAGTTTGAGGGTCGCCGGGTGTGTTGCGCCGTCGCCGCGCATCGCGGCCGCCAGGACGATCGCCGAGAGCACCCGCCGCATGGCGTGCTGCTCGGCCGGGGTCTCGTCGTACTCGGTCATGAGGGGAGCCACCCGGTCCAGGTAGACCAGGAGCCGGCGATAGCCGTCGGTGATCTCCCAGTACCTCATGAGGCTCGCCGCGAGAGCGAGCACGGCGGGCACGTCCCCGGCGTCGATCGCCACGCGCAGCTCATTGGAGAGGTTCGCCTCCTCGGCGCGCATCGCGTCCACCGCTTCGATCTGACCTGGGCCGATCAGTCGTCCTTGCAGCTCGCGACTGCGGCCGATCGCCCAGGCGCGCAGCCTCGCCTGTGTCACCTCGCGCTCGCCGCTCTCGGTGAGCCGGTCCCGGCCGAACTCGCGCACGGTCTCCAGCATCCGGTACCGCACGCCGGTGTCCTCGTGCACGGTCAGCAGCGAGTGATCCACGAGAGCCTCGACGACGGCCACCGCGTCGTCGCCGAGCAGGTGCTCGGCCCCGTCGAGCGTGAACCCGTCGTGGAAGACCGAGAGCCTTCGCAGGGCCGCGCGCTCGCGGTCGTCCAGCAGGTTCCACGACCAGTCGATGACCGCGAGCAGGGTCTGGTGACGTTCCGGGGCCGCGGTCGATCCACCGCGGAGCAGCGCGAATCGGTGGTCGAGACGGTCCAACACGTCCCGCACCGACATGGCCCGCACACGGGCCGCGGCCAGCTCGATGGCGAGGGGGAGGCCGTCGAGACGCCGCACCAGCTGGGTCACCGTCTCCCCATCGAGGACGACGCCGGGTCGTGCGGCGCGGGCACGCTCGCTGAACAGCGAGATCGCATCGGAAGGTGAGAGCTCGCCGAGCGCGTAGACCCGCTCGGCGCGGATGCCCAGCGGCGAGCGTGAGGTGGTGAGCACGGTGAGGTCGCGGGTATTGGCCACCAGCGTGGCGACGAGGTCGGCGACCGCGCCGATGATCTGCTCGCAGTTGTCGAGGATCAGCAGGGTGGGCGCCGAGCCGAGGTTCTCCAGTACCCGGGTGGCCAGGTCCATACCGCGGGTGCCGGTGCCACCGGAGGTCTCGCGGATGCCCAGGGCGGCGCCCAGCGTGGGCAGCAGTCCTGCCTCGGTGACGACACCGACGAGCTCGATGAAGTGCACGACCGGCTGCTCGGCGCCGTGACCCAGGATGTGCGCCAGCCGTGTCTTGCCCAGTCCGCCGGCGCCCAGGATCGTGGTGACCCGGGAGACGTGCAACAGCTCCCGCAGTCGTGCCACGTCCGCGTCGCGGCCGATGAGGGAGGTGGCGTCGTACAGGAGGCCGTCGCGGACGGGGCGATCGGCCGCGAGAAGCTCGCCGTGGAGTCGGCGGAGCGTCTCGCCCGGGTCCGTCCCGAGTCGCTCCGCCAGGCCCCGGCGGTACTGCTCGTAGCGTTCGAGTGCCGCGGGCGGTCCGTGCTCGGTCGCGACCGAGCGCAGCAGCGCGGTCAGGACCCGTTCGTCGCCGTGGTCTCGGGCGTACTCGGCTTCCAGGAGCGGCACCGCCGCCTGGTGTTCCCCGAGCGCGGACAGGCTCAGCGCACGGACCCGGGTGGCCTCGCGGATGGCCCGAGCGGCCTGCTCGCGCAACCGGCCGAGCGGGCCGTCGTCCTCGACCCCGATCTCGGTGTCCGCCAGCATGGTGGCGATATCGCGTGCCCGGGTCCAGTCGCCGTCGTTCATCGCCCGTGTCGCCTCACGGCCGCGTTCCACCACGACGAGCGCGTCGATGTGCTCGGCCGGAAGGGTCAGCCGGTAGCCGGACTCCGTGCGGACGACGGCCTCGGTCCCGGTGATGCGGCGGGTGCGCGAGACCACCACCTGCAACGCCTTGTGCGGGTCCGCGGGCGGCTCGTCGGGCCACAGGTAGTCGATCAAGGTGGTGTCGCCGACGGTCGCCCCACGTGCCTCCGCCAGCGACGCGAGCAGTACGCGCGGACGGTCGCCGACGACATCGCGGCCGTGCCACCGCACGGCGTCGAGCAGGGCTAGGGGAGGAGCCACCAGCTCAGGATACGAGGCCGAGTGTCCCCGGCGAGATCATCGACGTAGGCCCTGCTCAGGCGTCGAGGCTGAGCGTCACGAACTAGAGTCGTCCGATGTGGCGAGCGTGATCGGGCGATACGGTGCGGCAGTGCGGCGCCGCCTACGGCGGTGGACGCCGTCGTGGCGTTGGCTGTTCGGTGTACTGCGTCTCTTCCTCACCTCCGCTGCTGCCCTGGCGGTGAGCCTGTGGCTGCTGCCGGGCGAGCAGGTCGGAGCCGATGCCGAGACGGTGTTGCTGGTCGCCGCGAGCGTCTTGGCGATCGGAGCGCTCCTGCGCCCGTTCCTGACTCAGCTCGTCGTCTTCACCGGGCCGGTCGGCCTGCTGGTCGCCGGGCTCTTGGCCGATGCCGCGATCCTGGGGGCCGCGCTCGCGGTGGTGCCCGGGGTCGCTCCCTTCTCCTTCAGCGAGCTCGTCTTGGCGGCGTGGGGTGCCGTGGCGGTCGCCGCGGTGCTGAACTGGCTGTTCGACTCCTCCACCGACGAGGCCTTCTTCAGCCAGGTGCTCGGGCGGGCCATCCGTATCGCGCGGCGCGAGTCGGCATCGGGGCCGGGGCTGCTGGTGATCCAGCTCGACGGGGTCGGCGCCGACACGCTGCGCCAGGCGGTCACGGCGGGGTCCTCGCCGACCATCGGCCGGTGGCTCCGTTCGGGCGATTACCGGTTCCGCACCTGGCACACCGGCGTGCCCGCCACGACCCCGGCGGGACAGGCCGTGCTGTTGCACGGCGACGCGCACGAGGTGCCGGCCTTCCGCTGGTACGACAAGGCCGCCGGGCGCTCCTTCGTCAGCAGCCGGCCCGAGGACGTCGCCGTCGTGCAGGAACGCATCTCCACGGGGCGGGGCCTACTCGCCGATGACGGTGTGAGCGTCTCCAATCAGTACTCCGGTGACGCTCCGACGTCCTTGTTGACCATGAGCAGCGCGGGCATCCCGCGCGATCGTGGGCTCGCCGCCTTCATGACGACCTCGGCCGGTTTCGCCCGGTCGGTCGTCCTGATGGTCGGCCAGATGGTCACCGAGGTCTATCAGGGCCGCAGACAGCGACGGCGCGCCGTCGTACCTCGGGTCAGGCGCAGCGGCAATTTCGTGCTGTTGCGCGGGCTGACGACGGTGGTCCTGCGCGACCTCAACGTCCAGCTGGTCAGTGAGCACATGGCACGCGGGGCGCCGGTGATCTTCGTCGATTTCGTGGACTTCGACGAGGTCGCCCATCACGCGGGTCCGGCGCGACCGGAGTCGCTCAAGGCGATGGAGGGACTCGATCGGGTGATCGGCTTCCTCGCCGAGGTCGCGGACGAGGTCGGGCGTGACTACGAGATCGCGATCGTCTCCGACCACGGCCAGTCGCAGGGTCCGACCTTCCGTCAGCTGAGTGGTGCGACCTTGGCCGAGGTCGTCGATCTGCTGGCCGCTCTTCCCGCTCGCCGGGCCCATCACGATGACGAGCCCGCTGAGCTCTGGGGTCCGGCGAACATGCTGAGTGAGTCCGCACCCGGGACGGGACGGCTGATCGGCGCCGCGGCCCGGACGGTCGCGGTGGGGTCGGGAGGTTCGGGCTCCCCGCGTGGTGGAGGCGTCGATGAGAGCCGGCCGCTCGTGGTGATGGCCTCGGGCAGTCTCGCGCATCTCTACCTGCGCGATGTCGAGGGAACCGCCTCGCGCGAGGCGGTGGACGCGCGGTACCCCCTGCTCGTCCAGGGGCTGGCGCAGCACCCGCATATCGGCCTGGTCGTCACGCATGTCGACGGCGGCCTGCGCGTGGACGGGGCTACCGGGTGGCGGTTGCTCGGGCCGGGATCCGGGTCGGTGCTCGACGGGTCCGGCATCGACCCGTTGCTGGACTACGGGCCCTTCGCCGAGGACGATGTCCGCGATGTGGCGACCCGCGCGCACGCCGGGGATCTGGTGGTGATGGGCCGCTACGATGCCGACCTCGACGAGGTCGTGGCCTTCGAGGAGCTGGTGGGCTCCCACGGCGGGATGGGAGGCGGCCAGACCGAGGCGGTCTTCGTCCATCCGTCGAGCTGGCGGGTCGACCGTCCGGCGCTGCGTGGGCGCGATGTCCACGATGTCCTGGTCGGGCGTCTCGCGGAGCAGGGGCTGAGGTCGTCATGAGTGCCACGGAGATCACCTGGTGGGGTCACTCGACGGCATCTGTCGAGACCGGCGGGGTTCGGCTGTTGACCGATCCCGTGGTGACCGATCGACTCGCGCACCTGCGCCGGCTCGCGCCGTCGGTGCGCGAGGAGGAGGCGCTGATCGCCGATCTCGTGGTCGTCTCCCACCTGCACCCCGACCACTTCCACGTCCCGACGTTGCGCCGGCTGCGTCGCGGCACCACGGTGCTGGTGCCGCGCGGGGGAGGACATCTGCTGCGCGGCGCCGGCCTCGATGTCGACGAGCTGGCCCCCGGCGATACCGGTTCGGCATCGGGTATCGAGGTGCGCGCCACGCCCGCGGTGCATCCGCACCGGCGCCATGTGGTGTCGCGGCTGAGCGGCGAGCCACTGGGTTTCGTGGTTCGTCAGGGAGGGAGCTCGCTCTGGTATCCCGGCGACACGGAGCTGTCCGATCACGTCGACGACGTGGGTGAGGTCGATGTGGCGCTCGTGCCGATCGGAGGCTGGGGCCCGACCCTGGGCGCCGGTCACATGGGGCCCCGGGACGCGGCCGAGGCGGTACGCCGCGTCGGCGCGCGATGGGCCGTTCCCGTGCACTGGGGCACGTTCTGGCCGCTCGGGGTGCGCCGCGGCGGACGGGTCTACGAGCGGTTGTTCCGGACGCCGGGGGAGCGGTTCGCCGAGGCCGTGACGACCGCTCAGGTCGAGTCGATGGGGCACGGCGCGACCATCCGCGTGGGAGGCGACCGTGGCTGACGACCTGGGATGGGTGCATCTCGTCGTCCTGGTGGCGGTGATCGCCTTCGGTGCCGTCGTGCCGGTCGTGCCGACCGGTCCGACCCTCGCCGCGGCCGCCGTGCTCGCCCACGACGAGGCGCCGTGGGAGCTGCTGCTGGTGCTGGCGGCCGGCTGGCTCGGTGCGTATCTCGGCGACTGCGTCGTCTTCGTGGTCTTCAGCGCGACCGGTGGGAGGGTGGCCGACAAGGTCCCGTGGCTGCGTGCCGATCGCCCCGCGATCACCCGGATGAGGACGCGTATCGAGGAGAACGACGTCGCGGCGATGACGGTCTCGCGGCTGATCCCGGCGGGGCGCTTGCCGGTGCTCATCGCGGCGGCGTTGAGCGGCTACCCGTGGCATCGTTTCGCCGTGACCTGCGTGTTCTCGGCGGGGGCGTGGGCGGTGCTCTACGTCGGGATCGGCGTCCTGGGCGGTGCCGTGGTGCCGAGCAACACGGTCGCGCTGATCGCGGCCGTCGTCGTCGCCTTCGCCGTGGGTGTGGTGCCCAAGGTGATGCCCCGCCGGCATGCGACGTGACCTCCTCTCACCGCGGGGCGGTAGATCATCAACCTTTCCCGTGCCCGGGCGGTACGCCAGCAACCTCATGCCACCCCGATAACGTTGCTGGCCTACCTCTGCCCACGGCCAAAGGTTGCTGGTGGGCCCGTCCCGGTGCCCGGTGAGCGATGCCGATGTCCTACCGCCGGGCGGCTTGACCTCCTCGCCATATCGTGTTTCGATAATATCGATAAACGATATGAAGGGAGTTGTCGTGAGAAGCAACGGACTGTGGAACACCGAACGCGGCGATCTGTGGGCGGTGATCGTCGTGGGCGCGGCCGTGGCGCTCGGATCGGTGTGGTCGATCATCATGAGCCTCATCGAGATCGTGCCCAATAGCGATGTCCCGGTTCGCGTCCAGCTGGTCGGGGAGACCTTCGACCTGCCGATCGGTCCTGACGGAGCACCGGTCGAGGCCGGGGTCGACGAGATCACGGTGCACGTGAGCGACCTGCCCGTGGCGTCCCACGTCTCTGCTATGGGCGCGGCGATCGTGCCGAGCCTCGCGGTGATCGCGGTGGCCGTGTGCGTGCTGCTGCTCTGCCGCAATCTGTTGCGGGGGGAGTTCTTCAGCCGGACGAACACGCGGCTGGTGATCACGACCTCGATGGTCATCGCCTTCGGCTGGGTGATCACGCTCCTGTTCACGGTGATGGCCAGCAACGGCGCACTCGCGCAGATCGAGGCGAGGCCGGTCTACGAGTCGGTGCAGTTCCACCTCGACTGGTACGCCGTCCTCGCGGCGATGGCTGTCGGTGCGCTCGGCGCCGCCTTCCATGCCGGTGAGCGGATGCAGCGGGACACCGAAGGGCTCGTCTGATGCCACCGGAGGACGAGGCGGGGCGCGTGCACTGCCGCTTGGACGAGCTGCTCGCCGAGCGCGGCATGACGCTCAGCCGGCTCGCCGAGCTCGTGGGCGTCACGGTGGTCAACCTGTCGATCCTCAAGAACGACCGGGCCAAGGCGATCCGCTTCTCCACCTTGACGGCGATCTGCGATGTCCTCGGCTGCGAGGTCGGCGACCTGCTGGTCGTCACTCCACCCACTCCGGGGCGGTAGACCATCAACCTTTCCCCGCCCCCGGCGGTAGGCCAGCAACGTCATGAGGTGCTGATGAGGTTGATCAGCTACCGCCGCCGGGCGAGGTGGAGACTCGTCGCGAGGTAAGCACCGCGACGATCACCGGGAGCGTGAGCAGGGCGGTCGCGAGATTGAGGATGCCGAAGCCGAGGGTCGCGACGATGAGTCCGGCGAGTAGGCCACCGGCCGCGCCGGCGAGGTTCATCGTCAGGTCGCTGAACCCCTGCACCAGCGGTCGGACGTCGCGCTCCACGCTGCGTGTCAACAGCGCGGCTCCCGCGATGATCGAGGCGGACCAGCCGACACCCAACAGGATCAGACCGGCCGTGATCTGGGGTTCGGAGTGCCCGGCCGTCCCGGCGAGTGCCGTCGCGCCCACGAGGACGGACATGCCCAGCAGGATCGTCGTGTCCGCGCCGATCCGGTCGGTGAGCCAGCCCATGACGGGCGAGAGGGCGTACATGCCGGCGATGTGCAGGCTGATCGTGAGCCCGATGACCTCGAGCGCCGCCCCGTGCCCCTGCATGTGCACGGGCGTGAGGGCCATGACCGAGACCATGATGGCGTGCGCGATGGCGACGGTCAGCACCGCGACGGCGGCGCGCCCGCGCACATGGGGCAGCGCGCGGGCGATGACACCTCGCTCGGGCGTTGCCGCGGTGGCCCGGACCAACGGCTCGGGTCGCAGGAAGAGGAACGTGGCGAGACCGGCGAGACCGTACGCGACCAGCGAGAACACCATCGGGCCGGCGAGGGACGGGATATCGAGCCACTCGGCGACGGCGGCGCCGGGGCCGGTGAGATTGGGTCCCGTCACCGCCCCGATCGTGGTGGACCAGACCACGATCGAGATCGCCCGTCCGACCTGATCGGGCTCGGCGCGATCGGCGGCGGCGAACCGCGATTGCAGGTTGGCGGCCGTGCTCGCGCCGAACAACATGAGTCCGGCCAGCGCGAGCGGTAGGGATGCGAGCACGGCCGCGCCGATGGTGACGCCCGCTCCGACCGCCCCGAGCCACCATCCGGCCGTCAGGGCCGGCCGCCGGCCGCGACGGGCGGCGAGTGTCGACAACGGGATCGTGAAGAGCGCCGCGCCGAGGGTCAGGGCGACGGTGGCGGTGCCGGCCCAGGCGTCCGATCCGCTGATGTCACCGATCAGCAGGGCGCCGATCGCGAGACCGGCGCCGTTGCCGATGCCACCGATGACCTGCACCAGGGAGAGCACGGTGACGATACGAGACTGCGGCGACGACACCTCCACACTCTAGGGGGAGCGTGTCCTGGGCGAAGGTCATCGCTAGGGTGTTGACATGCCGGAGCGCGTCGCCGCCATCGACTGTGGGACCAATTCGATCCGCCTGCTCGTCTGCGATGTCGACGGCGAGTCCAAGACCGATCTCTTGCGCGAGATGCGCATCGTGCGGCTGGGCCAGGGAGTCGACACGTCTGGTCGGCTCAGTCCCGAGGCCATCGATCGCACGCTGGCGGCCACCCGCGAGTACGCCGAGTTCATCGCGATGCTCGACGCCACGACGATCCGGTTCTGTGCCACGTCGGCCGTCCGCGATGCCGCGAACGCCGACGAGTTCTCGTCGGCCGTCGAGTCGGTGCTCGGAGTGCGTCCGGAGATCCTGTCGGGGGACAGCGAGGCGCGCGCCTCTTTCGACGGCGCGACGCGCGAGCTCGACGGCGCACGGACATTGCTGGTCGATCTCGGCGGAGGATCCACGGAGATCGTCGTCGGCGAGGGGGAGGACATCCAGTTCGCCACCTCGCTGGACATCGGCTCCGTCCGGCTGACCGAACGCTATCTTCCGGGGGATCCGCCCTCCGTGAGCGAGATGACCGAGTGCATGACGGCGATTGACGCGCTCGTCGTGCCGATCGTGGATCGCCTGGAGCCGGCCGATCTGTTCGTCGGCGTGGCCGGCACCGTCACCACGATCGCCGCGCACTCGCTGGGTCTCGGCTCGTACGACTCCGAGGCGATCCACGGGGCGAGGTTGCACGTGGACGATGTCCGTGAGGCCTGTCTGTCGCTGGCCTCGATGTCGGTGGCCGATCGCCGGGCGCTGCCGTTCATGCACCCGGGGCGTGCGGACGTCATCGGGGCGGGGGCGTTGATCCTGGACCGGCTCATCGAGCTTCTTCCCCTCTCGACGGACACACTGACAGTCAGCGAACACGACATTCTCGATGGCATCGCCTGGGGTGCCACGACTAGGAGGGGTGACTGATGGCGATGCGCGTGAGCGTGCCGGACGCGAGCTGGCTCGACAGCCTCAACGATCTGGGACTCGGTCTCGATCTGCTCGTATGGGATACGCAGGGTCCGCAGCCCGATGGCGATCTGGACCTCGTGGTCTGGCCGTACACCCTCGATCCGTCCGCGATGGCGTCGGTCGACACGAGCCGTGTCGGCGTCATCCAGGGGCAGTCCCTCGGCTTCGACGGTGTCGCGGAGAATCTGCCTGCCGGCGGGGTGTTCTGCAATGCGATCGGTGTGCACGAGGAGTCGACGGCCGAGCTGGCCGTGACGCTCGCGCTGGCGTCGGCGCGCCGGCTCGATGTCTTCGCCGACCAGCAGTCGCGAGGGGAGTGGGTCAAGACCTTCACCTCGAGTCTCATCGACAAGCGCGTCCTCCTGCTGGGGATCGGCGGTATCGGCGGAGAGATCGTCAAGCGGCTCGACGGCTTCGGCTGCGAGCTGATCCGCGTCGGCACGTCCGCACGTGACGACGAGCGGGGTCACGTGCACGCCACGAGTGAGCTGCCCCAGCTGCTGCCGCGCGCGGATGTGGTGATCGTGGCGGTGCCGCTGACCGAGCAGACCACGGGGCTCATCGACGACGACTTCCTCGGGGCGCTGCCCGATGACGCGATCGTCGTCAATGTGGCGCGCGGCAAGGTGGCCGACACCGACGCCGTGCTGCGGGCGCTGCCGCGTATCCGGTTCGCCAGCGATGTCTTCGATCCCGAGCCCCTGCCGGACGATCATCCGCTCTGGGCCGCGAAGAACGTCATCATCACCCCGCATGTCGGCGGGATGACCTCGGCGATGCGTCCGCGCATCGAGAAGGTGGTGCATCGTCAGGTGCGTGCCCTGGCTGCGGGGGAGGAGCCGATCAACGTGGCCGTCCGTACCTGACGAGGCCACGCTCCCGTAGCCCAACGGCAGAGGCAGACGGCTTAAACCCGTCCCAGTGTGGGTTCGAATCCCACCGGGAGCACCGTTGACCGGTGATGATGCGTTGTGGTCGCCATGGCGACCACAACGCATCATCTTGCGTCCGGGCCTCCTTGAAACGTGATGCGTCAGGGTCGCCATGACCGCCGCAGCGCATCATCATCGGTCCGTGCCCGCGGCCGGCGATATCGCGCCGGCTGGAACTCATTGCCCAAAGAATGAGACCCCTTAGGTCAGCCTGAACTTACTTAGGCTAGCTTTAGCTTTACTGGCGACCATTGCGGTGCCCTCCTGGGCGTCGCGACTACCAAGGAGAGGCGTCTGTCGTGGAAACCCCCGTTTCACGCGCGCGGAGCAAGTCCCCACTGCTCGTGCTGTTGACTTCATTACTGATCGTCCTGAGTGGAATCGCGCTGCCCAGCGCCGCTCAGGCCGCCCCCGAGCAGGGCACCGTCGAGGGCGCGACCCTCGACTGGGGTGTCAAGCAATCATTCCGCAACTACCTCACTGGCCCGATCGCGCACGGTTCGATCACGATGCTCGGATCGGCGACGCAGGTCGGCGGTACTAAGGGCGGATTCTCCTGGCCCGGCGGCTCGGGTGAAGCGGCGACCAATGGAAGCTCCGCGGATGTGGGCTTCGGCGCAGGCAATGGTGTTCACTTCCGCGGCCACGAGATGACCGTGGACGGCCAGACCGCCGATGCGCTGGACATGCGGTTCACCAACCCGCGCATCCTGGTCACCTCGACTACGACGGCTGAGTTGTACCTCGATGTCCGCAGCCGCAAGTTCGAGGGCATGACCTCGATCAGCGACGAGTTCTTCGACCAGACCAACGTGCATTTCGCCGATGTGGCGCTCTCCCAGCCCACGACGAATGGCACGACGTTCACCTGGACGGGCGCGGCGACCACGCTCACTGAGGCCGGTTCAGAGGCCTTCGGTGGGTTCTACGGCGCTGGCGATGCGCTCGATCCGCTGAACTTCACCGTTCCGGTCGCCGCGACGCCCGATCCCGAGGCCACCACCACGACCCTCTCTGTCGCTCCCGAGGGTGACATCGAGGAGGGCACCGAGGTGTCCCTCACCGCTACCGTCGCACCTGCTGCCGTGGGAACCGTCGCGTTCCGCAACGGTGAGAACGCGCTCGGCGAGCCGGTGACCGTCGAGAACGGCACCGCCACGCTGAAGACCAGCGACCTCCCGGTCGGCGACCACAGCATCACCGCCGTCTTCACTCCGGCCGATGCCGCTGCCCACCTCGGCTCCACGTCGGACCCGGCGACGGTGTCCGTCAAGAAGACCGCCGACCCCGACCCCGTGTGGGAGCCGAAGATCGAGGTCTTCCGTGAGGACGGCACGACTCCGGTGGGTGACACGAAGCTGTCGGAGGGCGACAAGGTCGTCGTCAAGGGCTCGGGCTTTGATCCGGAGGGCAATATCGCTCCGGCTGGTGGCAGGCCCCCGATCTCCGCGGGCTCACCGGCGGGCACCTACGTGGTCTTTGGCAACTTCGCTGAGAACTGGCAGCCGTCCGGTGGCAATGGCGAGCGGAACATCGGTTCGCAGCGCTGGGTGTTGAGCGAGGATGCGCTGAACCAGGTTGACCCCCGCTATCAGGGAACCATCCGTGGTCAGTGGGTGGAGTTGTCCGAGGAGGGTGAGTTCACCTGGGAGGCCACGCTCGAGGAGCCGGAGAAGCTCGCCGAGAACGGTCACTACGGCATCTACACCTACGGTGCTGGTGGGGTCAAGAATGCCGACCAGGAGCTTGGGGTTCGGCTGAACTACAAGGCGGCCGGATCTGAGCCGGAGCCGGTCTGGGAGCCGAAGATCGAGGTCTTCGCCGAGGACGGAGTGACGCCCATCGGCGATGCTGATCTCGAGAAGGGCGACAAGCTCGTGGTCCGCGGCAGCGGATTCGACCCCGAGGCTAATGTCGGTGGTCGCGGCGTCCCGATCCCGAACACCCTCCCGCAGGGCACCTATGTGACCTTCGGTCACTTCGCGGAGAACTGGAAGCCCTCGGACGAGGTCGCCTCCAGCCAGCGCAAGATCGGCTCGCAGGGCTGGGTCCTGACTAAGGACACGGTCGACAAGATCCCCGCGAACTACCAGCAGATCGTCAAGAACCAGTGGGTCCCGCTGTCGAATGAGGGCACCTTCACCTGGAATGTGACGCTCGAGTCCCCTGAAACCCTGGTCAAGGACGGCCGTTTCGGCATCTACACGTTCCCCGGCGGCGGTGTGAAGAACGCCGACCAGGAACTGGCGGCGCTACTCGGCGACTACACCGCCTCGCCGGACGTCACCAAGCAGCCCTCCGCGAAGACGGTCAAGGCCGGTGAGAGCGTCTCGTTCGAGGCGACCGGCAAGGGTGTCCCCGCCCCGTCGGTGCAGTGGCAGTCCAAGACGGGCAACGCCGACTGGGCCGACATCAAGGGCGCGACGACGACCAAGCTCGATCTCGCCGACGTGTCCGCGGATAAGGACGGCACGCAGTACCGTGCGGTCTTCACCAACGAGCACGGCACGGTCGAGACGAATGCTGCGACCCTGACGGTCGAGAGCCTGCCCGAGCAGCCTTCGGACCCGACGATCGGGATCGAGAAGAGCGGCTCGGCGGTCCAGCAGGTCAAGCCCGGCGACAAGCTCACGATCGAGATCTCTGATCTCAAGCCTCAGGAGAAGGTCTTCGTCGAAGCGCACTCCGATCCGGTCGCGATCGGCAGCCCGGTCGCGAACGCGCAGGGTGTGGCGACGGCCAGCTGGACCGTCCCGGCGAACTTCCCGGCGGGCAGCCACAACATCGTCGTCTTCGCGGCGAACGGTGACGTGAAGGGCGACGAGCTCGGACGTCAGCCCTTCGCGGTCGCTGACGCCGCGCCGGTCGGCGAGTGCCGGCAGGTCACCAGCGAGTCGCTGACGTGGGGTGTCAAGCAGTCCTTCCGCAACTATGTCGGCGGTCCGATCGCCCACGGCAAGATCTCGTTGCTCGGTCGCACCACGCAGGCCGATAGCGGTGCCTTCGTCTGGACCAAGGGAGCCGGCAAGTCGGCGCTCGACGGCAGCGCCGCCGACATCGCCTATGGCACCGGTAACGGCGCCCGCTTCACCGGTCACCAGATGGGTAGCGACTACGCGCTCGACCTGCAGTTCACCAATCCGCGCGTGGTCGTCACCTCGGCCACCACGGCTCGACTGCACGTCGACGTCGCCGGTCGTGACTTCAAGGACATGACCAGCGTCGGCGAGCGGTTCGAGACGAAGGACGTGCATTTCGCCGATCTGGCGCTGAGCGCTCCTGCCACGTCCGGCGCCAAGCGCACCTGGACCAACGCCGCGGCCACACTGACGGCCGATGGTGAGCGGGCCTTCGGCGGCTTCTATGAGGCCGGTACCGAGCTCGATCCGGTGTCCTTCGATGTGACGACCGGCGCTCAGATCGACTGCGACGACGTCCAGGGTCCCGGCGGCGGCTCAGGGGAGACCCCGGCCGGCGGCGGTTCCGGCGGTTCCGGTGACAACGGCAACGGTGGCACCACGCCCGGCACCGGCCCTGGTGTCGGTCAGCAGGGTGACCAGTGTGTCGCTCGTGAGGTCACCGGCGGCAGCCTCGAGTGGGGCCTGAAGGCCAGCTTCCGCGAGTACGTCGGCGGACGCATCGCCAAGGGTCAGTTCTCCGGCGGCAGCTTCTCGGCCACCGGCGGCGCGGTGAACCCGGCCGCCAACGGCATCGGCAAGGTGAACTACTCCGGCGCCATCACGGCCACCGGCCACGGCGGACTGCTCAACTTCAAGCTGAGCAACCCGACCGTGCAGATCACCGGCCCCGGCTCGGGTGTGCTCCATGCCCACGTCAGCTCGACCAACACGAAGGGCGAGACCGTGGTCAACGGCGAGGTCGCGTTCGCGAACCTCTCGTTCAGCGGTGGGGCGGTCAACGGGGACACCATCAGCGTCTCCGGTGCCTCCGCGACGTTGACGGGTGCGGGCGCTACGGCCTTCGCCGGGTTCTACGACGCCGGAACCGCGCTCGACGCGGTCTCCTTCACCGCCAGCCTCGGCGGCGAGGTCCCGTGTGACGGCAGCACCGACCCGGGCCAGCTGCCGAAGACCGGTGCGGAGGCCAATGCCGGCCTGCTGGCACTGAGCGCCTTCGCGGTGCTGGCCGGCGCGGCGATCCTCGCCCGCCGTCGTCAGCTGGTGCAGCAGGGCTGCTGATCCAGCTCGGCCGCAGGGTCCGCCCCCCCCCCCCGCGGGGGGGGCCCCGCCCCACCCAATGAAAAAGAAAAATAAACAAAACACCGAGGC
>NZ_JAERWM010000027.1:0-75996 GCF_016918125.1 Aeromicrobium sp. YIM 150415 | reverse complement strand
GCGGGGTGCGGGGGGCCCCGCGGGGGGGCTCACCCGGGGGGCCCGGGGGGCCCCCCCCCCCCCGGGGGGGGCCGGACCCTGCCCCACGAAAGGACACAGAACATGAAGCACACGACGATGGCACGAGCAGCCCTCGCCGCGACCATCGGCGCGGCGGGTCTACTGGCCCTGCCGGCGACGGCCTCGGCCGAGCAGACGGACGCCGCTGAGACCTGCGAGGTCACCGGGGGATCCCTGAGCTGGGGCATCAAGGAGAGCTTCCGCGCCTATATCTCCGGAAGCATCGCCAACGGCAGCTGGGAGACCAGCGACGGCGCCACCTACGAGACGCCGTCCTTCGGCTGGACACCCGCCACGGGATCGATCGACCCTCAGACGGGGGCCGGCCAGGTGTCGTTCACCGGCACCGTCCACTTCACCGGACATGACGGCATCCTCGACATGACGCTGGCCAATCCGACCGTCCAGTTCGGCGAGGACGGGAATGCGACGCTGCTTCTCGATACCCGGGGTACGGACACATCCGGTGCTGTCGCGGTCGACGTCACCCAGGAGCCCATCGCCGAGCTCGGCGCTCTCGGACCGATCGACGCCGAGAGCGGCACGGCAACATTCGCCGACGTGCCGGTCGCCCTCTCCGAGCAGGGCGCTCCGGCCTTCGCGGACTTCTATGCTCCCGGGGAGGCCCTCGACCCGCTGACGGTGTCCTTCGAGTTCGCCTGCGCCGAGCCGGAGCCCGAGCCGACCGAGGAGGCGGCGGACGACGAGTCCGATGTCGAGACGACCGCTGCGGAGTCCGATGACTCGTCCGGCACGCCGTGGCTTCCGATCGGCATCGGTGCCGCGGTCGTCGTCGTGGTCGCCGGAACCGGCACGGCCCTCTACCTGCGCCGCCGAGGCAACCAGGCCGGGTGACGCGCCAGCGCCCGCTCCGCGGGTGACCGATGATGATGCGTTGTGGTCGCGATGGCGACCACAACGCATCATCATTTGTCGCGGGGAGGGCCGAAGTCGATGCGTTACGGCGGCGATGGCGACCGCGATGCATCATCATCCGTCCCGGCCTCCGCCGCGACAACGGATGCGCCCACGTCAGTGGTGAGGATGTGCCGAGGCGGGCACGCCCACACCGTGGTGGCGGAGCAGGTAGCGGCTCGCGCCGGCGCCGAGTGCGGTGACGACGGCGATGACGATCATGACCACGAGGTAGGCATGGTCGAAGGCCGCCCGTGCGGTCTCGATCAGATCCGAATCGCCGTTCGCGTAGAGCAGCGTCGTCGCGAGGCTGTCGCCGGCCTCCGGCGGGGCGCCCGCCGGGAGGGTCAGCGTGGCGGTGTAGACGAGCGCGACCAGGCTGCCGATGAAGGCGACCGCGGTGAGATTGCCGAACTCATAGGACACCTCCTCGACCGAGGACGCCATGCCCGCGCGGTGGGCGGGAGCGTTGCCCACGATGGCCGTCGACGCGACACCCATGACGGCGCCGAGCCCGAGCCCCGTCACGACGAGAGCAATGACGAAGACCGGGATGGGGGCGGTGAAGGTCGCGGCGGCGAGGACGACCCCGATCGTCGTCACGGCGAGGCCCCCGGCGATCAACAGGCGCAGTCCGACGCGATGCAGGAAGCCGCCCGCGAGGAGGGCCGTGGGCGCCGACCCCAGCGCCGCCGCGGTGACCAGCAGTCCGGACTGTAGGGGAGTGAACTCCTCGACGAGCTGGAATCGCTGAGTCGTGACGAGTTGGAGACCGCCGAGGACGAACATCGTCAGCGCGGCGGCCAGGACACCGGCCGAGAAGGCGTTGTTGCGGAAGATCGCGAAGTCCAGCAGCGGATGGGCGAGCCGCATCTGACGCCGGGTGAACAGCGTGAGGGAGACGACGGCGACTGTCACGGCGATGCCGACGATGGGCCACGACGGCGGCAGACTGGCGAACTCCTTGATCGCGATGACCACGGACACCAGTCCGGCCATCGCGAGCAGCGAGGACGTCAGATCCCAGGTCTGGCGCTCGTCGGTGCGATCGGGTGGAGCGATGAGGAAGGTGCCGATCAACGCGATGACGACCACCGGCACGTTGATCAGGAAGACCGACCCCCACCAGAAGACCTCGAGGAGGGCACCCCCGATGATCGGGCCGATCGCGGCGCCGACGACGGCCACCGATCCCCACACCGCGATCGCGAGATTGCGTTCGCGGACGTCCTCGAAGGTGACCCGGATCAGCGCGAGGGTGGCCGGCATCATCGACGCGGCGCCGACCGCGAGGAAGGCGCGGGCCCCGATGAGCACCCCGGTGGAGGGCGCGTACGCCGCGACGAGTGAGGCCACGCCGAAGACCGTGAGGCCGATGCGGAACATCAGCACATGTCCGAGCCGGTCACCGAGGGTTCCCGCGCCGAGCAGCAGACCCGCCATCACGACCGGGTAGGCGTTCATGATCCACAGCGACTGCGACGTGCTCGCGCCCAGCTCCTCGATCAGCGTCGGCAGCGCCGTGTAGAGGACGGTGTTGTCCAGGGCGATGAGCAGGAGGGCACTGCTGACGACCGCCAGCAGCGACCAGCGACGAGCCGGGGAGATCATCGGCGGTCCTTTCGGTCGGCAACGTCCAAACTGTACCGGATGGACGGTACAGTTTGGGTGACGAGTACGTCACCAGGAGGTCATCATGCGCGTGAGCAAGCGCGAGCACATCCTCGACACCGGACTCGCGATCATCGAGCGCGAGGGACTCACGGCCCTCACCTTCGAGGCGTTGGCCGCCGAGTCGGGTGTCACCAAGGGCGGACTGCTCTATCACTTCCCCTCACGCGAGGCGCTGGTCGAGGCGATCCACCACCATGTGGCCGAGCAGTGGAGCGCGGCGGTGCAAGGCGCCGCGGGAGGCCGTGAGGCCGAGGACCTGGACGACCGCGAAAGGGTGGAGGCCTATCTGCGATCGACCACCGAGGCGACGCGGGCCGAGCTCCTGTTGATGCTCGAGGCGGCCGACAATCGGTCGCTGCACCGCGTCTGGCGGGATGTGCTCGACCGCTGGGCCCCGGCGAACGGCAGCGACGATGACGCCGGTGTGCGCCGGCTCATCGTCCAGCTGGCCGCCGACGGTCTCTGGCTGCACGCGGCGATCGGCGGCGAGCCCCTCCCGGAGAAGCTCCGCGCCCGCGTCGACCGTGAGCTGGCTGCCCTGCTCGATCAATGAGGGTGGCGAGCCTGATGTCCGGCTCGCCGGGTGGCGTCGGGAGTCTCGCCGAGCACCCGTCGGTACTGGCGACCGAAATGGGCCTGGTCGGCATAGCCCAGCTCACCTGCCAGTCCGGCGAGGTCGATATCGGGATCGGCGAACAGCCGGGTGGCGGCCTCCTGCAGCCGTCGGCAGTCCAGCAGCCACTTGGGGGAGACCCCGAGACCTCGTGACACGAGGCGTTCGAGAGTCCGGGTGGAGAGCTCGAAGCGTGCCGCGAGGTCGTCGACCCGGGTGAGCGAGGAGTCCTGCTCGGCCTCGGCGCAGACGGCGTTGAGCAGGCGCCCCGCCCGTGGGACCCGGTCGGCGGCGGGCTCCAGCCATCGGCGCAGCGCGGCGGCTAGGGCCTCGGCATCGTCGGCATCGGGCAGCTCGGCGGGCGGGGCGATCTCCTCGCTGCCGGCCACGAGCTGACGCGGGGGCGTGGAGGTGAGCGCCGGGAGCGCGGCCGGGCGCAGCAGCAGCCCGATGGCCCACCCGTCTCCGGACAGCTCACGGATGTCGACCGACGGGTCGAGCCCGTAGAGGCGGGACTGCGCCGCCATGATGACGATATTGCCCGCCGGATAGGAGAGGACGCGCTGAGGCCGCGTCTCACCCTCGGGGATCGACCAGCGCACGACCCACACGTGCCGCACGAGATCGTCGAGGCCGATCGCGAAACGGTGGAACCGCACCTGAGGATCACCGGGGTTCACATGTCCCTTGGACTCGATCACAGGCACCTCTTGTCGGATTCGTTCAAGACGACGTGGGTCGTGCGGCGCGACGATCGTCTCTATGAGCGATCACCCTAAGGCCGTGTCCGGACAGTTCACCGAGGACGGCATCCCGCACGGCAGCACCAGTCTCACCCCGCACCTCGTCGTGACACCCGCGAGCGACGCGATCGCGTTCTACGAGGACGTCTTCGGCGCGACGGTCGAGGACGTCACCCGCTTCGGCGACGTCATCGCCCATGCCGATCTGGATCTCGGCCACGGTCGTCTCACCCTCAGCGATCCGATGGAGCAGTATGGGCTCGTCGCGCCGAGCGGCGAGGACGCGGTGTCGGCCTCGTTCGCGGTCTACGTGTCCGATACGGACACGGTGGTCGAGCGGGCTGTCGAGCGCGGCGCCACCCTGCGCGAGCCGGTCGACACCTTCGTGTCCGGAGACCGCTTCGGGTCCATCCTCGACCCGTTCGGCGTGCGGTGGGCCGTCATGACCCGCGTGGAGGATCTCTCCGCCGAGGAGAGCCGGCGCCGCGTCGCCGCCTGGGCCGCCGAGCAGTAGAAGGGTCAGCGGCGGACGGCGGCGAGATCGCGGATCGTGCGGCCCTTCGCGATTCCCTTCGCCTCGAACTTGGTGACCGGACGGCCCTCGAAGCGCGTGGACCAGTCGCCGGAGAAGTCGAAGTCGTCGGCGCGCGACAGCACGTCGCGCATCTGATCGGCGTAGTCCTCCCAGTCCGTCGCCAACCGCCAGGTTCCGCCCGGTCGCAGCACGCGAGCCGCGAGGGGGAGGAACTCATCGGTCACCAGCCGGCGCTTGTGGTGGCGCTTCTTGTGCCAGGGGTCCGGGAACCACACCCGCAGCTCCTCCAAGCAGGCCTCCGGCAGCATCGTGGCGAGCGCCTGGGCCGCGTCGACGACCGCGAGACGGAGGTTGGTGACACCCTCGTGGCGCATCGTCACGAGGGTCTGGGCGACGCCGGGCACGTAGACCTCGAGTCCGAGGAAGTCCGTGTCGGGGTTCTGCGCCGCGGCGTGGACGAGCGCCTCGCCGCGGCCGCTGCCGATCTCCATGACCAGCGGCGCCCCGCGTCCGAACACCGTGACCGGATCGAGGCGATGCGCGGTGTCGACCGACGTGCTCGACACCGCGCGCGGCACGTCGAGGACATAGGCATCGGCCAGTTCGTCCCACGCGTCCTGCTGGCGCTCGGTCAGCCGCCCACCGCGACGGATGAACGACACGATCTCGCGGTGATACTGCGGGTCGACGGTCTCCTGGTTCACCAGAACACTCTACGAAGCGGGTCCACGGGGGTAGTGATCCGGTTGCCGCGTTCCACTACAATGGGAGGACTAGAGCACATCACACGACCCGGAGGAACTGATGCGCAGCAACAATCCTGTCTTCGCGCGAAGCGAAGAGTTCAACCGGGCCACGACGCCTCATTCGGATCCGTCCCAGTGGACGATCGACCTGAATGGCGACGCCGGCTCGGCCACCCCGCAGGCACCTGCCCGCACCGATCGGATGACGGTCGACTCCGTGGTCGAGAAGACGGGCATCACGCTCGGTCTCGTCGCGCTCGCCGCTGCCGTCACCTGGTTCCTCACGCCGTCGCTCGACACTCCGGGTGCTCTGGGCGTCACCATGACCTTCGCGATGGGCGGCGCGATCGTGGGCTTCGTGCTGGCGATGGTCAACTCCTTCAAGAAGGTCATCAGCCCCGGTCTCGTGCTCGCGTACGCCGCGGTCGAGGGTGTCTTCGTCGGCGGTTTCTCCAAGGCGATCGCCGGCATGTTCGCCGAGGGCAGCCCGGGCATCGTGTTCCAGGCGGTGCTCGCCACGATCATCGCCTTCGCCGCGACGCTCGGTGCCTACAAGTTCTTCAACATCCAGGTCACCGAGAAGTTCCGCAAGATCGTCACGATCTCGCTGTTCGCCTTCGTCGGTGTCATCATCGTCAACTTCATCCTCAGCTTCACTCCGCTGGTCAATGAGGGCGGGCTCCGTGGCTTCGGCATGCTCGGCCTGCTCGTCTCGGCCGTCGCCGTGGTGCTCGCGGTGTTCATGCTGATCCTCGACTTCGACTACGTCGAGAAGGGTGTGGCCGCGGGCCTGCCGCAGCGCGAGTCCTGGCGCGCGGCCTTCGGCCTCACCGTCACGCTCGTCTGGCTCTACATCGAGATCCTGCGCATCCTCGCGATCTTCGCCAATAACGACTGAGGTTCCGCTGACACGAAGGGCCGGCACCCCCACCAGGGTGCCGGCCCTTTCGCCTGCCCGGACGCCTCGCCCCGCCAGGTGGCGGTAGACCTTCAACCTCACCTCGCGGGTAGGGGTAGGCCATCAACCTCACGTCCCCGGCGGGGGTAGCCTGTCAACCTTTTCGGGTCTCGATGACGTTGCTGGCCTACCGCTGCTGGAGGCCCGGGCTCGATAACGTTGCTGGCCTACCGCCACGAGGGGGAGAGGGGCGCAAGCGGGCGTCAGCGACGACGTCGCAGCACGCGGGCGAGGCGTCCGTCGCGCACGACCTGGGTGCCACCGTGCTCGCTCGCCTCCGTGGCGGCGCGGGCGACGCTCATGTAGTCGCGAGGCGCCCCGGTGTAGTCCTCGGAGCGTCGCTCGCGCCAGGCCGCCGCAGCGCCCGCGTTGAGGAACGAGACCATCGTGGCGTAGCCGACATCGGAGGGATGGAAGCGATCCTCTCCGAAGAGGACGTCCCCCTTGGAGACGAACAACGGGCCGAGCAGGTCCGCGAGGGTGACGGCCCGGCCGCCCGCGGCGAGGGTGGCGACCAGCTGACCCCGTGCCATCTTGCGGCTCAGGATCCGCGCGGCGACCCGCAGCGGCTGCGGCAGCTGCTTGACGGTGCCGAGGTCGGGGCAGGTGCCGACCACGACATCGGCACCGAGGGAGCGCAGCTCGGCGATGGCCGCCGCCAGCAGGCGTCCCGCACGCCGCGGGGGCACCTGATGGGTGACGTCGTTGGCGCCGATGATGATGATGGCGAGGTCGGGTCGATGGGAGCGACCCTCGGCGACCTGCTCGCGCAGGTGCGACGAGCGCGCTCCGACCTTGGCGACCGTCGCGATGTCGACCGGCGTGTCGATGAGGTGGGACAGGCCGAGCCCGATGAGAGCAGCGGGGGTCTGATCGGCCTGCTTCATGCCGTACCCCACCGCCGCGGAATCGCCCATGAGCAGGACGCGGAGCGGCGTGCCGGGAAAGTCGACGCCGTACACGCCGTCCGAGAGCGGGGGTACCTCGTCGGTGGTGCCGATGCGCTTGCGTGCGAGGAGGACCTCGCCGATGAGGAGCCCATACAGACCCGACAGGGCGACGAGGGCGCCGGCGGCGGCTTTCGTCGTCTTGTCCGGAAGTGCCATGACTCCATCCTAGGGATCGCCTCCGACGCCGCGGGCGAGGCCGTTGGGCCAACGAACTTCCGGCGTAGGACACTACGATGGCCGCGTGAGCGAACTCGTACCCAACCTGCGTGACATCGGCGGAGTGGCGTCGGCTGACGGCACGCTGCGCACCGGTCGTCTGCTGCGCAGCGCGTTGCCCCTGGCCGACGATCGTGCTCCCGAGGGTGTCACCTGGCCTCCCCGGGTGGTCCTCGACCTCCGATCGGCGGGAGAGGTCGAGCCCCAGCACCCGCTCGCTCACACCGGAGCCCAGGTGCGGTCGTTCCCGCTGCTGAGCGCACTGCGCCCGGGGGTGGCGCCGCCGGAGAGTCTCGCCGATCTGTATCTGCTGATGCTCCGGACCTCGGCACCCCCTCTGGTCGAGGTGATCGACCAGATCGCGACGGCTGACGGGCCCACCCTCGTGCACTGCGCTGCGGGCAAGGACCGCACGGGCGTCTCGATCGCGCTCGCCCTGTCCCTCCTCGGAGTCCGGCGCGACGACATCGTGGAGGACTATCTGGTCACCGCGCAGCACGAGAACGAGATCGAGGCTCGTTTCCGAAGGGTCTTCGGCTCGCGTCGCGCGGAGGTGCCCGCCGCGTACTTCGCCACGCCGGTCGAGGCGATCTCCGCGGTCCTCGACGCCTGGCAGGCCCACGACGACGGCGTGCACGGCTGGTTCCGCGCCGCCGGCGGCGACGCGAGCACCGTCGACCGTCTTCGCGAACGGCTCGTGGGATGATCGGCGACCACACGATCCCGGCCCGGGAGGTCCCGCTCGGGGGCCTGCGCCAGCTGACGGTGCACCGCACCTTGCCGAGCCGTGCGTTGCCCACCATCGGTGCCTGGTGCTTCGTCGACCACTTCGGCCCCACCGACGAGGCGATGACGGTGCTGCCGCACCCGCACACCGGTCTGCAGACGGTGACCTGGCCGCTGAGCGGCGAGATCCGCCATCGCGACAGCCTGGCCAGCGATGTGGTGCTGAGGCCCGGCGAGCTGAATCTGATGACCTCGGGCGATGGTGTCTCCCATTCGGAGTTCTCGGTGGACACCCCTGCGGGCGAGCAGATGCACGGGGTACAGCTGTGGGTCGCCCTGCCCGATGCCGACCGGCGCGGCCCAGCCGGGTTCGACCACCATGCCGAGCTGCCGCGGATCGAGGCCGACGGCTGGAGCGCGACCGTGCTCATCGGAGAGTTCGGCGGCCGGCGGTCGGCCGCCACCGTGTTCTCGCCGCTCGTGGGAGTGGAGCTGCGTCTGCGAGCGGGCACGCACGAGCTCCCGCTCGACCCGTCCTTCGAACACGGCCTGCTCGCCGTCGACGCACCGATCGCGGTCGATGGCGTGGGGGTGGACCATCGCCTGCTGCGGTATCTGGCGCAGGGTCGAGAGCGGGTCGAGATCGCCGCGGAGACGGATACGACCGTGATGCTGCTCGGCGGGGAGCCCTTCGAGGAGGAGCTCGTCATGTGGTGGAACTTCATCGGCCGTACGCACGAGGACATCGTCCGGGCGCGTGAGGACTGGCAGGAGCAGGCCGCGCGTTTCGGACATGTCGACGGACATGACGGTCAGATCATCCCGGCGCCGCCCATGCCGGAGCTGCGCCTGAGGCCTCGCCGGCGTCGCCTGGAGGAGTGAGAAGGGCCTTTCAAACGGCCGACCCCTTCCGCTCGGCCTGCCGTTCGGATACTGTCAGTATCCGAATGACTTGGAGGTTCCATGACCTACTTCACCGGGCGGGTCGCCGTCGTCACGGGTGCCGGATCGGGGATCGGCCGGGCGCTGGCCGTCGAGCTCGCCAGGCGCGGCGCGCGCGTCGCGATGAGCGATGTCGACACCGCGGGACTCGCGGAGACCGCCGAACTGGCGTCGAGGTACGGCGCTGACCTGCGCAGCGATCACCTCG
Organism: Aeromicrobium sp. YIM 150415; assembly: GCF_016918125.1. Taxonomy (NCBI): domain Bacteria; kingdom Bacillati; phylum Actinomycetota; class Actinomycetes; order Propionibacteriales; family Nocardioidaceae; genus Aeromicrobium; species Aeromicrobium sp. YIM 150415. The sequence continues at coordinate 66,710 of NZ_JAERWM010000027.1, read as the reverse complement.
ACGTGACGGAGCGCGATGCGGTCCTCGCGTATGCGGCGTCCGTGGCCGAGGAGTTCGGCACCGTCAACATCGTCATCAACAATGCGGGCATCGCCTTCACCGGCGATATCGAGGAGATGGAGTTCAAGGATCTCGAGCGGGTGACCGATGTCGACTACTGGGGCGTCGTCAACGGCACCAAGGCCTTCCTGCCGTATCTGGTCGCCTCCGGTGACGGGCACGTGGTCAACGTGTCGAGTGTCTTCGGTCTGATCTCGGTACCCAGCCAGGGCGCGTACAACGCGGCGAAGTTCGCCACGCGGGGTTTCACCGAGGCCTTGCGGATGGAGATGATCGCCAAGCGGCGCCCGGTGTCCGTCACCTGTGTCCACCCCGGCGGCATCAAGACGAATATCGCCCGAAGCGCGGGACAGAGCGCCGGTCGCGACCACGATGCGCTCGCGTCGTCCTTCGATCGCATCGCACGCACCAGCCCGGAGAAGGCGGCCCGGGTCATCCTCGGGGGTGTCCAGAAGCGCAAGGCGCGGGTGCTGATCGGCGCCGATGCGGTGGCGATCGACGCGCTGGCTCGTATCGCCGGGCCGGCCTACCAGCGGCTGGTGGCGGCGGTCGGCACGCGAAGCGGGCTGTGATGGTCCGCAACGCCTGGTCGCAGACCTTCGAACATCCTTCCGGCCGTCTGCCGATCGCCGGCGATGCCCGGCAGTTGCGCGACGGCACGCCGCTGCGCAATGTCATGCGGCTCGCCCCGGAGTTCGGTGAGATCTTCGAGATCAAGGTGTTCGGCCAGAAGTTCGTCTTCGTGCAGAGCGCCGAGTTGGCTGCCGAACTGTGCGATGAGAAGCGTTTCCACAAGGCGCTGTCGCCGGCGCTGGCGGCGCTCCGCGAGTTCGTGGGGGATGCGCTCTTCACGGCCTACGACGGAGAGGAGAACTGGCAGCGCGCCCACGACATCTTGATGCCGGCCTTCTCCCGGGACTCGATGCGCGGCTACCACGCGACGATGCTCGAGACGGCCGCCGAGATGTTCACGGTGTGGGATCGCCTCGACGGCCCGATCGATGTCACCGCGGACATGACCAAGCTGACGATGGAGACGATCAGCCGATGCGCGTTCAGCCGCGACTTCGGCTCGTTCACCTCTCGTGAGGTGCATCCTTTCGTGCCGGCCATGGTGGCGGCGCTGACGACCGGCATGCGCAAGGCATCCCTCGACACGATCCCGGGCGGCAAGCGCATCGCCCGCAAGATCGACGAGGAGAATGCCGACCACATGGCCTATGTCGATGAGCTCGTCGACGGGCTCATCAGCGATCGTCGCGCTGGAGGAGAGAAGCGCGGTGACCTGCTCGATCTGATGTTGCGGACCGAGCATCCGCAGTCGGGGGAGCGGCTCTCGGATCTCAACATCCGCCACCAGATCCTGACCTTCCTGGTGGCCGGGCACGAGACCACGTCGGGCGCCCTGAGCTTCGCGCTGTACTACCTCTCGCGGAATCCGTCCGCGCTCGCGGCCGCGCATGCTGAGACCGACGCGATCCTGGGCGATGACCGGGACGCCGAGCCGACCTTCGAGCAGGTCCCGAAGTTCCGCCACCTGCGCCGTGTCCTGGACGAGGCGCTGCGCCTCTGGCCCACGGCCCCGGCCTTCGCGCGCAGCCCCCGCGAGGAGACGATGCTGGCCGGCAAGTACCGGATGCGGCCCGATGACTGGGCGCTCGTCGTGCTGCCCCTGACGCATCGTGACCCGGCCGTGTGGGGCGAGGATGCCGAGGAGTTCAACCCCGACCGATTCCTGTCCGAGAACAGCCGCGGGCGCGCCAAGAACATCTACAAGCCCTTCGGCACCGGAGAGCGGGCCTGTATCGGGCGGCAGTTCGCGCTGCACGAGGCCATCCTCGTGCTTGCCCGCATCCTGCATCGCTATGAGCTCGTGGGCGACCCCGACTACGAGTTGAAGATCGAGGAGCGGCTCACGATCGTGCCGCGCGGGCTGCGACTGCGGTTCGTGCCGCGAACCCCGGCGTCGGCGGGTCATGAACCGGCTCCGGGCGGCGACGGCGGAGGCGATCGCTGCCCGATCGCGCACTGAGGCTCAGGGCATCGACACGCGGCCGTCGCGGTCGATCGTCCAGTCCGGATTGTGGGCGATCTCCCACAGGTGACCGTCCGGATCGGCGATATAGCCCGAGTACCCTCCCCACGGGGTCGGCTCGGGCTGCTTGCGTAGCGACCCGCCCGCGGCGAGGGCCTCGGCGACGATCTCGTCGACGCCGGCCCGATCGCGGGCGTTGTGGGCCAGGGCGATGCCCCCAAAGGTCGCCCCGGTGTCCTCGACTCCAGCATCGGCCGCCAGCTCCTGACGGCTCCACAGGGCGAGGACGATGCCGGGTAGCTGATAGAAGGCGACCTCGGGCTCGTCATTGTGCTTGACGAACCCGAGGCCGTTCTCGTAAAAGGCTCGCGATCGGGCGAGGTCGGCGACGCCGAGGGTCACGAGGCTGAGTCGTTGCTCCATGCTCGCACCGTAGCGCCGCCGTCCGACACCTCGCGCGACTTCTTACTCCAGCTCGTTGCCGGCCGGTCCCTCGGAGATGGCGATCCGCGTCGGCTCGGTGCCGGCGTAGACATTCGCCACGCGGATGCTCAGCACGCCCTTGTCGTACGAGGCGCTGACCGCGTCCGCTCCGACGTGCGAGGGGAGGGTGAAGGTCCGCTCGAACTGGCCGTAACGGATCTCGCGGATGCTGCGGCCCTCGGTCTGCTCGTCACGCTCGTCGCGACGCTCGCCGCGCACGACCAGGCGGTTCTGCACGACCTCGACGGTGACGTCGCTGGCGACATCGATGCCCGGGACCTCCAGACGTACGACGACGTCATCGCCGTCACGATGCGACTCGGCGGCCGGCATGAAGTCCGTGCGGACCGACTCCGGCCACGCGGATGGCCCGAAGGCCGAGCGCATCAGGTTGTCGAAGGGGTCACGGCGGGTGAACAGGGAAAGAGTGGTCGACATGATGTCCTCCTTCGTCAGGTCCGGTCCCCATGACCGGTATGACTTGAGTGTAGGAGACTCAACTTTCTTGATTCAAGTCGTTCGCTAGGAGCGAAAAGCCTGCAAGCGCAGCCCTGCCGCGGCGGCGATCTGTCCGTAGTCGGCGGCGAGGCTCTCGCGGGTGGCGTGCGCGTTGAGTCCACTCGGGTTCGGTGCGATCCACAGCTGGGCCTTCACGAGATCCGCCGGCTGGCGACCTGCCTGTGCCCGGAGCTCGCCGAAGGCCTGCCGATAGGCGGTCACGCCGAGCACAGCGACGACGCGTGGCTCGCGGTCGGCCACCAGCGCCTCGAGACGCGTGCGCCCGGCGCGCAGCTCCTCCGCGGTGAGGTCATCGGCCCGCGCCGAGGCGCGAGCCACGAGATTGGTGATCCCCACGCGTCTCGCGCTCAACTGCGCCGACGCCTCCGCCGGGTCGATGGAGTCGACGAGGCCCGCATCCCGCAGTGCGGGATAGAAACGATTGCCACGCCTCGCGAAGTGCAGGCCGGTGGCCGCGCTCACCAGTCCGGGGTTGATGCCCACGAACAGCAGCCGCAGGTCATCGGGCATCACATCGGGGATGGTCCGGCCGGCGAAGGACGCCAGCTCGGCTCGCGTCCACGAGGTCACGCGTACTGCACGCCCGTCGCGTGCAGCGGGCAGTAGCCGAAGGGGTTCCTCACCAGATACTGCTGATGCCCCTCCTCGGCGTAGAAGTACTCGTCCAGGGGCTTGATCTGCGTGGTGATCTCGCCGTAGCCGTGCGCGGTCATCTGACGCTGGTAGGCGTCCTTCGAGGCCTCGGCCTCGCGCTGCTGCTCGGGTGTGGTGGTCAGGATGATCGACCGGTACTGGCTGCCGCGATCATTGCCCTGGCGCATGCCCTGCGTGGGGTCGTGGTTCTCCCAGAACACCTTCAACAGGTCCGCGTAGCTCGTGACCGAGGGATCGAACACCACCCGCACGACCTCGGCGTGGCCGGTCTGGCCCGTGCAGACCTCCTCGTAGGTGGGATGTGGCGTGATGCCCCCGGCGTAGCCGACCGAGGTCGACCAGACCCCCGGCTGCTCCCAGAAGGTCTTCTCCTCGCCCCAGAAGCACCCCAGGCCGAACACGGCGATCTCGAAGCCCTCCGGGCCATCGGTCTCGATCGGGTTCCCGGTCACGAGATGACGGTCGCCGACCGCGAACGGACGCTGCGAGCGTCCCGGCAGGGCGCTCTCGGCCGTGGGCAGCGTGGACTTGTCGCGACCGAAGATCATGGGCGGTCCTCTCCTCGGGAGTCGAAGGTTTCCCAGCAGGTCGAGTCTACGCGCGCGGGCCACCGGTCGAGGCCGGGCGAGGCGCTCATCCTGGTCGACGTCGCCGGTCGCGTGCGGCGGTGGGACGACGGCGCACACGAACTGTTCGGCTACGCCGCCGGGCAGGTGCTCGGCCAGCGCGTCGATTTTCTGATTCCGGCGCATCTGCGTGAGGCGCATTGGCACGGATTCACGCGCGCTATGTCCCAGCCTGAGGTCAAGGACATGCGGGCCGATATGCCCGTGCTGTGCGCCGACGGTCGGATCCGTTCGTTCGTCGGCCGGCTGCTGGCGCTGAGCGACGGGTTGAACCAGGCCGTAGGCGCCGTCGCGATCTTCACCGATGGCGGGAGTGTGGGATTCGATCCGTTCGGGTGACGGGGTGAGGTCATGCGTCGATGTCGTGCATCCGTGCGTGCAGACCTCGGATCTCTGCTCCCAGCTCCGGAACGGGCCCGCGGGTCGGGATCCGCGGGGCCACCTGGGTGATCGGCAGCGGTGCCACCGGTCCGGCGGGAATGCCCCAGGTCCGGTGCCACTCGGTCAACTGAGCGCTGCTGGTGGCGAAGACGATGGTGCCCAATCCGACCCAGGCGTGCGCCGCGCTGCACATGGGACAGTGCTCACCCGAGGTGTAGACGGTACTGCCGGCGCGCTGCTCCGATGTGAGATGCGCCGCACCCCATCGCGCGATCTCGAACTCGGGATGGCGGGTGTGGTCGCCTCCCTTGACGCGATTGCGATCCTCGAAGACCACTGTGCCGTCCGGGTCGACGAGCACGGAGCCGAAGGGCTCGTCTCCGTCCTCGAGCGCCTCGCTCGCGAGCTCGACGCAACGCCGCAGATGGACAAGATCGGTCTCGGTGATCGCCGCGCCGTCAGCCATGGCTCCACGGTACTCAGCGGCGTCCGGTTTTCGCCGTAGGCTCAGACATGTGAGCGCCGAAGATGCACCGGCCGGTGGCCGACGTTACGAAGTGCCCCTCGGGGTCGAGATCGCTACCGCGTGGTCGTGGCGGCTCATCGTCATCGGTGCCGGGGTCCTCGCCCTCGCCTGGGTGATGGGATTCTTCTCCGAGGTCACTATCCCCATCGCGGTGGGCCTGCTGCTGACCGCGCTGTCGATCGGCACGGTGGACGCTCTGACGCGGCGCAAGGTGCCGCGGATCCTCGCGACCTTCATCGTCGTGATCGGGATGCTGCTCGCCCTCAGCGGACTGGTCACGCTCGTGGGGACGCAACTGTCGTCGCAGTTCAACGAGATGCGCGACTCCGTGGTCGAGGGGATCTCCCAGGTGCAGGACTGGGCCAAGAACGGGCCGCTGAACCTCAGCGACGCCCAGCTCTCGCAGTGGATCGAGCGGCTGCAGTCGGCCATCGCCTCCAGCGATTCGTCGGTCATCAATCAGGCGACCGAGGTCGGCTCCCGGGTCACGCACTTCGTCGCGGGCTTCTTCATCGCGATCTTCGCGGCGTTCTTCTTCCTCTACGACGGCGCCAGGATCTGGAACTGGGTCGTGCAGTTCTTCCCGCGTGCCTCGCGCAGCAAGGTCCGGTCGTCCGGCCGCGCCGCGTGGGGGTCGCTCACCGCGTTCGTCCGCGCGACGGTCCTGGTCGCCCTGGCCGACGCGATCGGCATCGCGCTGGTGGCGGTCGTGCTCCAGGTGCCGCTGGCCCTCGCGATCGGTGTCCTGGTCTTCCTCGGTGCCTTCGTGCCGATCGTCGGCGCCCTCGTCTCGGGCCTCGTCGCCGTCTTGGTCGCGCTGGTGGCCCACGGGCCGGTGACCGCACTGCTGATGCTGGGCGGGGTCATCGCCGTCCAGCAGATCGAGTCGCACGTCCTGCAGCCCTTCCTCATGGGCCACATCGTGGCGATCCATCCGCTGGCGATCATCCTCGTCATCGCCAGCGGGATCGTGGTCGCGGGCATCGTCGGCGCGCTCCTCGCCGTCCCCTTCGCCGCCTGCGCGAACAGTGTCGTCAGACACCTGGCCGAGGGTGAGCCACCCACCACGGATGGCCTCCTCGGCGACGAAGCGCAACCCACCTGAGAGCGAAGCTCGTCATGTCCTCCGGGCTTCAGCAGGGCTGAAGCCCGGATGAAGCGATCCTGAGAGTTTCTGGTAATGTCGAGCGTCGGTTGACTTTTCGTCGACCGCCAGAGCAAGAAAACGGCAGAGGCCTGTGCGAGACCGGGGGGATGAACCGCGGGCCGGAAGATGAGGCATCTGACGTGGCATTGATCGAAGCAGAGCACCTCTACAAGGTGTTCGGCCGTGGCGCCAAGCGCGCGGTCGGACGACTCCAAGCGGGAGAGTCTCGCGACGACCTACGAGCCGATGGCATCACCGCAGCCGTCATCGACGCGAGCTTCCGGGTCGAGCGTGGCGAGATCTTCGTGGCCATGGGCTTGTCCGGCTCGGGCAAGTCGACGCTGATCCGCATGATCAACGGTCTCCTCACCCCGACCGACGGCACCGTGCTGATCGACGGCGAGGACATCAACGCGCTCGACTCGCAGGGTCTGCGTCGCGTCCGGCGCGAGAAGGTCAGCATGGTCTTCCAGCACTTCGCCCTGCTGCCGCACCGCACCGTCGGCGAGAACGCCGCGTACGGACTCAAGCTGCGTGGCATGAACCGCGCGGAGCGTGAGCGGCGCGCCGACGAAGCGCTGGGCATGGTGGGCCTCGGGGGCTGGGGCGGATCGATGCCCGATGAGCTCTCCGGCGGCATGCGTCAGCGCGTGGGTCTCGCTCGCGCTCTGGCGGCCGGTACCGAGATCCTGCTGATGGACGAGGCGTTCAGCGCCCTCGACCCGCTCATCCGTCGTGAGATGCAGGACCAGCTCCTGGAGCTGCAGTCCGATCTCGATAAGACCATCGTCTTCATCACCCACGACCTCAACGAGTCCATGCGCCTGGGCGATCGCATCGCCATGCTGCGCGATGGCCGCGTCGAGCAGGTCGGATCGTCCGAGGAGATCCTCAACAATCCGGCCAACGACTACGTCGCGCAGTTCATCCAGGACGTCGACCGCACCCGCGTGCTGACCGCGTCCTCGGTGATGGAGCGTCCCGTGGCGGTGCTCGGCCTCGAGCAGGGGCCTCGCACGGCACACAAGCTCATGCGCGAGCACCAGATCTCGTCGCTCATGGTGGTCGACCGGCAGCGCAACCTGAAGGGCGCGGTGCTGGAGAAGGACGTCGCCGCCGCGGTGGAGCGGGGCCAGGACACGCTCGACGGCCTGGTGTTTGCGGCCGTCACCGTCACGCCCGAGGTAGCGGTGGCCGACCTGTTCGGCGCATCGGCCGAGAGCCCGGCGCCGCTCGCGGTCGTCGAGGGTGAGCGACTCGTCGGTGTCATCCCCCGCGTCACACTGCTCAGCGCCCTGGGCGCCGTGGGCGGTCACGACGACGGCGCGCAGGGCACCAACGGAATCGGCTCCACCGCACACCTCGAGGGGGCGAGCTCATGAGCGCACTGCGCAGTATGGAGACCGTGGAGTGGGGGATTCCCCGCATCCCGCTCGGCGATGTGATCGAAGACGCCATCAACTGGGTCAAGAGCACCTTCCGCTGGTTCTTCAATTTCATCGCCGATGTGATCGAGGCGGCCGTCAACGGGCTGACCGATCTCCTGCAGTGGCCGCCGGTCCTCGTGACGGTCGTGATCCTGGCGGCGATCGCCTGGCTGGTGCGCGACTGGAAGCTGGCGCTCGGCTCCGTCGTGGGCCTGCTGTTCATCGTCAGTGTCGACCAGTGGGACAACGCGATGGCCACCCTCTCGCTGGTGCTCGTCGCCGCGCTGGTGGCGCTGGTCATCGGCATCCCGCTGGGCATCTTGTCGGCGCGCTCCGAAGCCGTCAGCCGGGTCGTCCGGCCGGTGCTCGACCTGATGCAGACCATGCCGGCCTTCGTCTGGCTCATCCCCACGGTGATGCTGTTCGGTCTCGGCGTTCCCGCCGGCACCGTGGCGACGATCGTCTTCGCGCTGCCGCCGGGCGTGCGCCTCACCGAACTGGGTATCCGCCAGGTCGACTCCGAGGTCGTCGAGGCCGGACAGGCCTTCGGCGGCACACCACGGCAGATCCTGGGCGGTATCCAGATGCCGTTGGCGATGCCCACCATCATGGCCGGCGTCAACCAGGTGATCATGCTGGCGCTGTCCATGGCCGTCATCGCCGGCATGGTCGGCGGTGCGGGTCTCGGTGGCGCCGTCATCACCGCGATCCAGCGGTTCAACGTCGGCCTCGGCTTCGAAGCGGGCCTCTCGGTGGTCGTGCTGGCGATCCTGCTGGACCGCATCACCGCGGCCGCGGGTGCCGGTGGCCTGGGCCGCTTCAAGGGCCGTCGCCGCGCACGCGAGGACAAGGACGCCCGGCAGCAGTCGGCGGAGGCCGGTGACAAGCCGGTCGGCGTGCACATCGCGAATGGCCCCTGATCCACCCGACCCCTCGAAACACACCAGACGTACGTAGTAACGATGAGGAGAGAAACTGTATGAAGCGTAAGGGATTCCTGAAGGGCCTCGGCGTCGCCGCCAGCGTCCTCGCACTGACCGCGACCGCGGCCTGCGGTTCGGACGACAACGGCGGTTCGGATGACAATGCCGACGGCGGCGGAACCATCACGCTGGGCATCATCCCCTCCTGGACCGATGGCCTGAGCGTCGGGTACCTGTGGAAGAACGTGCTGGAGCAGGAGGGCTACGACGTCGAGATCGAGGAGGTCGCCGACGCCGGTCTGCTGTACCAGGGCCTCGCCGACGGTTCCATCGACGTCTACCCGTCCGCCTGGCCCGAGGTCACGCATGCGGCCTACATGGAGCAGCACGGCGATGCGCTCGAGGATCTGGGCGCGTACTACGAGGGCGCGGTGCTGACCATGGCCGTCCCGGAGTACACCGATATCGACTCGATCGCCGATCTCAAGGACAATGCCGACCAGTTCGGCGGCGAGATCGTCGGCATCGAGGCGGGCGCCGGTCTGACCGACGCCACGAAGAACAGCGTGATGCCGGCCTACGAGCTCGACGACGACTACACGCTGGTCGAGTCCTCGACCACCGCGATGCTGGCCGCGCTGTCGGACGCCATCGACAACGAAGAGGACATCGTCGTCACGCTGTGGCGTCCGTTCTGGGCCAACTCGGAGTTCCCGGTCAAGGACCTGGAGGACCCCGAGGGCGCCTTCGGTGATCCCGAGACGCTGAACGCGATCGCCAACGCGGACTTCTCCGATGAGTTCCCGGATGTCGCGGAGATGATGGGCAACTTCAAGCTCAGCGATGACGAGTACGGAGGCCTCGAGGACATCGTCGTGAACGAGTACGGCGAGGGCAATGAGGAAGAGGCCATCGAGGCCTGGCTCGAGGACAACCCGGACTTCATCGACAGCCTCAAGGGCTGAGTCCGACCCACGACCGACGCCCGGTCGTCACCCGTCTCGGCGGGTGACGGCCGGGCGTTCGTCATCCATGGGCACCACTCAAGAATCGCTGATCGCCGATGCGTGAGCAGGAGCGGTGACTTACGCACGTCTCACCTACGTGGGCGGTGACTTACGCACGTCTCACCGGTCGTGAGAGGTGCCTATCTCACCGCCCGTCGGGCCGTGACGTGCGTAAGTCACCGCTGGTTCGTGGGAGGCTGCCTGCGTCGTCGCCCGGAGTCGGGGTCGCGCCCCGATGCATCGAAGGAGCGGCGCTTCCCTAAGGTGGATGCGTGAATCTCGACGATGTGCGTGCTGCCCGCGACCTGCTTTCCGGCGTCACCGAGGTCACTCCGCTCGCGCATTCGCGTTGGCTCGCCGAGATCGCCGGCGCACCGATCCATCTCAAGTGCGAGAACCTGCAACGGGCGGGCTCGTTCAAGGTTCGCGGCGCGTACGTCCGCATCGCACGGTTGAGCGAGGCGGAACGAGCGCGCGGCGTGGTGGCGGCGAGCGCCGGGAACCACGCGCAGGGGGTGGCGTTGGCCGCGCGTCAGCTCGGGGCGGTAGCCACGATCTTCATGCCGGAGGGCGCCGCGCTGCCCAAGGTGCAGGCGACCCTCGGCTACGGCGCCGACGTGCGATTCGCCGGCCGAGATGTCACCGCCGCGCTGGAGGCTGCCGAGGCCTTCAGCGAGGAGACCGGTGCCATTTTCATCCACCCTTTCGACCATCGCGACATCCTCGCGGGGCAGGGCACGGTCGGTCTCGAGATCCTCGAGCAGCAGCCCGATGTGCGCACGATCCTGGTGCCGCTCGGCGGCGGAGGACTGGCCGCGGGTATCGCCCTGCTGCGATCTGAACGACCGGATATCCGCGTCGTGGGGGTCCAGGCCGGGGCAGCCGCCGCCTGGCCGGGCTCGCTGGCGAGCGGTGAGCCGGTCCTCACCGATCTCGGCCCGACGATGGCCGACGGTATCGCCGTCGCCCGGCCGGGTCAGGTGCCCTTCGACGTGATCGACGAGTATGTCGACGAGGTCGTCACCGTCGGCGAGGACACTCTCAGCACAGCTCTGATCGGACTTCTCGAACGCGCCAAGCTGTTGGTCGAGCCGGCAGGCGCGGCAGGTGTCGCGGCGCTGCTGGAGCACCCCGATGCCTTCGAGGGCCCGGTCACGACGGTCCTGTCGGGAGGCAATATCGACGCCCTGTTGTTGCTCGAGGTGATCCGTCACGGTCTGGCCTCGGCGGGGCGTTTCATGATGTTCCGGGTGCGGATCTCCGATCGTCCCGGCGAGCTCATGCGGTTGTTGACCGAGTTGGCCAAGAACGACGTGAATGTGCTCAATGTCAATCACGACCGGGCCTCCGAGGCCTTGGGTGTGCGTCAGGTCGAGGTCGCTCTGCAGGTCGCGACGCGCGGCCCCGAGCACCGCGAGAACCTGCGCTCCCGTCTCCTCGACCTCGGCTACGACCTCATCTGAACGAGGGAGCCACCTGCGCGCGGTGGCGGTAGGCCATCAACCTCTCGTCGCCGGTGGCGGTAGGCCATCAACGCCATCAGCGCCCGATGAGGTTGATGTCGTACCGCCCGAACCGCGCTACGAGTCGTCCGAGCCGGCCCGCGACCTGTCCAGATAGGCCCGGCCGCGAGTGCGTCTGCCTCGGTCAGGGCTGACGTGTCGATCCGGTCGAGGCGATCGACCCGGATATCCCTGCGACGACGAACGCCCCGGCCGAGGGCCGGGGCGTTCGCGCGAGCGGGTTCGCTCAGAAGGGCTTGGCGTCGACGATCTCGACCGACAGGCTCTTGCCGTTCGGCGCCTCGTAGGTCGCGGTGTCGCCGACCTTCTTGCCCGAGATCGCCGCGCCGAGCGGCGAGGTGGGCGAGTAGATGTCGAGGTCGACACTGGAGTCCATGCTGAGCAGCTCACGCGAACCGAGCAGGAAGGTCTCGGTATCGGTGTCGCCCTCGAAGCGGATGGTGATCTTCATGCCGGGCTCGACGAGGCCGTCGTCCGCGGGGGCCTCGCCGACCTCGGCGCGACGCAGCATGTCCTCGAGCTGGCGGATGCGGGCCTCGGTCTTGCCCTGCTCCTCACGAGCGGCGTGGTAGCCGCCGTTCTCCTTCAGATCGCCTTCGTCGCGGGCGGCTGCGATCTTGGCCGTGATATCGGTGCGCACCTCGTTCTTGAGATGATCCAGCTCAGCCGACAAGCGGTCGTAGGCCTCCTGAGTGACCCAGATGGTGTCAGACTCGGTGGGCGTCATGATGCCTCCTCCACGTACGGAACCCCGGGTCACCACCCGGGGTTGAATAACCGACTCTACCAGGGATCAGGCCGGTTCACATGTCCGGATGACAGCCGTGGTGGCACGATGCTCGGTGATGATCTCCGCGGTCACCCTCGTGTTGCGGGGGGAGGCGGGCACCTCGACGACGGTCTCGCCGACGATCGCCTTGCTCTCGGCTTGCGCATAGACCTCGCACTCGAGGGCGACGTCCTCGCTGCGGTAGACATTGATCGTGATGGTGGTGAGGTCCTCGCCCTGCACCTCGTAGCCGAAGACCTCCGACTGATAGGGAGGGACATCGTCCCAGGCGGTCCAGGCCGCCCACGCGACACCGAGGCTGATGCCGACGACCGCGACGAGAGGCAGCACCCAGCGCGGCACCGTCCGCTTGCGGCCGTAGCGCTCGGTCAGGTCGGTCATGACTCCATTGTCACAAACGGCCCGCGAGACCGGGCCGCCGCCACCTGCGTGGAAGGATGGACCTCGTGGACGAACGACTTCGACTCATGCACGTGCACGCCCATCCCGACGACGAATCGAGCAAGGGCGCTGCGTCCACGGCCAAGTACGTGGCCGAGGGCGTCGATGTGCACGTCGCGACCTGCACGGGCGGTGAACGCGGTTCCATCCTCAACCCGGGATTCGAGCATCCGGGCATCGTCGAGAACCCCGAGCTCATCACGGAGATCCGTCGCGAGGAGATGGACCGCGCCCGCGAGATCCTCGGTGTGACTCAGGACTGGCTCGGCTTCGTCGACTCCGGCTGGCCCGATGGCGACCCCAAGCCTCCGCTTCCCGAAGGCTGCTTCGCCCTGGTGCCGATCGAGGAGGCGGCCGCGCCTCTCGTGCGCCTCATCCGCTCGTTCCGTCCGCACGTGATGACCACGTACGACGAGAACGGCGGCTACCCGCATCCCGATCACATCAAGTGCCACGAGATCAGCGTCTACGCCTTCGAGGCAGCGGCCGATCCCGAACGCTACCCCGAGCTGGGGGAGCCGTGGCAGGTCAAGAAGCTGTACTACCACTTCGGCTTCTCGCGGGCGCGTACCGAGGCGATCGACGCGGCCATGAAGAAGCACGGTCTGGAATCGCCCTATGCCGAGCGGCTGGCGCGCTCCTTCGACCCCGAGCGGGAGAAGCGGGTCACGACACGGGTGGAGTGCGCCGACTACTTCGACACCCGCGACGCCGCCCTCATCGCTCACGCGACGCAGATCGACCCCAACGGCTTCTGGTTCGCGGTGCCTCGCGAGATCGAGAAGGAGGCCTGGCCCACCGAGGACTACGAGCTCGTGAAGAGCTTCGTGGACTCGCCGCTGCCCGAGGACGACCTCTTCGCCGGCTTGCGCTGATCCCTCGGAGGTGGCGGTAGACCATCAACCTCACCTCGCGGGTCGAGGTACGTGGTCAACCTGATCGTGTCTCGATGACGTTGACCACGTACCGCCGACGAGGCGGAAAGGTTGATGACCTACCGCTCCGGCGGCCAGACGAGGTCGAAACGCTCGAAGACGACCTGCAGCGCGTCGACCTCCTGCTCGGTGAGTGCGCGGTCGGCCGTCCGCCGGAAGAACGCCCGGTGCTCGCGCAGCCAGTAGTCGCGGGAACGGTCGCCCTCGCCCTCGTCCCAGGCGAAGGCGTCGTCGACGCTGTCGAGGCGACCCACCCGGATCTCGCGCGTGCGTAGTACGGCACGTTCGCGCCCCTCGCCGTCGGTCATGATCCAGTGATCGCCCACGGCGGGAACCTCGCCCTCGGCCAGCCCTGCCGTCGCTCGCTTGCGTCCGTCGAGCACCAGCGAGAGCAGCTCGTCGGCCATAGCGGGCGAGTCCCCGAACTGGTCGACCGGGGGCGTCTCATCGGCGAACTCGGGATGAGCGGCGATGTAGTCGGACCAGACGCTCACGGGGTGTCGTCGTCGCGGGGCGGGTCGGTGTCCTCGTCGGTCTTCTCGTTCTCCCACGGCTCGCGAGCGCGCCGGGCCATGCGCACGAACGACCAGAGGAGGAGGCCGACGACGATGAAGAGCCCGATCGTGAAGATTCCCGCCGTCCAGCCGATCGCCTGGTTGCCCTCGGGATCGATCTCCTCGGCGAGCAGCACGGCCGCGGTCAATGCACTGACGTCCACCTGCTCAGCCTAGGCCGTGACCGTCGGTGGCGGGCGGACGGGGCTAACACCCGGCGGGACGGGAGGAGAGCGTTCTCGCCTGCCGAGACGACGTGGGCGGGGGAGCGCTGGGGTCTTCCATGGAGACATGCCCAGACGACGCATCACCGCACCCGCCCTCGACCTTCCCGCGTTGGTGGAGCTCGTCGAGTGTGTCGCCGATGAGGTCCGGGCCGGCGTCCACGAGGTGCACGCCGACCCGGACGAACGGTGGCATGTCCGTGTGCACGCCGACGATCAGGTGGATGTCTGGCTCATCTCCTGGACCCGGGACCAAGGCACTCAGCTGCACGATCACGGCGAATCGTCGGGAGCTTTCACTGTTGTGGAGGGGAGTCTCGACGAGGCGGTCTGGGAGGCCGGGACGCGACGATTGACCGAGACGGCGAGATCGGTGGGAGACTCGGTCGTGTTCGGCGAACGCTATGTTCACGATGTCCGCAATCGTCGTGAGGAGACGGCCGTGAGTGTCCATGCGTATTCACCTCCGCTGCGGCAGATGAGCTACTACGAGGTCCGCCGCCGGAGGTTGGTGACCCTGGCGCATTCGTGGACCGATGACCCGGAGGCGCCTCCTCCCGCGCACCTGCGGAGGGCGTCATGACGCAGTTCGTCTCGGTGGGGGCGCTGTTGGACGAGGCGCGCTCGCGGATCGAGAGACTGAGCCCGGCGGAGGCGCGGGAACGGCAACGGAGCGGCGAGCAGCTGGTCGATATCCGGCCCGCGTGGCAGCGAGAAGCGGATGGAGAGATCCCCGGCGCCCTCATCGTGGAGCGCAATCATCTCGAATGGCGACTGCATCCGGGCTCGGGAGCGTCCCTGGCGATGGCCGATGAGGTCGTCCGATGGATCGTCGTGTGCACCGAGGGGTACACGTCCTCACTCGCCGCGGCCGCGCTGTGCTCGCTCGGCATCGTGGCTGCCGATATCGACGGCGGCCTGCGGGCATGGGAGACGGCCGGTCTGCCGGTGTCGAGCACCGTGACGGCCGTGGAGGAGGTCGTGCCGGACCTCGCGGCCGGCTGAGAGTGCGAGGTCGGCGATCGCGCCTAGGATGGCGCGATGGGAGAGATGGCGTCGAAGGCCGATCGTGCGGGACGCCGAGCTGAGGACAGTCGCGGTCTCGATCACGCGGTCCGCTTCGGGCTCGTGGTCTACGGCATCGTCCACCTGACCTTCGGGTGGCTGGCGGTCCAGCTGGCCTTCGGAGACAGCTCGGGGGAGGCCAGCGGCACCGGCGCGCTGCAGGAGCTGGCGAAGCAGCCGCTGGGAGAGGTGGTCCTGTGGCTGATCGCCGCCGGGATGGTCCTGATGGTGTTCTGGCGCCTCCTCGATGCGGTGATGGGGCACCGTCGCGATGAGGGATTCTCGCTGTGGCGGCGCAGGATCTCCGATATCGGGATGGCGATCGTCTACGGCGTGCTCGCGTATTCGGCGGTCTCGACGGTGCTGGGCTCGTCGTCATCGAGTGAGGACAGCTCGGAGACGCTGACGGCGCGGGTCTTCGAGCTCCCGGGTGGCCAGTGGATCGTCGGAGCGATCGGGCTGGGGATCATCGCTGTCGCCATCGGCCTCGTCTGGCAGGGGTTGAGCGAGTCCTATATGGACCACCTCGATGCCGATGGGCAGCGGGGCCACGACGCGCGCGCCTACCGCATCCTCGGCAAGGTCGGCTACCTCGCCAAGGGAGCGACCATCGCGATCGTCGGCGTGCTCTTCCTCGTCTCGGCGATCCAGCACGAGCCGTCGGAGTCCGGCAGCACCGATCAGGCGCTGCGTCAATTGCTGGAGCAGCCCTTCGGCCCCTACCTGCTGATGGCGATGGCCGCCGGGATCGCCTCCTACGGCCTGTTCTGCTTCGCCCAGGCCAAGCACCTCTCGCGCTAGGGCTCAGCTCAGCCCGTCGAGTTCGTAGTCGGCGATGACGGGGCAGTGGTCGCTGAGGCGGGCATCGTAGGAGTCCTCGCGGGCCGACCAGGCGGCCGAGGCCTGGCGGGCCAGGTTCGGGGACGCCAGGTGGTAGTCGATCCGCCACCCCGAGTCGTTGGTGAAGGCCTGCCCTCGCCACGACCACCACGAGTAGGGGCCGTCCTGGTCCGGATGGAGGCTGCGGACGACGTCGATCATGCGGCGCGGGGAGATGACGCCGTCGAGCCACTCGCGCTCCTCGGGCAGGAATCCCTCCGACTTCTGGTTGGTGCGCCAGTTCTTCAGGTCCTGCTTGGTGTGGGCGATGTTGAAGTCGCCCATGATGAGGAACTCGCGCCCGTCCTGCGCCGCCTCGCGACGTGACGCGGTGATCTGCCGTGCCAGACCACGCAGGAAGCGCATCTTGCGGTCGTACTTGTCCCTGGAGTTCTCCTCGTACGGCCAGGCCGCCCCCTTGGGCAGATAGAGCGAGGCGACCCGCAGCGGCGCGTCGGCGAGGTCGACCTCCACGTAGCGGCCCTCGTCGCGGAAGGCCCCGAGGTCGCGGTTGACGATGCGGGTGACCGGCACCTGCTCGGGGCTGCCGTCGGGGGACACCGTGTGGGCGACATCATCCAGTGCGCGGACGCGCGCGGGAGCCTGGCGGGTGAGGACGGCAACGCCGTTGCGTCCCGCCTTCTGGCCGGCGTCCCACGTCGCGTGATAGGCACCGAAGGCACCGGCGGGAAGGTCCTCGACCTGGCACCGCACCTCCTGTAGGGCGATCACATCGGCCCCCGCATCAGCCCAGAAATCAGTGAATCCGCGCCGGAGCGCGGCGCGGATGCCGTTG
The DNA here is from genome assembly GCF_016918125.1 of Aeromicrobium sp. YIM 150415. NCBI lineage: Bacteria > Bacillati > Actinomycetota > Actinomycetes > Propionibacteriales > Nocardioidaceae > Aeromicrobium > Aeromicrobium sp. YIM 150415. Next base: position 49,715 of record NZ_JAERWM010000027.1, on the reverse strand, counting down.
ACATTGTGAGTACCGATGCGCATGGTGCACCACGATATCGACCGGCACCGACAGGCCGGAGGGCCCGGACCGGTTCGACACCGGACCGGGCCCCCGGGCCCCGATCGTCAGACGGTGATGCCGTGCCTGCGGTGGCGCGCGATCGCGGTGCCCGCGGCGATGGCCGCTGCTGCCACGAGCAACAGGAGCAGTGTGATCGTGGCGCCGGTCATGGGCAGTGAGCCACCCTTGTCGCTCGGAGCCGGGCTCGCGCCGCCGTCGTCCTGTCCGTCGTCGCCACCGGGTCCGGCACCGCCTCCCGCCCCGTCGGTGACGACCACCGGCACCGAGAGCGAGGTGTCGGTCTGCGAGCCGGTGACGGCGACCGCAATCTCGCCCGGTTCGGTGGGCGCGGTGACGGTGTAGTCGACCGAGCCGTCGATGACGTCCTTCTGCCCCAGGTCGGCTTCGCCCGCCGTGGCCTCGGTGGTCCAGTCGGCCTTCAGGTTCTGGACGCTGACCGTGAACTCCTCGCCGGGGGCGACCTCGTCGGCCGAGCTGGTGATCGAGGCATCGGCGCTGAGCGCTGCCAGATCACGATTCAGCTGCAGCGCGCCGATGGAGGTGAAGAAGACATCGGTCTGATCGGTCAAGCCGACGACATTCGCCCCACCGGGGCCGTAGGCGGCGATCCGCACCTGCGAACCGGTGTGCTGCTGCGATCCGCCCGCGGGAGCGGTGCCGTAGGAGACGATCATCGACTGTCCCTCGTCGGTCTGCAGGTGGGCGCTGAGACCCGGGGGAGTGCTGCCGACGATCTGGCTGGTGTGCGCGTGGTCGGCTGTCACGATGACGAGCGTGTCGCCATCGGCCTTCGCGAAGTCCAGTGCTGCCTGGACGGCCTCGTCGAGATCGACCGTCTCGCCGATCTGTCCGCAGGCATCGGCGGCATGATCCTGCTTGTCGATGCTCGCGCCCTCGACCTGCAGGAAGAAGCCGTCACTGTTGTCGAGGAGGTCGACGGCCTTCGAGGTCAGTGACCCCAGGGAGAGGCCGGTGTCCAGCCTCTCGGGGTTCTCGCGGCACTGCTGCGCAGCCTGGTCGCCGCCGCCGATCGTGGCCTGCGGGCCCTGCCAGCGCACCGGGAAGTTCCCGTCGGTGAAGAGTCCGAGCAGTGGCCGGCTCTGATCGGCCGCGGTGACCGCGTCGAGTCCGTCGAGATCGTTCACGAGCTGGTAGCCGCGCTGCTCGGCCTGCGTGAACAGCGTCTCGCCCTCCCATGGTCCGGCCTTGGCGGACTGGGAGAAGCTCGCCGCACCACCGCCGAGCGTGACATCGGGCCGCAGGTTGAGCAGCTGCTCGCTGATGGAGCCGAGGCCACCGGACTCCAGCGCCTCGTCGGCGCACTTCGCGGACGTCTCCTCCGGGCCGTAGCAGCCGCGCTGGGAGATGTGCGACACCTGGGCGCCCGGGGTGGCGTCCTGGATCTCGGCGGTGGAGACATTGCCGGTCTTGCGGCCGTTCGCCTTGGCGATCTCCAAGAGGGTCGACTGGGCCGCGTTGTCGACATCGACACCGAGCCGTCCGTTCACGGTCTTGGTGCCGGTCGACCAGGCGGTCGCGGTCGAGGCGGACTCCGACGCGTAGTTCGGGCTACCGTCCTCGTTGACCGCCCACGTCGTGTAGGAGCCGGTCAACGGCAGCGCATCGATGCCGGCGAAGGTCCCGCCCGCGCCCTCGGCGTAGTTGCGGGCCACCGTGATCTCCGAGTCGCCCATGCCGTCGCCGATGATGAGGATGACGTTCTTGGCGGGCCCGTCGACGATCGAGTCCCTGATCGCCTGCGTCTGATCGCCGCTGAGCCGGGCGGCACCGCCGTTGTGCGTGTGATCCTCGGCCGCGGACGCCGGGGCGACCAGTCCAGAGCCCACGCCGATCGTCAAGGCGCCGACGGCGAGGCCGGCCGACCAGCGCGCTGCGGGAGCGCGTCGTGTTGACATGTGTAGTCCTTTGCTAGAGATCTTGAGCGTCTTCCGGCTCAGCGAATCCCGCGCACGTGACCAGGGTGCGACCCGCAGGTGTCGCACCGGTGACTCGAGCCTGGACAGGTGGCGAATGCGGGTCTGGGCGCACGCCACCTCACCAGTCGCCCGGGAGGATGGAGATATGAATCGTCTCGCTGCCGCCACGAGCCCGTATCTCCAGCAGCACGCTGACAATCCCGTCGACTGGTGGGAGTGGGGGCCGGAGGCGTTGGAGGTGGCGAGGACGCTCGACCGGCCGATCCTGCTGAGCGTCGGGTACGCGGCCTGCCACTGGTGCCACGTCATGGCCCACGAGTCCTTCGAGGACCCTGCCACCGCTGCGTTCATGAACGAGCACTTCGTCAACATCAAGGTCGACCGCGAGGAGCGGCCCGATGTCGACGCCATCTACATGCGCGCCACGCAGGCGATGACGGGCCAGGGCGGCTGGCCGATGACCTGCGTCATGACACCCGACGGTGTGCCCTTCTTCGCCGGCACCTACTTCCCGCCCGAGCCGCGCGGCGGGCATCCAGCCTTCACCCAGGTGCTGCAGGCGCTCACCGATGCCTGGCGGGAGCGTCGCGACGAGATCGAGCAGGCCGGCGAGCAGGTGCGCGAGTACCTCGCCGATACCGGCATCGCCCCGGGCGGCAGCCTCACACCGGACCATCTGAGCGCCGCGGCCACGACCCTCGGAAAGGACTTCGACGAGGAGGCGGCGGGCTTCGGTGCGGCACCCAAGTTCCCGCCGTCGATGGTGCTGGAGTTCCTGCTCCGTCATGCCGAGCGGACCGGCGACGACACCGCCCTGACCATGGTCGACCGCACCTGTGAGGCGATGGCCCGCGGCGGCATGTACGACCAACTCGGCGGCGGCTTCGCCCGCTACAGCGTCGACCGCTACTGGCGGGTGCCGCACTTCGAGAAGATGCTCTACGACAACGCCCTCCTCCTGCGGCTCTACACCCACTGGTGGCGGCAGACGGGCTCGGAGCTCGGGGAGCGCATCGCGCGGGAGACCGCGCGCTTCCTGCTCGACGAACTCCAGACCGCCGAAGGGGGTTTCGCCTCCGCCCTCGATGCCGACAGCGACGGACACGAGGGCACCTACTATGTCTGGAACCCCAACCAGCTCATGCGCACCCTCGGCGCCGCCGACGGTGCCTGGGCGTCGGGGCTCCTCGGCGTGACGGCGGCGGGCACCTTCGAGCGCGGCTTCTCCACCCTGCAACTGCCAGCGGACCCGGACGATCCCGAGCGCTGGGGCAGGGTTCGACGCGCACTGCTGGACGTCCGTTCCGAGCGGACGCGTCCCGCCCGCGACGACAAGATCGTCGCCTCCTGGAACGCCCTGACCATCACCGCGCTCGCCGAGGCCGGTGTGCTGTTCGAGGAGCCCGACCTCACCGACGCCGCGGTCCGGGCCGCCACCCTGCTCTGGGACGTCCACATCGCCGACGGCCGGCTCGTGCGGACGTCACGCGACGGCGTGGCCTCGCGCAACGCGGGCGTGCTGGACGACTATGCGCTGGTGGCCGAGGCCTTCGTCTCCGTCCTCGGCTTCACCGGCGATGCCGTCTGGCTGGAACGCGCGGTCGTACTCGGTGACCGCATCCTGGAGCACTTCGCCGACCCGGAGGGCGGCTGGTTCGACACCGCCGACGACGCCGAGCAGCTGCTCGTGCGCCCCAAGGACATCTCCGACAATGTCACCCCGTCGGGGACCTCGGCCGTCGCCCACGCGATGCTCGCCCTCGCAGCCGTGACGGGGGAGGACCGCTACCGAGACGCTGCCGAGCTGTCGGTCGACGCCGCCGGTCCGCTCGCGCGCCAGGTCCCGCGGTACGCCGGCTGGACGCTCGCTGCCGCCGAGGCGCTGCTGGCGGGTCCGGCCGAGATCGCGGTCGTCGGCGATGACGACGCGCTGCATCGGGCCGCGCTCGGACTCCCCAGCCCAGGGGCGGTGGTGGTGCGTGGCGAGGAGGGACTGCGGGTGCCGCTCTTCGAGGACAAGACGCGCCTCGACGGTGCGACCGCCGTCTACATCTGCCGCGACCACGTCTGTCAGCGCCCCGTCGCGAGTCCCGAAGACCTCTAGACCCCACCCTCCGCCCCTCCGGGCCCCACTTTTGCCGGGTTGTGGCCCCGACACGCCGAAGGCGAAGGGCCACAACCCGGCAAAAGCCGGCCCGGAGGGCGAAACAGGGCTAGCCGTAGACGAGGAGGCTGACGCCGACGTAGTGGACGATGAAGGCGGCGATCGTCAGGGTGTGGAAGACCTCGTGGAATCCGAACCAGCGCGGGAACGGGTCGGGCCACTTGAAACCGTAGACCAGCGCGCCGAGGGTGTAGAGGCCGCCGCCGACGATCATCAGCACTAACACGGCGGTCGGCGCGGCATTGACGAACTCGGGCCAGTAGAGGACGGCCGCCCAGCCCAGCACCAGATACAGCGGCACATAGATCCAGCGCGGCGCGCTCAGCCAGAAGACCTTGAACACGACACCCAGCAGCGCCCCGCCCCAGACCAGCGAGAGCATGATCGCCGCGTGCGTGCCCGAGAGCAGCAGCAGCGAGAACGGCGTGTACGAGCCCGCGATCATGATGAAGATATTCGAATGGTCGATGCGCTTGAGCGCCCGCTGGACGCTCTCGTGCCAGCGGCCGGTGTGGTAGACCGCCGACACCACGAACAGGGCGAGCGAGCTCACCATGAAGACGGCGGCACCCGCCCGCGCCAGCGGATCGTCGGCGATGACCAGCATGACGACGAAGGAGAAGAAGGCCAGCGGCGCGGTCGCCAGGTGCAGCCAGCCCCGCAGCTTGGGCTTGATCACGTCGACACGTGCCTGCAGGCGCTCGGAGACATCGTCCAGCAGCGTGTCGGGGGATCGTCGGGTCACGCTTTGAGGATAGTCCGCCGCGGGGGCAACCCGTCAGCGATGTGTGCGCTCTCACGTGATCGGCCGAGTGAGGAGCGTAGGCTGACCCGCATGGGGATGAGTGACCTGCTGTACGGCGTGTACGAGCGTCGGCTGATGAACGGGCTCGACCCCGCGCGACTCCCGCACCACGTCGGCGCGATCGTCGACGGCAATCGCCGGTGGGCGCGAGGCGCGGGCGCCGGCGTCGATCACGGCTACCAGGCGGGCGCGGAGAAGATCACCGAGTTCCTGGGGTGGTGCGACGAGCTCGGCGTCAAGATCGTGACCCTCTGGGTGCTGAGCACCGACAACCTGCGCCGCTCGCCCGAGGAGCTGTCCGCGCTCCTCGCGGTGATCGAGCAGATGGTCGATTCCCTCGCGGCGTCGCGACGCTGGCACGTGCGGCTCATCGGCAATCTGGACATGCTGCCGCAGGAGTCAGCGGCCCGGCTGAAGGCGTCCGCCGACGCGACCTCCGGCATCACCGGCCTGCACGTCAACGTCTGCGTCGGCTACGGAGGCCGCCAGGAGCTCACCGATGCGATGCGCTCACTGCTGCTCGATCAGGCCGCCAAGGGACGCACGCTCGACGACATCGCCATGACCCTCGACGTCGACGACATCGCCGAGCACCTCTACACCAAGGGCCAGCCCGATCCCGACCTCGTGATCCGCACCTCCGGTGAACAGCGGCTCAGCGGCTTCCTGCTGTGGCAGAGCGTGCACTCGGAGTTCTACTTCTCCGACGCCCTCTGGCCGGCGTTCCGGCGGGTCGACTTCCTGCGCGCCATGCGGTCCTACGCCTCGCGCGAACGTCGCTTCGGCACCTGACCTCGGCCCCGGTCCGGTCATCTGCCCGTCATCGCGAATTGACCTGAGCGTCACCCGCGTCCTGGCGTGTCGGCGCCGAGCCGGCGTTCCTCGGGCGTAGTTTCGAGATGTGCCGAAGCTCGCCCCTGAGACGAAGGTGCCCTTGGTCAGATCGATGATGTGAGGGCCGGGTGCAGGGTGCGTGCGTGGCTCTCGAGGAGACAGCCGTGGCTACACAGAGCATTGCCTCATGCCGGACGTATGTGCTGGACACCAGCGTTCTGCTGGCCGATCCGGCCGCCATGCAGCGGTTCCACGAACACGAGGTGGTCATCCCCGTCGTCGTGATCAGCGAGCTCGAAGGCAAGAGACATCATCCCGAGCTCGGTTACTTCGCCCGGAGCGCCCTGCGTTTCCTGGACGATCTGCGCGTCGAGCACGGCACCCTCGCCTCGCCTCTCCCGATCGGCGAGGAGGGCGGCACGCTGCGCGTCGAGCTGAACCACACGGATGCCGCATCGCTCCCGGCCGGGTTCCGGCTGGGCGACAACGACACCCGCATCCTCGCCGTCGCCCGCAATCTCGCGAACGAGGGGCGCGACGTCACGCTCGTCTCCAAGGATCTTCCGATGCGCGTCAAAGCATCGGCGGTCGGTCTGCGCGCCGAGGAGTACCGGGCGGAGTGGGCACTCGAGTCCGGCTGGACCGGCATGCAGGAGCTCGAGATCGACGCCCTCGACCTCGACGACCTCTACGAGCACGGCACGGTCGATCTCGAGGCCGCGCGTGACCTCCCGTGCCACACCGGACTCGTGCTGTTGTCGGACAAGGGCAGCGGACTCGGGCGCGTCACCGCCGACAAGCAGGTGCAGCTGGTGCGCGGCGACCGCGAGGCCTTCGGCCTGCACGGCCGGTCGGCCGAGCAGCGCGTGGCGCTGGACCTGCTGCTCGACCCGAGTGTCGGCATCGTCTCCCTCGGCGGTCGCGCCGGCACGGGCAAGTCGGCGCTGGCGATCTGCGCCGGTCTCGAGGCCGTCCTCGAACGCGGCCAGCACAAGAAGGTCGTGGTGTTCCGACCCCTCTACGCCGTCGGCGGCCAGGAGCTCGGCTACCTGCCCGGCAGCGAGTCCGAGAAGATGGGCCCCTGGGCGCAGGCGGTCTTCGACACCCTCGGTGCGGTCACCTCGCCGCCGGTCATCGAGGAGATCCTCGACCGCGACATGCTCGAAGTCCTGCCGCTCACCCACATCCGCGGGCGCTCGCTGCACGATGCCTTCGTCATCGTCGACGAGGCGCAGTCGTTGGAGCGCAATGTGCTGCTGACGGTGCTCTCGCGTATCGGCGCCAACTCGAAGGTCGTGCTCACCCACGATGTCGCCCAGCGCGACAACCTGCGCGTCGGCCGGCACGACGGCGTGGTGGCCGTGGTCGAGAAGCTCAAGGGCCATCCGCTGTTCAGTCACGTCACGCTCACGCGTTCCGAGCGCTCGCCGGTCGCGGCGCTGGTGACCGAGATGCTGGAGGATGTCACCCTCTGAGGTCCGGTGTGCTCCTCGCCTCCCCCTGAGCGGTGACTTACGCACCTCTCGCGCCGTTGGGCGGTGACTTACGCACTCCTCACTCGCGCTGAGACGTGCGTGAACCACCGCCGGTCCCCGCGAGAGGTGCGTAAGTCACCGCCCACGGGGGTCAGGCGCAGGGGTCGACTGGCGCGGCGCGATCGGCGTCGCGCATCAGGTAGACGGGCCGGCCGCACAGTTCCCCGACCTCCGCGTACCGCCCGTCGAGGAGGTCGGTCGGACCGGTGAAGCCGTAGTTCGGCCAGCGGTCCGGCTGGGTGGTGAGCACGAGCCAGGTGGGCGGATTCTCACCGCGGATCAGTCCGCCGAGGGTCGACAGATCGGTGTCGCGCACGATCGCGGGCAGCATCCACAGATAGGGGTACGGCGTGTCCAAGCCGCTCGCGTAGGCGATATTCGCGCCATAGGGGAACACGACGATCGAGTCGCCCGGATCGGAGACGGCCGCGATCGCCTCACCCGAACGCTCGCGGGTCAGCTGCGTGGGCCTGTCGGGCAGCTCGATCTGCGTCACCACCCCGGCCACCAGGACGAGGATCAGCCCCGCGGCGATCGCGAGGCGTCCGCGGATCCGATACGTCGCGGCGGCCACGCCGGTCAGCACCGCCACCGGCCCGCACAGCTGGACCAGGTAGTGCAGCCAGGCGCTGCCGCCGGCCGCGACGGAGAACAGGCCGAAGGCCACGACGGCGACCATGCCCCAGACCGCCGCCGTGCCCCGGCGCCACAGCAGTGGCAGCGCGATGACGGTGAGCGGCACGGCCCCGCCGAGCACCAGCGCGAGGCGGAGCGCGGAGCGGCGCTCGATGACCGCCGCGGCCCCCTCGTCGATGGCGCGCGATGCCTCGATCCGGAAGGGATACAGGGCCTCGTACAGCTCGATGGGCGATGTGCCGCGGCTCCACGACCACAGCAGGATGACGGCCAGGGCCGCCGCGGCGCCTCCGACGAAGCCGACCACCAGGAGACGGGACCTGGGCCAGTCGATCTCGCGTCGCAGGAGCGCCACGAGTCCCGCCACCGCGGCGAACACCGCCACATCGACGAAGTTCTGCTTGATCATCATCGCGGTGAGTCCCGCGACACCGGCCAGGGAGGCGCGGATGAGGACCTGCCGGGCCGAGATCTCGGGGGCGAGCGCCGCGACCGCCGCCGAGAGCCCGGCGAGGACGAACGGCGCGGCCAGCAGCTCTCCGTCCACGCGCCCGTTCGCCACCACCGGCGTCGCCACCATGAGGGCCGCCGCCCACGCGGCGGGCACGGCCGCGCCGTGCCCGGCGATCCGGACGGCGACGCGTGCCGCGAACAGCACGGTCAGTGCCGCCGCCAGCACGCCGATCAGGCGGAGGGCGTACAGGCCGCCGGCCTCCTCGGCGAATCGGAAGACGGCGATGAGGACAGGAGGACGGTCGACCCACTGGGCGCCGTACAGCTGGGCGCCCGCTGAGCTCCACCCCCGGCCGACGATCAGGAAACCGGCCTCATCGGGGGTGAGCGGATGGCTCAACCGGGGCAGACGGGTGGCGGCAGCGACGACGATCGCGAGTGCCACGAGCAGCAGGCGCGGGCGGGTCACGCTGTCACGGTAGCGGGAGCGTCCACCTGCCGCCGCTCTGTCGGGCCGCTCGGCTAGCGTTGGATCGCTATGGACCGCCGCCCTGCCTGGATCCTCGGGATCGCCACCACCCTCGTCTACTCGGTGCTCGCGGTGCTGCGCTTTCGGCGATTCACGGTGACCTCGTGGGACAACGCCATCTTCGAGCAGGCTCTCGCGGCCTATGCTCGATTCGAGGCGCCCATCGTCCCGGTCAAGGGGCCGGGCTACCACATCCTCGGCGACCACTTCTCGCCCATCTACGCGGTCCTCGCGCCCGTGTACCGCCTCTTCCCCCACGCGCAGACCCTGCTGGTGGCGCAGGCGGTCCTCTTGGGCATCTCGGTCGCGGTGATCGCGTCCCTCGCCGTGCGCCACCTCGGTTCGCTCATCGGCACGATCATCGGTGTCCTCTACGCCGTCTCCTTCGGCCTCCAGTCGGCGGTGGCGGCGGACTTCCACGAGGTGGCCTTCGCCGTTCCGCTGCTGGCGCTCGCCGGCGCCGCCTTCGTGGAGGCGCGCTACGACCGGGTGATCTGGTGGTCGCTGCCGTTGCTGCTGGTCAAGGAGGATCTGGGGTTCACCGTGGCGGCGATCGGTCTCGCGCTGTGGCTGGCGGGGAAGCGGCGCAAGGGTCTCGGCCTCGGCATCGGGGGTGTGGCGGCGGTCGCGATCGTGGTCGGTCTCGTGATCCCGTCCTTCAACACCGGCGATGCCTACGACTATGTCGGCACGCTGGGCGGAGACGCCGGCATCTGGTCCACGCTGACCGCCGAGCCCGGGCGCAAGCTGCTCACGGTGGCGCTGACCTTCGCGATCACGGGGGCGGCCGCGCTGTTGTCGCCCTGGGCGGTCGTGGTGGTGCCGACCTTCCTGTGGCGGTTCGTCGGCGACAACCCCTTCTACTGGGGCACCGAGTGGCACTATTCCCTGACGCTCATGCCGGTGGTCTTCGTCGCGATGATCGACGTGCTGGCCCGGCGTCCGCGGCTGGTGTGGCCGGCCGTGCTGCTCAGCGCGGCAGCCACCGTCTACACCCTCATCGGATCGCCGCTCACGACCCTCGCCGATCCCGACACCTGGCGGGAGTCGCCGCGGGCGGAGGCGGCCGAGGGCGCGATCAGCCAGCTACCGCGGGGCGCGGCGGTCGAATCCGATCTCGGGTTGCTCACGCATCTGGCGACGGACTACGAGCTGTACTGGCGCGGGACCATCGGCGACGCGGTGCCCGACTACATCGTCTTCGACAGCGCGATCTCGTCCGACGACATCGTCCAGTACGCCCGCAAGGCCCACGGCACCGAGTACACCGTCGTCTACGACGAGGGCGGCTACGTGGTCGCCCGCCGCGGAACCTGACCGAGGGCGGTGAGTAGGCGTCCGTCGACGACAACGGGCGGTGGGTGAGCGTCCATCCTCGGCGAAGAACGGACGCGCACCCCCCCCCCCGGGGGGGGGGGGGGCGCGCCCCCCCCCCCCCCCCCCCCCCCCCCCCCCCCCCCCCCCGCCCGTTGTGGGGCGAGGTGTCAGCTCACGGGTGGGTCATGCTCATGACGTCGAGGGCGCTGTCCAGATCGGCCTCGGAGATGTCCCCGCGCTCGACGTAACCGTCCTCGATGACGACCTCGCGGATCGTCTTGCGCTCCTTGACCGCCTTCTTGGCGATCGCGGCCGCGTTCTCGTAGCCGATGTGCCGGTTGAGGGGCGTCACGACCGATGGGCTCGACTCGGCGTACTCGCGGCAGCGGTCGGCATTCGCGGTGATGCCGTCGATGCAGCGATCGGCGAGGGTGACCGACGAGGTGGCGAGCAGACGCATCGACTCCAGCAGGTTGCGGCCGATGACCGGCAGCATCACGTTGAGCTCGAACGTGCCGGACGCGCCGGCCACGGTGATCGTGGCGTCGTTGCCGATGACCTGCGCGGCGACCATGAGCGTCGCTTCCGGGAGCACGGGGTTGACCTTGCCCGGCATGATGCTGGACCCGGGCTGCAGATCGGGCAGGTTGATCTCGGCGAGACCGGTACGCGGGCCCGAGCCCATCCAGCGCAGGTCATTGCAGATCTTGGTGAGGCTGACGGCGATGGTCTTGAGGGCGCCGCTCATCTCGACCAGGCCGTCGCGAGCGCCCTGCGCCTCGAAGTGGTCCGCGGCCTCGGTGATCGGCAGTCCGGTGGACTCGGCGAGGATCTCGATGACGCGCTGCGGGAAGCCCTGCGGGGTGTTGATGCCGGTACCGACGGCGGTGCCGCCGAGGGGGACCTCGGCGGTGGCGGGGAGCGCCGACTCCACGCGGCGGATGCCCTTGCGGATCTGCGCGGCGTAGCCGGCGAACTCCTGGCCGAGGGTGACCGGAGTGGCGTCCATCAGGTGCGTGCGACCGGACTTGACGACCTCCGCGAACTCGCCGGCCTTGCGCTCCAGCGTGGTGGCGAGGTGGTCGAGACCGGGGATCAGCTGCTTGACGGCGGCCTCGGTCGCGGCGACGTGGATCGAGGTCGGGAAGACGTCGTTGCTGGACTGCGAGGCGTTGACCTTGTCGTTCGGGTGGACCTCGCGGCCGAGGTTCTTGCTCGCGATCGTCGCGATGACCTCGTTGGTGTTCATATTGCTCGACGTGCCCGAGCCGGTCTGGAAGACGTCGATCGGGAACTGATCGTCGTGCTGACCGGCGGCGACCTCGGCGGCCGCGGCCGAGATCGCGTCGGCCTCGTCCTGCTCGATGATGCCGAGCTCGGCATTCGCCTGCGCGCAGGCGGACTTGATCTGCGCCAAGGCGCGGATCTGCGCCGACTCGATCGGCGTGCCGGAGATCGGGAAGTTCTCGACGGCACGCTGGGTCTGCGCCCGCCACAGGGCGTCAGCCGGGACCCGGACCTCGCCCATGGTGTCGTGCTCGATGCGCCATTCGGTGGTGTTGTCGGTCATGTTCGCACCCTATCGTCCGCAGTCATCAGGCCTGGCCCGTGGCGGTACGTCATCAACCGTACCGGCGTCGGAGCGGTGGGCCATCAACCTCATCACTGCTTCATCAGGTTGATGGCCTACCGCCCGGACGAGGATTCGGTTGATGGTCTACCGCTCCCAGGGTGGGTCAGATGATCGCGTCGGTGAGGTGGTTGGGGGTGCCGAAGCGGTGGGCAGTGATGCTGATCGCCTGCTCGTGCAGGAACGGCAGCAGCTCGATGCGCCCGGCCTCGGTGACCTCGTGGTCGTAGACCGCGACATCGGGACGGCCGCCGATCACCGGGTAGACCGAGGCGGCCGACCCGCCCACGAGACGTACCCGCTGGGCCGGGCCGGAGGCGAGGGCACGGAGCCAGGCCTCGTCGGCCAGCACCTCGACGTCCAGGCCGGTGCCCTCGAACAGTGCCGCGTAGCGGCGGTCGGGCAGCGACACGGTCACCGGGGCGTCCACCGAGATCGCCGCAGCGGCGACCCGCACGAGGTCCGCCACGTCACCACCGGTGGCGAAACGGATCACGGCCGGGCAGGGCAGGTAGCGGAAGACGTTGCGCTCCGCGGTCAGCCCGCTCACGTCCTTGCGGATGCCGAACTCCGTCCGCAGCATCGCGGCGTCACTGTGCGTCGCGCGGGTCAGACGCTCGCGGGCGGCGTCGTCGAGTCCGGTGACCTTGGCGGCCTCCTGCACGAAGCGGACCACGTCATCGGCGGGGCTGTCCTGTGCGGTGGCCTCGGACGACGTCCAGTCCCCGAGGGCGACCAGGTAGTTCGGTCCGCCCGCCTTGGCGCCCGGGCCGACCGCCGACTTCTTCCAGCCGCCGAAGGGCTGGCGCCGCACGATCGCTCCGGTGATGCCGCGGTTGACGTAGACATTGCCGGCCTGGACATGGCGCAGCCAGACGTCGATGTCATCGGCGTCGAGGGAGTGGAGGCCCGCAGTCAGTCCGTACTCGACGCGGTTCTGCAGCTCGATCGCCTCGTCGAGGGTGTCGGCGGTCATGATGCCGAGGATCGGGCCGAAGTACTCGGTGAGGTGGTACTCCGAGCCCGGGGCGACACCGTCGCGGACGCCCGGGCTCCACAGCCGGCCGGTCTCGTCGAGCTGCTGGGGACGCACCAGCCAGGTCTCGGTCGAGCCGAGCTTGGTCAGGCCGCGCAGCAGCTTGCCCTCGGCGGGCTCGACGACCGGGCCCATCTGGGCGGTCGGGTCGGACGGCCAGGCGACCTTGAGTGAACGCACGGCATCCAGCAGCTGGCGGCGGAAGCGCGGCGACTTCGCGACCGAGCCGACGAGGATCACCAGCGATGCGGCCGAGCACTTCTGGCCCGCGTGGCCGAAGGCCGAGTAGACGACGTCCTTGACGGCGAGGTCGAGGTCGGCGCTCTCCGCGACGATGATCGAGTTCTTGCCGCTCGTCTCACCGAAGAGCGGCAGATCCGGGCGGAAGCTCCGGAAGAGCTCGGCGGTCTCGAAGGCACCGGTCAGGATCAACCGGTCGACCCGCGGGTCGCTGATGAGCTGACGGCCGAGCTGGTCCTCGCCGACGTTGACGAGGCGCAGCACGTCGCGCGGGACACCGGCCTCCCACAGCGCCTGCACCATGATCGCGCCGCAACGGCGGGCCTGCGGGGCGGGCTTGATGATGACCGACGAGCCGGCCGCGAGGGCGGCGAGAGTCGACCCTGCCGGGATAGCGACGGGGAAGTTCCACGGTGGCACGACCAGGGTCAGGCCGACCGGATGGAACTCCGCACCGTCGACCTCGTCGAGCTGACGGGCGAGCTCGGCATAGTGCAAGGCGAAGTCGATGGCCTCGGAGACCTCAGGATCGGACTGGTCGAGGGTCTTGCCGCACTCGGAGGCCATGACCTCCAGCAGCCGGGCACGGTTCTTCTCGAGGCTGTGCGCGGCGCGCACCAGGATGTCCGCACGTTCGGCCCCGCTCAGCGCGCCCCACGAGGCCGACGCGTCGGCGGCGCCGGTGATCTGGTCGTCGAGATCGCGCGGGTGGGCGATCGTGTGCTCGGCCACGACGTCCTCGCCCAGCACGGAGTCGTCGATGCGGTCGAAGATCCCGCGCGCCCACTCCAGGTTGGCCGGCAGTGACGGGTCGGTGTCGGGCGTGTTGGCGAACTCCGCGGGGAACGGCTCGGGATCGGCACGCCGGTCCTGCGCGCGGTTCGGTAGGGGCGCCTCGGTGAACATCATGCCCAGCGAGGTGCGGAAGCGCTGCTCCTCGCGGCGGAAGAGATCCTCATTGGCCGAGAGCTCGAAGACCGCCGACATGAAGTTCTCCGAGCTGGCGCCTTCCTCGAGACGACGGATGAGGTACGCGATCGCGACGTCGAACTCGCGAGGATGCACGACGGGCGTGTACAGCAGGAGTTCGCCCACGTCGCGGCGGACGGCGGCGGCCTGACCGGGCGCCATGCCGAGCAGCATCTCGAAGTCGACGCCACTGCGGACGCCCCGCTCGCCGGCCAGCAGCCAGGTCCAGGCGAGATCGAAGAGATTGTGTCCGGCGACGCCCACCCGCACGTTGGCGATGTGGTCCGGGTTCAGCGCATAGTCGATGACGCTCTTGTAGCTCGCATCCGACTCGGCCTTGCTCGACCAGGTCGCTAGCGGCCAGCCGTGCAGCGAGGCCTCCACCTGCTCCATCGGCAGGTTCGCGCCCTTGACGACGCGCACCTTGACCGATGCGCCGCCACGAGCGACGCGCTTGGCCGCCCAGTCCTGCACGCGCTGCATCGCGCCGAGCGCGTCCGGGAGATAGGCCTGGAGCACGATGCCGCCCTGCAGCTTCTCGAACTGCGGCATGTCCAGGATGCGGGTGAAGACCTCGATGGTCAGATCGAGATCGTGGTACTCCTCCATGTCGAGGTTGATGAACTTCGGCGTGGGGGCGGCCGCGGCGCGCTCGTAGAGCGGCACGAGGCTCTCGACGATGTGGTCCGCGGCGTCGTCGAAGGCCCACCGATTGTGCGGGGCGACGGTCGAGGAGACCTTGATCGACACGTAGTCGACGTCCTCGCGAGCCAGCAGCGTGTGCGTGCCCTCGAGCCGCTTGGCGGCCTCCTCCTCGCCGAGGACGGCCTCGCCGAGCAGGTTCATGTTGAGGCGCGTGCCGGGCTTGCGGATCTTGGCGATCGCCTGTCCGAGCTGCTCGTCGCGCGCGTCGATGACGAGGTGACCGACCATCTGGCGCAGTACACGGCGCACGATCGGGATGACCAGCTTGGGAGCCACGCGGCCGGCGACGGCCCCGACCTTGACGGCGACCTTGAGGTACCACTGCAGGAAGCCGGGAACGTCGCGAGCGAGCTCCGCGAACTTCTGCGCCGCGATGCGCTCGTCCTCGGGGCGGATGACGCCGTCGATGAAGCCCACGGTGAAGTCGAGTCCCTTGGGGTCCTTCAGCAGGCCGGCGAGCTGGGCGGCGGAGCGGTCGACCGGCTCTTTCTCGGCGGCCTGGAGCCAGGCGCGCACGAGGGCGACGGCGTCGTCGGCGAGCGAGTCGGGAAGCGGGAGGGGAGCGGTCATGACACCAGTATGAGAACCATGACACTTCAGGTAAAGTGACGTTTCCTTATCGATATCGTTCGGTTCATGTGAAGGATTGCCGATGCTCGACGTGCGTCGCCTCACCCTGCTGCGCGAGCTCCACCATCGCGGGACGATCGTGGAGGTCGCCGCGGCGCTCCACCAGTCGCCGTCGTCGGTATCGCAGCAGCTGACGATCCTCGAACGCGAGGTCGGCGTGCCGCTGCTGCGTCGTACGGGCCGACGACTCGCGCTCACCCCGCAGGCCGAGATCCTCGTCGGCCACACCGAGGAGATCGTGGCTCGGCTGGAGCTGGCAGAGACCGAGCTGGAGGAGTCGCTGGACGCCGCCGTCGGCACCGTGAGGATCGGCATCTTCCAGTCCGCGGCGCTGGCTCTCATGCCGCGGATGCTCGTGAGCCTGCGCGACACGCATCCGTTCGTGCGGGTCGAGATGCAGCAGCGAGAGCCGGCGGCCGCGCTCGGGGCGACCTCGATCGGCGATGTCGATCTCGTGGTGGCCGAGCAGTATCCCGGTCACGCCGCGCCGTGGCATGCCGAGCTGGACCGGGTGCCGTTGTTCGCCGACCGCATCCGTCTGGTGACTCCCCGAGTCGGCCCGCTGGCCGAGATCACCACGGTGGACGAGGCGGCCACGGCGCCGTGGACGATGGAGCCCGACGATGTCGCCTCCCGCCACTGGGCCGAGCAACGGTGCCGCGTGGCCGGGTTCGAACCCGATGTGCGCTATGAGACCCCTGATCTCCAGGCTCAGATCGACCTGGTCGAGGCCGGCATCGCCGTTGCGCTCATCCCCGATCTCATGTGGTTGGGACGTGAGGCGGAGGTGCAGCTGCATGACCTCGAGGGGGAGCCGCGCCGCCAGGTCTTCACCGCCACCCGTCCGTCCGTGGCGCAGAGCCCGGCGATCGTCGCCTGCCGCGAGACGCTGGTCAGCGTGGCCGCGAGCCTCGAAGAACCCAATACGACTCCCGGCGTCCCTGCAGCCTGACCGGAACGTCGCGAGCTTCGACGTGCTCGAAGTGCTCCGCGAGGCGGGCGCGCAGCGTGGGGGAATCGGCCATCGACCAGACGCACAGGTGGCCGGTCGGCCGTAACCGGGTCGCGCACTGCTCGATGAAGTCCGTCTCGTAGACCTGCGCATTGGCGTCGTGCACGAGGAAGTCCGGCCCGTTGTCGACATCGAGCACGATCGCATCGAGGCTCGACGGAGGCTGCGCGGTCACGATGTCGCGGACGTCCCCGGTCTCGATCGCGGTTCGTGGATCTGCCGTCAGCTCACGGCCGCCCGGGATGGTGTCGTCGGCGAACCACCCCACGACCTCGGCCTCCACCTCGGCGACGATCACCCGATCGGCGCCCCCGTCGAGCAGCGCTCGGAGCGTGTAGCCGAGCCCCAGACCCCCGACGAGCACGTCATGGGCTCCCAGATCGAGCACCACCTGGGCGAGCAGCCGCTCGGAGCTGGTCTCGGCATCGTCCATCACGAAGACGCCGTTGACGCGAAGCTCCAGGGCGCCGTCCACGCGGCGACGCAGGTGGGCGGTCATGCCCTTCGCGCGGTGCGGTCGATGGCATCGACGACGGCGGGCTGTGCGGCGACGGGGAGATCGTGGCCCATTCCCGCGATCTTCAACAGCTCGGCCTGCGGGAGAGCGCGAGCAGTGGAGGTGCCGCCGGAGGGATGCACCATGCGGTCCTCGGTGCCGTGCACGACCATCGCCGGCACTCGTACCGACCGCAGCGCCTTCCGGCGGTCGCGCTGGGTGAGGATCGCCAGGACGTGGCGGGTGACCCCGGCGGAGGTCCAGCCGCGGTCGTAGGTCAGTTCCGCGGTGGCGCGGACGAGATCGGGGTCGTCGGGAAAGCCGGGGGAGCCGATCGCCAGACTCGCCGCGAGCTGTCCGGCGATGAACTCCTCGCGGCTGGTGGCTCCCGGTCGCAGCATCATCGGGATCAGCCGCGGATCCATCCAGCCGGCGAAGCGCGATCCGGTCGTCGACATGATCGAGGTGAGCGAGGCGGTCCGTCCGGGATGGGCGATCGCGAAGGTCTGGGCCACCATCCCGCCCATCGACGCTCCGACGATGTGCGCCCGGTCGATCTCCAGCCGGTCGAGCAGCCCGGCGGCGTCATCGGCGAGATCGCCGAGTGTGTAGGGGACCTGCCGCTGGATCCCGAGTGCTGCCCGCACGATGTCGAGACGAGTCACCTGCTGCTCGCGGAGTGCGGTCGACCGGCCGGTGTCGCGGTTGTCGTACCGGATGACGCGATATCCGCGGTCGACCAGTTGCTCGCAGAAGCCGTCGGGCCACAGGTGCATCGGCGAGCCGAGCCCCATGATCAGCAGGACCACGGGGGCGTCCTCGTCGCCCCAGCTCTCGAAGCAGAGCGTCAGCCCGGAGTCGAGATGGGCGAACCGCTCACTCGCCGAGGGCGCGATGCTCACTGGTCGTAGTCGACCGCCGAGTAGGCGCGCAGCTTGCTCAGGCGGTGCTCGCTGAAGATCTTGCGGATGGTGCCCGAGCGCGAGCGCATGACGATCGACTCGGTGTAGGCGACGGGCCCGGCGTATCGGACGCCCTGCATCAGCTCGCCGTCGGTGATGCCGGTCGCCACGAAGAAGCAGTCGTCGGCGCTGACCAGGTCGTCCGTGGAGAG
Organism: Aeromicrobium sp. YIM 150415; assembly: GCF_016918125.1. Taxonomy (NCBI): domain Bacteria; kingdom Bacillati; phylum Actinomycetota; class Actinomycetes; order Propionibacteriales; family Nocardioidaceae; genus Aeromicrobium; species Aeromicrobium sp. YIM 150415. Next base: position 31,610 of record NZ_JAERWM010000027.1, on the reverse strand, counting down.
CACCCGGTCGAGGTCGTGTCCGGCGTCGAGGGCCTGCTGGCGCTCCTCATCGTCCTTGGGCGTCAGCCGACCCTGGATGACGCCGCCGATGGCCTTCATGGCGCAGGCCGTGATGATGCCCTCGGGGGTACCGCCGATCCCGACGAGCAGATCCACGCCGGTGGCGGGACGGGCCGCCATGATGCCGCCGGCGATATCGCCGTCGGTGATGAACTTGATGCGGGCACCGGTCGACCGGATCTCGTCGACGAGGTGCTGGTGGCGCGGCCGGTCCAGCAGGCAGACGGTCACGTCCGCGACCTGGATGCCCTTGGCCTTGGCGACGATCGCGATGTTCTCCGAGACGGGAAGGCGGATGTCGACCGAGTCGGCCGCCTCGGGACCGGCCACCAGCTTCTCCATGTAGAAGACGGCCGAGGGGTCGTACATGGCGCCGCGCGGCGCCACCGCCATGACGGAGATGGAGTTCGGCATGCTCTTGGCCGTCAGCGTGGTGCCGTCGATCGGGTCGACCGCGACATCGCACTCCGGGCCGTGCCCGTCACCCACGTGCTCGCCGTTGTACAGCATGGGGGCGTTGTCCTTCTCGCCCTCGCCGATCACGACCACGCCGTCCATCGCCACGGTGTTGACGAGACTGCGCATGGCGTTGACCGCGACACCGTCCGCGCCGTTCTTGTCGCCACGGCCCACCCAACGGCCGGCGGCCAGGGCACCGGCCTCGGTCACCCGGACCAGATCGAGGGCGAGATTGCGGTCAGGGGCGTCGGCGGCAGGCGTCAGAGTCTCCACACCGGCATCCTAACGGGGTTCGCGGGGGTCGCTAATGTGGCGGGCGTTCGGGTAACACGATCCAGGAGAACGATGAGCGGCTACGGCGGCGCGAATGCCAAGATGAGCGACGTCCTGCGCAGCGTCCTGCTGTTGACGGCCGGCGTGCTCGTGGTGTTCGTCATCGGCCGGATCTTCTTCACCGTCGAACCGGACCGTCCTGTCTCGGAGGTGGACTACCTCACCGCCGCCGAGGGCGTGGAGCCGACCGCGGGCTTCGATCCGTGGGTGCCTGAGCAGCTGCCGGACGGATGGATGGCCAATTCGGCGAGGATCGACGCCACCACGTGGGAGATGGGGGTCGTCACCGACGACGACGAGTTCGTCGGCATCCGCCAGCTTCTCGACGGCGACGGAGAGGCCCTCGACCGGGCGATCGACGAAGACGCCCGTGAGGAGACCGTGAACGGCGTGGTCTGGCAGGTGGGCGACTCCGGCGATGAGCTCGTCTATGCCACGACCGAGGACGATGTGACGACGGTCGTGAGGTCGACGACCTCGGCCGAGGTGACGCGGGACTATGTCTCGTCGCTGGTGCGGTTCTCCGAGCTCGCCTCGGCGGACGCGAGCCGCTGACGGGCGCCGTCGAGCCACGTCTGACAGATCTCGGCGAGCTCCTCGCCGCGCTCCCACAGCGCCAGGGACTCCTCGAGCGTGGTGCCACCGGTCTCCAGCTTCTGGACGATGCCGATGAGTTCGTCGCGGGCTTGTTCGTAGCTCAGTTCCGGGCCCGTTCCGGGCAGGGCGTCAGTGCTCATGGCGGTGCTCCTCGATGGACTCGACACGGGCCGTGAGCAGCCCGTCGGTGAGGTGGATGGCGAGTTGGTCGCCCGTGCCGACCTGCTCCGTGCTCGTGACCGGGTGGCCGTCGGCGTCCAGCGCCACGGCGTACCCGCGTTGCAGGGTGTTCAAGGGCGAGAGCGCGCGGACACGCGCCAGGTGGTGGCCGATCTCGTCGTGGGCGCGGTCGAGCCGGGCGCCCACTGCGCGGAGGGCCCGCTCGCGATGCTGGTCGACGAGAGCCTGCTGGACATCGACGACCGTGGTGGGGGTGGCGAGCACCGGGCGCGTGCGCAGGGTGGCGAGCGCGTGGGCCTCGCGCTCGATGAGGGTCCGCAGTGCCTGACGGCCACGGGCGCGCATCTGGGTGAGACCGGTCACCTCCTCGCCGACATCCGGCACGATGCGCTTGGCCGCGTCGGTGGGGGTGGAGGCGCGTAGATCGGCGACGAGGTCGAGCAGGGGGACGTCGGGTTCGTGGCCGATGGCGCTCACTACCGGGGTGGTGACGGCATGCACCGCGCGGATCAGGGCCTCGTCGGAGAAGGGCAGCAGATCCTCGACGCTGCCACCGCCGCGGGCGATGACGATGACGTCGATGGCCGGATCCGCGTCGAGGGACCGCAGCTCGGCGACGACCTGGGCGGCGCTCTGCGGTCCCTGCATCAGCGCATGCCGGACATGGAGCGGGGCGGCGGCCCACCGGAGCCGGACGTTCTCGACGACATCGCGCTCGGCGGCGGAGGCCTTGCCGGTGATGAGCCCGATGCCGCCGGGGAGGAGCGGCAGCGGCCGCTTGAGCCGTGGATCGAAGAGCCCCTCGGCGGCGAGGAGCTGTTTGCGGCGTTCGAGCTGGGCGAGCAGTTCACCCTCGCCGGCCGGGCGGATCTCCCGGATCGCCAGCGAGAGCCGGCCGCTGGGCTGGTAGAAGTCGGGTTTGGCGTGCACGACCACCCGGGCGCCCTCGGTGACCGGAGCCGGGGACGCGTCGAGCACGCTGGCGTGGCAGGTCGCCTGGATGCTCATCTGGGCCTCCAGATCACGCAGGGTGAGGAAGCAGACGCCCCGGCGGCGATTGAGCTGGGCGATCTCCGCCTCGACCCATACGGCCCCCAGGCGCCCGATATAGGTGCCGATCAACCCAGAGATCTGCCGCAACGGTGCGGGAGCGTCCGGACTGGTCTCGAGGGCCATGGGGCGACCTTACCCAGGGCGACCGACAGTCCCGGTGGCGGTTTCGCGGGCCGCTACCATGGCGGACATGACGTCCTCGGTCGAACTCGGCATGCCCTCGGTGGGTGGCTCGGTCCTCCTGGCCGATCCTCGCGGCTACTGCGCGGGGGTGGACCGTGCCGTGATCACGGTCGAGAAGGCACTCGACCTGTACGGCGCCCCGGTCTACGTGCGCAAGCAGATCGTGCACAACAAGCACGTGGTGCACAACCTCGCCGCCCGCGGCGCGATCTTCGTCGAGGAGCTCGACGAAGTCCCCGCCGGCTCCACCGTGGTCTTCTCGGCGCACGGCGTGTCGCCGGCCGTCCACGCGCAGGCCGCCGAGCGCGATCTCAAGACCATCGACGCCACGTGCCCTCTGGTCACCAAGGTCCACCACGAGGCGAAGCGCTTCGCCAAGGAGGACTACCGGATCCTGCTGATCGGCCACGCCGGTCACGAGGAGGTCGAGGGCACCGCGGGCGAGGCTCCCGAGCACATCACGCTGGTGGAGCACCCCGATGACGTCGATGCCCTGGAGTTCGAGGAGGGCACCCGGCTGTCGTGGCTCTCGCAGACCACGCTGAGCGTCGACGAGACGATGGAGACGGTGCGCCGCCTGCGCGAGAAGTTCCCGCAGCTGGAGGATCCGCCGAGTGACGACATCTGCTATGCGACGCAGAACCGTCAGGTGGCCGTCAAGGAGATCGCCAAGGACGCCGAGCTGGTGATCGTGGTGGGCTCGGCCAATTCGTCGAACTCGGTACGTCTGGTCGAGGTCGCCCTCGAGGGCGGGGCTCACGCGGCCTATCGGATCGACGACATCAGCGAGATCGACGACGCCTGGCTCGAGGGTGTCAGCACCGTCGGCGTCACGTCCGGCGCGTCGGTGCCCGATGATCTCGTGCAGGACGTGCTGGCCTATCTCGCCGAGCGGGGGATCGGCGATGCCCGGGCCATCCGCACGGCCGAGGAATCGCTGATGTTCGCCCTCCCGCCGGAGCTGCGTCGCGACCTCAAGGCCGCCGGCCAGAGCTGACCGTCCCGATCAGGACGTCGTGTCCTTCTCCGCGTCGTCGTCCTCGGTGTACTGGCGCTGACGCTCTCGTTGCCCGTGGGTCAGCCGGCGCAGGTCCGTCTGCGAGTCGAAGCTCGATCCCAGGCCGCCGGCCACGACGCCCATCGCGGCGCTCAGCCAGGCGATGTCGAGGTAGTTGATGAAGCTCGCCTCCGTGTCGAGGACCATGCTCATGAACTCGGGGTCGATGACGACGAGGCTGGTCAGGAGGATCAGCACCACGAGCGTGGCGTAGAGGACGAGGACGCACAGGAACAGGGTCGCGATCGTCGACAGGTTGTAGAGCAGGACGACGGTCGAGAGACGCTCCTTGACGGGTGTGTCCCAGAGCCGGTTGCTGACGATGAGCCAGAAGACCATCGCGGTCATGGCCAGGAGCCCGATGAACAGCAGCCGCGTGGTCGACAGGTAGTTCGACATCTGCCAGATCGAGTTGTAGAAGATGCCGAAGGCCCCGGTGGCCGAGGCCGCCGCCAGCGCGCTGGAGAGTCGCGGCGCGGTGCGCCAGGGGTCATTGGCCATCGTCATGCCCAGCACGATCCGCAGGCCGCCTAGCCCCCGGCTGGATACGAGCTCGCGGTGGCCAGCGTCGTCGAGTGGCTCCTTCCAGGTGCTCCAGCGCAGGGAGTGGGCGTTCAGGTCGACGTCGTCATCGACCGGCATGAGTCGCTGCGCGCAGGCCATGAAGACGGTGAGGATGCGTCGTTTGGTGGTGACGGCACCCAGCGTCGGACAGGAGATGACGCCGACCTTCTCCTCGGGGAAGATCTCGGCGATCAGTGGTCTCTTGTCGCGGTGCCGGGGGATCTCGGTGAGCAGCAGGACCACGTCGATGTGGTCGTAGCTCTCGGCGATGCGGTGCGCGACCCCGATGTCGAGAGTGTTGTCGGGGCGGATGCGGATGACCTCGGTCTGCGTGTACAGGGAGACCGGAGGGCTGAAGGTGGTCTCCAGCTGCGTCTGCAGATCGTCCTTGATCGAGTTGACGCGACGACTGGGCAGTCCGGGGTCCGCGACGACCAGGACGTTGACACCCCGCGCGGGATCGCCGGTCATGCATCATCTCCTCGGTAGTGGATGGCGAAAGCTGGCTTCCAGCCTTCCAGGAGGAGCGGAGGTCCACCACCGGAGCGCGTCCGGAGGTCAGCGACTCGGGGCAGGGCTGTTGACGATCCGTGCCACGATGACCCCCAGGGCCAGCGCGTGTCCGATCAGCAGAGGCACGCCGAAGGCGATCGTGCCCGACAGCGCACGGCCCAGGATGCCGACATCGTCGGGTGTCCCATCGAGGACGAGCGCGGAGCCGAAGAAGGCCGACACCAGCAGCATCGCCGCCGCGAAGAGCACCGGTGGGGCGACGCCGGCGGCGAACAGCGCATCGGGGCGGACGGCGAGCGGGAGTGTCGCCACGACCAGGACGAAGCCGAGGGAGAACGGGAGCCCGAGCCGATGGTCGAGCAGGTCGAGCGAGATGATGACGGTGAGGGCGATGACGGCCAGCACGACGGCCTGCCGGGCGGTCAGATCGTGACCCGCCAGGGTGCGAGGTGCGCGCAGCAGCGCCGAGGCCATGGTCATGACGTTAACCGATCAGTGAGCTCCGAGGCCGTCATCTGACGGGGTGTCGTGTCGATGAGTCGCGGCGGGTCGAGCGGCGTGTCGCTCACCTGGAGGTCCTGGAGGCGCCGGGCGCTGACCAGGACGCGCGACTCGACCGAGGCGATGGCGTCGTTATAGGAGCGGACCGCTTTGTCGAGCGCGCCGCCGACGCGGTCGAGATGGCCGGCGACGGTACCGAGCCGCTCGTACAGCTCGCGTGCGGCACGGTGGATGTCCCGGGCGTTGTCGGCGAGCTGTTCCTGGGTCCAGGCGAAGGCCACGGTGCGCAGCAGTGCGACGAGGGTGGTGGGGGTGGAGATGATGACGTGCTTGGCCGCGGCGTACTCCAGCAGCGCCGCATCGGCTTCGAGGGCCGCCGACAGGAAGGACTCGCCGGGAACGAAGAGCACGACGAACTCGGGAGCGTGGTCGAACTGGCGCCAGTAGGTCTTGGCGGCGAGCTGGTCGACATGGGTGCGCACTTGTCGTGCGTGGCGTCGCAGGTGAGCAGCGGCCTCGTCGTCGTCCTCGGCCTGTGCGACATCGAGGTAGGCGTCGAGCGGGACCTTGGCGTCGACGACCACCGACTTGCCGCCGGCCAGGTGGACGAGCATGTCGGGCCGCAGCCGACCGTCGTCACCCTCGGTGCTCACCTGGAGGTCGAAATCGCAGCGCTCGACCATGCCGGCGAGCTCGGCCGTGCGTCGCAGGTGCATCTCGCCCCAGCGTCCGCGTACCTGCGGACGACGCAGCGCGGTGGAGAGGGAGGCGGTCTCGCGACGCAGCTGCTCGCTGGTGAAGCGCACGGAGTCGACCTGCTCGCGTAGCTGTGCCTGCCAGGCCGTGCCGTGGGACTCCAGATCGCGAAGCCGTGAGTCGAAGCGCTCGATGCTCCGGGCGACGGGTTCCATCGCCAGGCGGGTGGCATCGGCATCCACGGGCGCCGGCGCGGGAGCCCGGCGAGAGGCCGTGAGCTGGCCCGCGAAGAAGCCGAGGCCGAGGGCCAGGAGAGCGACGATCAGCAGGGGGAAGGCGTCCATGCCTCCACTGTGACCTCACCCACCGACAAAACCGCGCATGTCACCCGCCGCACCCGGTGGCGGTAGGCCATCAACGCTACGCGTGCGGTGGCGGTAGGCGATCAACGTTAAACGTCGTCGATTCGGTTGATGGCGTACCTCGACCGACCGACGTGTGGCTGGTTCGGTTGATGGTCCACCGCCACAAGGCGGTGAGGAGGGACGGGCCTCAGCGTCCGGAGCCGCCGGCGACCTCGTAGGACCAGAGCTCGCTCTGGGTGCCGACCGGCTTCGTGGCCTCGCCGCCCTCGCGCTCGCTCTCCGAGCGATGCCCGTGGCCGAACGCGGCCGAGTTCATCCAGGCCTGGAACGACTCCTCGTCGCGCCAACGGGTGACGACGAGCCACTGCTCGCGGTCGTCGGTGGGCTTGAGGAGCTCGAAGCCTTCGAAGCCTTCCTGTCCGTCGACGGCACCGGCACGCTTGGCGAAGCGGTGGGCGAGCTCGTCGCCGCTCTCCTTGGGCACAGTGATGGCATTGATCTTGATGACGCTCATGACGCCATCCTCGCACCCCCGTTCCCGGGCGGTGAGTATGCGTCCTTTCCCCGCAGCCGGCGGTGCGACAGCGTCCGTTTGGTTGATTCACACGGACGGACAGTCACCGGTGGCCCGGCCGGTGGGCGAGGAGGACGAGATCGTCATCGGACTCCTCGTACTCGACGTCCAGGTCGGCGTCTTCGCCGATGCGGAGGGCCTCTGTGCGCTGTTCGGGGGCGATCAGGGTGACGAAAAGACCGCCTGGCGTGAGCCAGGACGCGGTCTCCTGGGCGACCGCTCGCCAGGGGTCGAGACCGTCCGGCCCGCCGTCGACCGAGACCTCGGGCTCGTGCGCGCGGAAGTCGGCGTGGATCCGGTGGAGTTGCCCGGTCGGCACGTGGGGCAGATAGGCCACCGCGAGGTCGACGCGACCGCGCCAGGAGGACGGCAGAGGCGACCACCAGGACCCCTCGGCCACCTCGAATCCGTAACGGCGTGCCGTCCGCCGAGCGGACGACATGGCTACGGGGTCGACTTCGGTGCCGATGATGTGGGCGGCGAGCCGGGTCGCGAGGATCGCCGCGAGTGTGCCGGCACCACAGCCGAGGTCGACGACAATGCGAGCATCGGGACGGCGTGCCGCAGCGATCTCGGCGATGGCGGTGGCTCGCGCGCGCGGCACGAAGACCCCGGGTCCGAGATCGACCCGCACATCACCGATAGCGGCGAAGCCGAGGACCTGCTCCAATGGGCTCCCCTCGATGCGCCGCGCGACCGCTGTCTCCAGCGCCTCGCCGCTGAAGGCCGTCCGTAAGGCGTCGGCCTCGTCCTCGGCGAAGACGCAGCCTGCGGCGCGTAGACGCTCCACCAGCTCATCCGTCACCCTCGTAGGGTACGAGCCATGGACGCGACGATCAGGACCGAACGCCTCGTGCTGCGCCGGATGGATCTCGATGACACCGACTTCCTCTTCGATCTGTTCTCGCGTCCGGAGGTGGCACGGTGGAGCGGGGTGGGGAAGCCGATGACCGAGCGTGCGCAGGCCGTCGAGCGCATCGAGGCGCAACCCGGTCGCGCTGGTGATCATCCCGCCTGCGGGGTCTTCGGAGTCGAGGTCGGCGAGGAGCTCGTGGGTATGGCGTTGCTCGTGCCGCTGCCGTCGAGCGGGGGAGGTGCGCGTGACGATGTCGAGATCGGCTGGCACTTCCATCCCGATGCGTGGGGCCACGGGTACGCGACGGAGGCCGCTCGTGCGCTCGTCGCCCGCGGCTTCTCGGCGGGATTCGAGGAGCTGTACGCGGTCACCGATCCGGACAACGAGCGTTCGCAGGCGGTCTGCCGACGCCTCGGCATGACCGACCTCGGGCTCCGCGACGACTGGTACGACACCATGACCCGGGCGTTCGTGCTCGCCGCGGCATCCGGGCGGGGGAGCGACCAGTAGGCTAGTGCCCCGTGGCACTCACCATCGGCATCGTCGGGCTCCCCAACGCGGGCAAGTCGACCCTCTTCAACGCTCTGACCAAGAACGACGTCCTCGCGGCGAACTACCCGTTCGCGACGATCGAGCCCAATGTGGGCGTGGTCGGCGTCCCGGACTCGCGGCTGGAGAAGCTCGCCGAGATCTTCGGTTCCGCCAAGATCCTGCCCGCTACCGTGCAGTTCGTCGACATCGCCGGCATCGTGCGCGGCGCCTCCGAGGGCGAGGGGATGGGGAACGCGTTCCTGTCCCACATCCGCGAGTCCGATGCCATCTGCCAGGTGACCCGCGTGTTCCGCGACGAGGACGTCACGCATGTGGACGGCGAGGTCAATCCGTCCAGCGATATCGGCACGATCTCGACCGAGCTGATCCTCGCCGATCTGCAGACGGTCGAGAAGGCGATCACGCGCCTCGAGAAGGAGTCGCGCAAGGACAAGTCCCTCGTGGCGCAGCTCGATGAGGCCCGTAAGGCTCAGGAGGTCCTCGAGGCCGGCAATGGCGTCTTCTCGGCCGGACTCGACTTGGAACTGCTGCGCGACCTGCACCTGATGACCGCCAAGCGGTTCCTCTATGTCTTCAACTGCGATGCCGACGAGCTCGCCGATGAGGACCTGAAGGCCAAGATGCGCGACATCGTCGCCCCGGCCGAGGCGATCTTCCTCGACGCGCTCGCCGAGTCCGAGCTCGCGGGTCTCGGCGACGACGAGGAGGCCGAGGAGATGCGTGCCGAGCTGCTCGCCGAGATGGGCGTGACCGAGCCCGGCCTCGACGCCCTCGCGCGCGTCGGCTTCGACACCCTCGGACTGCAGACCTATCTGACCGCCGGGCCCAAGGAGGCTCGTGCCTGGACCATTCGCAAGGGCGCGACCGCTCCCGAGGCGGCCGGTGTGATCCACACCGACTTCCAGCGCGGCTTCATCAAGGCCGAGATCGTGTCCTTCGAGGACCTCGTCGAGGCGGGCTCGATGAACGCGGCGAAGGCCGCCGGCAAGGTCCGCATGGAGGGCAAGGACTACATCATGTCCGACGGCGACGTGGTGGAGTTCCGGTTTAACGTGTAGAAACTGTCAAAAATACCTACTGACCTGCGAGGACAGCGTAAGGTCTTAAGGCTGCGATATGTGAGTCACGTGCCTGTCTGACATTTGCTTTGGTCTTGGTCTTGGTCTCGGTCTCGGTCTCGCGTCTGGGTATCCGCATTCGGCGTCGCGGCAAGCGCGCAAGCCGGTTGGACCCGGTGCAAAAGTTTAGGGCCTATTATGTTATGCGGCGCGTTGCTGGCGAATTGATCGATCGGCGAGCCGTGCGACGGCGATGAGGTATGCCACGAGCCGAACGTAACGGGCAGCTCGCGACAGTTGGTCCCCGTGCGCTCGCGGTAGCGGATTGCGTCGATGACTTTACGAGAGTGCGTGCGGGGCCCTCCGCGGCGAGGCGCGTCCTGTGGCAGCGGGAGCGGCCGCACGAGTGGTTCGCGCCGCTGGTGCTGCCGTCCTCGACATCGGGTATGCCGCGGGCGAGCATGATGGCGTTGAGTCGGATGACGCTCTCGGGGCAGCGATGGGTGCTTGGCTGATAGGGGCGTCCGTCGCCTGTAGAGGTCGCGGTCGTCTGGCCGCAGGCCATCCTGATGCACCAGATGTAAGTGGTAGATCTGTCGCCGCTGTACAGGATTGCGAAGTGCTGTTCCTTCCGCTTGTCGCTCAGACTGTCGGTCCCGTCGGGAAGACTTTCGTCATGACGAAGGGGCCCGCAATTGAAATCGAAGAGGGCGCAGATTCGCGATGTAGGGGAGCTACTTGAGCGAGGGCGATTCAGGCGCGACCGCAGAGAGGGTGCGAACATGACAGGCAAGAAGAGCACGGCGAAGCTCCATCACTATGTGCCGCAGGGGTACCTTCGGGGCTTCGCGACGGGCCAGGAGCGCATCAGGGTCGTGCCCCTCGACCGCTCCCGGCTGCCATACACGCCGAACGTGAAGAATGTGGCTGCGCAGAACCACTTCCACACGGTCGGTGAGTTCGAGGAGCCGGATGCGTTCGAGAAGGTGCTGAGCGAGGTCGAGGGTCAGGCCCTAGGCATCATCAGGGGCTTCGCCAACGGCGAGTTCCCTCCCTCCGAAGAAGACAGGTTGGCTTTCGCCCACTACACGGCGTTGCAGAGCGTGCGCGGGCCGGACACAAGGAGGACGACCGAGCACCTCCGCGCGACCATGGTCCGGCTGGAAGTGGGTGCCGGTGGTCGCAAAAACGTCGGAGCCTGGATTCGTGACAATCTCGGATTCGACCCGACGCCGGAGCAAGAGGATCGAATCTGGGACGAGGCCACCCAGACCGGTGGGCCGCCGATCGGATTCTCCAACCTGGCTCACATCCAGAACGCAGTCGAGACTGCGATCGAGCTGACGCCCTACCTTGCGACTCGCCCCTGGGCACTCGTTCGCTTCGACCGACGCTCCCTTATCACATCGGATGCTCCGGTCAGTCTGGTGCGCCGACCGGACGACGAGCCGTGGGAGGGAGTAGGTTTCGCGACGGCATGGGGCGTCACGTTCCCGCTCACGCGCAAGTTGGGGCTGCTCATGAGCGATCCCATGGCAATGTTGGAGGGTATCGGAGCGGACGATCCGCGTGTCCAGCAGCTTCGCGAGATGGTGCTTGCCGGCCGGATCGACCGAATCCAGTCCGGGACCACAGCAATGGAGAAACTGTTCAACCTGCATACCGCGGAGTCGGCCAGGGAGTACGTCTTTCACCACCCCGAGGACGAGCGGTACGTCCCTGCCGATCTGCACGAACCAGACCTGGTCAACATCAAACCGATGGGAGGACTCGTCGACATGGACTTCGACGGTGAGCCACTGTTCGCGCCGCATGGGCAACGAGGGCCAGGCATGACGTTCGGAAGCGGCACGGGCTGATACCCGCCGCAGTCGCACCGCCCACGAACAGACTGCCCTACGTGCGGGCATGTGGTGGAGTGGAGGTTCGCGCTCTAACGTCTGCCGACAGCCGAGATGTCAGTGGTCCGAGGCGATGACTTGCCAGGCTGTCCTCGTCGTTGGATGGTGGCTGTGGACCGCGTCTGCTACATTGGTATCAATCGACCCCCTCCTAAGCCTCTCGTAGAAGCTCAAATGGGAGGGGCCTCTTTCTTCCGGGGTACCGCATGAAGCCATCGTTGTCCCGGGATGATCAGGTGGCCCTCATGATCAGCCGGGGCCTGGCCGTCCCCGATGCCACCGAGTGCGCCCGGTTCCTCGCAGCGGCGAACTACTACCGGTTCTCCGGCTACGCCCGGTACTTCCAGAAGGCTCCTCACCTCGGCGACGACGGCTTCCGGCCGGGCTGCACGTTCGAGGAGATCCGTGCCGTCTACGACGCCGACGAGGCGCTGCGCACCGCGCTCGTCCGGCCACTGGCCCGCGTCGAGCTCATGCTCCGATCGCACACCGCCCGGGTCATCGCCGACGAGCACGGGCCGTACGGCCGGTACCTCGAGGCCGACTTCTACACCGACGTCGGTGATCGCGAGCCGACCGTCGAGTCGTGCCTGCGCGACATCGAGCGCAGCCGGGACCGCCACATCCTGCGCTACCGGGGCGCTGGCGGCGACAGCGCTGACTTCAGCGAACTGCCGGTGTGGTCGGCGGTCGAGGCCTGGTCGTTCGGCACGCTGTCTAAGGCGATCGAGCGAGGAGCCGGCGGCACGCTGGCCGACTCCGTTGCCACGAGCATCGGCGTCGCCAAGGCAGGCTTCGCCTATCGGGTGAAGGCCCTGGTCTACCTGCGCAACCGGTGCGCCCACCACAGCCGGCTGTGGCACCACTCCGTCATCGACGCCGGCCCGACGCCGAACAACGTGAGGAAGAAGGCGAAGAGAGAGGCCGGGCAGTTCGAGCCTCGGTCTGTGCTCGACGTCATCGCCTCCCTCGACGACATGACCGCCCGCGGCGGTGTCGCCGGCCCTCTGCTCCCGAAGCTCGCGGCCGAGCACGACCGGGCCTCGGAGTTCATGCAGGGCCTGGCCAAGCCGCAGAGTCCTCGCGACCACGCATGACACGCCGAGATGATCTGCTGAAGCGCTCGTGCGCGAATCATGTGTCATGCTGAAGTTGCTGTCCCTGCCGAATCCGCGGCTCTGGACGCGGATTCAGGAGGTCCACGATGATTCCACTCTCACCCGCCGAGGCGCTCGGCAGTCACGCATCCGGGGTCCGCGATGTGCTCGTCGAGGTCGTTCGCTCTGTGCACGGCAGGTTTGCCGAGGCACACCTGGTGTCGGAGTCGCGGTACGCGATTGACTTCGGCAGCCAGTGGCGCGATCTGCTCGCCGATGCCAACGAGGCACTGGTTGACCGGGGCTTCCAGTCGCACAAGCTTCGGCCGGCCGGATACAAGCTCCCCGTCGTCAATGACTGCTTGATCTACGTCTGGCGCATCCCGGACTCCGCTGACCCCGGTGACTTCGCGTCGAGTCCGACGAAGAAGAACGGCTTCTCTGCTCAGCCGCCCGACCCCACCTTGTTCGATCCCGTCATCGGAGACGAGCCAGTCGAGCCGGAGCAGCCCGGGCTCGAGCGCGTGGTGCGAGCCGCCGGTGAGGTGATGCCGGTGGTGCTCGTTATCGTCCACTCCTCTCCCCGGCAGCTGCAGTCGATCGAATGGGCCGTCGCTGAGCTCGACGAGACGACCGGCAAGGTCAAGCGCCACGGCCAGGAAGCCATGTGGGAGCCGGAGCTCGTCGAGGCCGACGCGGCATCGGCTGGCGAGTCGTTCGACAGCGGCACCCCGGTGCCGCCTGGTATCGAGCCGCGAGAGCAGGAAGGCATAGACCCGGATGCGTGATGACACTCCGAGCCTGTTCGACGTCTCGGGCTCTGGGCAGACGCACGGACGCTTCGAGCCGGCGCGGCTGACCCAGGCCCGCGTCCGCCGCTCTGTGACCAAGACCGATCTGGCCGCTGAGGTGGGCGTCTCCGCCGCCGCAATCGGTCAGTACGAGGCCGGCGTCAACTCACCGCGCCCCGATGTCCTCGACCGCCTGGCAAAGGCGCTCGACGTCCGTCCTGGATTCTTCGGCGTCGGACGCCCCCTGGCGCGCATCGACATGGTCAACGCTCACTTCCGGAGTCTGCGGACGGCCAAGGTGAGCGACCGTCAGAAGGCGTTGGCCACGGTCGCGCTGGTGTGGGAGCTGACGTTCGCGCTCGAACGGCACGTGAAGCTCCCTGAGGTCGACCTCCCTGAGGTCCATCCCGGCACCGCTCCCGCAGAAGCGGCCGCTCTGCTGCGCCGTCACTGGGGTCTGCCCGATGGTCCGGTCAAGCACCTGGTCGCCACGGCCGAGTCCCGAGGCATTGTGGTCGCCGTGCGACCTCTCGCCGAGATCGACACCGTCGATGCCTTCTCCGTCGTCATCGTCGACCGACCGATCATCATCACGACCCCGCGTCGGACTGAGAACGTGTTCAAGCATCGGTTCTCGATCGCGCACGAGGTCGGGCACCTGCTGCTGCATGCCGATACCGGCGAGCACAGTGCTGCCATCGAGAAGGAAGCGGACGAGTTCGCCGCGGCCTTCCTCACTCCGGCTGCGTCCATGGACGCAGCCCTACCGCAGCGGCTCGATCTCGCTGTCCTCGACCGCCTCGGCAGGACATGGGGGGTCTCACCGACCTCCCTGATCCGTCGGATGGTCGAGCGCGGGCGCACCACCGAGTCCTCGGCACGGCGTGCCTACCAGCGGCTGTCGGCTGTCTACGACTCCAAGGCCGACCCGACCAGCGCCTATCCGGGCGAGGTGCCAACGCTGCTGAGGAAGGCCGCTGACCTCGCCGGTGACCACGGCGCGCCCGTGCCGGCGCTTGCCGAAGCGTTGAAGATCAGCCCCTACCTGGTGCGCGACCTGCTGGGCGATGCCGACGAGCGCCCAGTGCTCCGCCTCGTCGGCAGTGACTGACCCTCCGGTCCCGCCGGATGGGGGCTGACTTGCCCAGGCCCGACTTTGCCTCTCATCACCAACCAACGAAGGACCTTCATCGATGGCCTATCCCACCCTTGCGCTCCACCTGCTCATCTCGGCACCGGGAGACGTGCCCGTCCAGGACATGGCGACCATCCGCAAGACGATCAGCCAGTGGAACCTCAACCTCGGCCGCGTCGTCGGCCTCACCGTGCTGCCCGTGTCCTGGACCGAGCACGCGGTCGCCGAGTTCGGGGACCGCCCTCAGGCCATCCTCAACGACCAGATCGTTGAGGAGGCGGACTTCGCTGTCGCTCTCTTCTACGATCGCCTGGGCACTCCGACCGGTGAGGCAGATTCGGGTACGGCCGAAGAGATCAAGGTCCTCGTCGAGGCTGGCAAGTCGGTGGCGGTACTGGTGAATACGTCCGCCAGACCGCCTCTCGGTGGTTCAGCCCTTGAAGAGCGGAAGCGCCTGACCGAGTACCTGACTGACCTGCGTAAGACCGCCCTCGTCTTCGAGTATGCCAACGAGGGCGACCTCATTAGCCACCTCAACAACTTCCTGAGCAGGGCTACTGCGCAGTTCCAACAGTCCGTCGAAGCCTCTAAGGATGAGGAACCGGCAGGGCTGGACCCCTCGGAAGGCGTGTGGCCGCGAGCCGAGGTTCGCGAGAGCGTGAAGACGGACAACAAGGGTCGGCTGAAGACCCAGCGGCACTGGTCGCTCGTGCTTCACAACACCTCGCGGGGACCGGCGTCCGACGTGGACTTCCAGTTCCTGGACCTGCCGGAGAATGCGATGTTCCGCGTGCATCGCGAGGAGGGTCCGCTCGGAACCATCCCGCCAGGTCAGGAAGCACGGTTCCCTCTGCTGCTCGCCATGGGGTCGCCAGACGCAGTCGATTGCGTGGTCACGTGGACCGACGCCTCGGGAAACGCCAGGGAGACGAGGGCAACAGTCCGAACCTGACGTTCCTAACCGACGGCGACGTGGTGGAGTTCCGGTTTAACGTCTAGCGTTAATGACGGACTCCGTTATACACTGGTCTCGTGATCAGGTCGTTCGGCAGCAAGGAGACCGAGCGGCTGTGGCGTCGTGAACGCGTGCGCTCGATCGATCCGAGGATCCATCGTGTCGCGTTGCGCAAGCTTCGTCAGGTGGGATCTGCGGAGGTGCTCGAGGATCTCCGGATCCCGCCTGGGAACCGGCTCGAAGCGCTCAAGGGCGACCGGGCTGGCCAGCACAGCATCAGGATCAACGACCAGTGGCGGATCTGTTTCGTATGGGCAGACGCCGGACCGGAGGAGGTGGAGATCGTTGACTACCACTGACAGGATCGAGCCGATCCACCCTGGTGAGGTCCTCATGGAGGACTTCATCGAGGGCTTCGGCATCACGCAGAACAAGCTCGCCGTCTCGATCGGGGTTCCGCCCCGGCGGATCAACGAGATCGTGCACGGAAAGCGGGGGATCTCAGCCGACACCGCGCTGCGTCTCGCGAAGTACTTCGGGACCTCGGCGGAGTTCTGGATCAACCTGCAGAGCCACTACGAGCTGGATCGCGCGGAGGACCTCGCGGGCGAGCAGATCACAGCGATCAGGCCTCTTCAGTCGGCATGAGCGGCGCGGACTCGACGCTCGTCGGTTCCGAGGGCTCTCGGCTGATCATCATCCGTGGCAACTCCGGCAGCGGGAAGTCGGGCCTGGCCAAAGCCATCCGGGCCGCTCGGCCACGGGGCATCGCGATCGTCGGGCACGACGTGCTGCGTCGCGAGATCCTTCACGTCCGTGATCATCCGGAAGCTCTGAGCGTCCCCTACATGGAACTGTCCGCGCGATTCGCGCTCGAGCATGGTCTTCACGTGGTCATCGAGGGCATTCTGCACTCCGAGATCTACGGCGAGATGCTCGTGCGTCTGCGGTCCGATCATCGCGGTGTGACTCGCTCCTACTGCTACGAACTCGCACTGGATGAGACGTTGCGGCGGCATCGCACCAAGGCTCTGGCCGAGGAGGTATCGGTCGACACAGTGGCCTCCTGGTATCGCAACGCTGACCGCGTGCGTGGACTCGACGAGGTTGTTCTCGACGAGGCAGTCAGTGCCCGTGAGGCACTGGAGCGGGTTCTCGCGGACGTCGGGTGGAGTGCGCCCGCTGCCGCTGAGGCGGCATCGTCCAGTTTCTTGTGATGGTCTTCGGTGCCGGAACTCGGTTGAATTTCGGTTCAATGTCTAGGTTCCAGTGGGCGTCCTCGCCGATCTCGGCGTCACCCTCTTGGGAATTCGGGCGCGTAGGCGGCGGTCCATGCCGCCAGCAACTGCAGCCGTTCCGCGGTGGGGGAATTGGGTTCGGCGATGTATGTCGACAGCGTGATGGACGGCGCGGAGTCGAGGGTGAGTTCCTCGAAACCGAGGATCAGCTCTCCGACCTCGTGGTGGTGGAGGATCTTCGTCCCGGAGCGGTGGACGCCGACGTCGTGGGCGGCCCACCGGGCGCTGAAGTCGTTGCTGCGGGTGGACAGTTCGCCGACGAGTTGAGTGAGCTGCTTGTCGTGCGGCGTTGCTCCGGCGTGGGCGCGGAGCATCTTCACGCAGGTGGTGGCGGCGGCGTCGAGGTCGCCGTAGAACCTGGCCGCGGCGGGGTCGAGGAAGACGAAGGACGCCAGGTTCGGGGCTGAGGTGGCCGAGCGGCGGGTCGGGCTGCTGTAGACGACATCGAACAGCGCCCTGCCGAGGGCGTTCGCGGCCAGGACGTCGAGACGCCGGCTCAGGGCGATGACAGGCGAGGCGCTCATGGAGTCGATGAGCAGCTGCACCCGCTGGGGCACGGTCGTCGCGGCTCGCGACGTGCGACGGGGGCGGGCGGGCCGCTGGGCTGAGCGGGCGAGGTCGTAGAGGTAGGCGGTCTCGTCCTCGTCCAGCCGCAGTGCCCGGGCGAGGGCGTGGAGGACCTCGTCGGAGACGCCGGTCAGGTCGCCCTTCTCGATCCGGGTGTAGTAGTCCACCGAGACGCCGGAGAGCATCGCGACCTCCTCGCGGCGTAGACCCGGGACGCGACGCACACCGCTGCCTCGGGGGATACCCGCTTCCTCGGGGGTGATCTTTGCACGCCGGGTGGCCAGGAACTCCCGCACGTTCTCGTTCTTCGGCGTCATGAACTCAACGTTAGGCGGGCCCCGGGCTCGGAGCCAGGTTCGGCCAGGGCCCCGGACGAAGGGGGTTCCAGCGCAACCTTCCTCCTGCCGCTCGGGGCGCGCAGAGTTGAAATCGTCCGGGGCAGTCAGGAAACGGCCCGGCGCTCGACGGACATGAACAGGACGAATCAGGAGGCACCATGACCGGACGTACCGAGCAGGTAAGGTTCCGGTCCCCGGGGATGGCCTGGGACCTCGCAGGGGTCCTCCACCTCCCCGCGGACTTCGATGAGGATGGATCATATCCGGCGATCGTGAGCGTGCACCCGATCGGCAGTTGCAAGGAGCAGACCGCCGGCAACGTGTACGCGAAGGCGCTGGCCGAGGCCGGGCACGTCGTGCTGGTGTTCGACGCCAGCTTCCAGGGCGAAAGCGGCGGGCAGCCGCGCCTTGTGGAGGACCCGGCCCAGCGTGTCGAGGACATCCGGGTCGCGATCGACCACCTCGTGACCCTGCCGTATGTCGACGCCGACCGCATCGGTGGTATCGGGGTCTGCGGAGGCGGCGGCTACGTCATCAGCGCGACCATGACGGATCGCCGGATCAAGGCCGTCACGAGTATCACCGGCGTGAACTTCGGCCGACTGAGCCGTGAGTCCTTCAGCCAGTACGCCCCCATCGCCGTGCTCGAGCAGATGGCGGCGCAACGCACCACCGAGGCCCGCGGCGAGGACGCGCGTGTCGATGACTTCCTGCCCGAATCCGTCGAGGCGGGCAAGAAGGCAGGCGTCGATGACATCGACATGCTCGAGGCCACCGACTACTACAAGACCGATCGCGGCCGGACACCCGGCGGCGCGACCAGCGCGACGTTCTCGCGACGAGCGGCGGCGGTCGGCTGGGACGCTTTCTTCGACGCCGAGCTGCTGCTGACCCGGCCGCTGCTCGTCGTGATCGGCGACAAGCCCGGCGGGTTCGGGGCGTACCGCGACGGGCAGGAGATCTACGGCCGTGCCGCCTCGGAGGACAAGCGGCTGTTGGTGCTGCCGGACACGTCCCACTACGACCTGTACGACCAGCCCGAGCCCACGGGCAAGGCCATCGAAGCCGCCGCTGAGTTCTTCGGCACCCACCTGTGACCACGGCGCACACCGAGACACCAGACCACATCGCAGATCGATCCCAGGAGAGAAACATGAGCGAGAACATCGAGATCAAGACCCTCAACGGCTACGGAACCACCCTGGCCGCCGTGATCAACTTCCCTCCGGACTTCGACGCCTCGAAGCAGTACGCGGCGATCGTCGTCTCCCACCCGGGCGGCGGCGTGAAGGAGCAGACCGCAGGCCTGTACGCGGGCAAGCTGGCCGAGCCCGGCTTCGTCACCGTCGCCTACGACGCCTCGTTCCAGGGCGCGAGCACGGGCCAGCCACGTCAGCTGGAGAACCCGCACATCCGCACCGAGGACGTCAGCGCCGTCGTGGACTACCTGACCACGCTCGACTACGTGGACAACGACCGGATCGGGGCGATGGGTATCTGCGCCGGGGCCGGATACACCGCCAACGCCGCGATCGACGACCCGCGAATCAAGGCCGTCGGCACAGTGAGCATGGTCAACATCGGCCAGATGTTCCGCAACGGCTGGACCAATGACGTCGCCGATCCCGATGCCGCCCCGCTGCTGAAGATGGGCGCGGACGCCCGCACCACCGACGCCCAGGGCAAGGACAACCAGTTCCCGCTGGCCCCGATGAAGGAAGACGACGCGCCGAACGAGGAGCTGCGCCAGGCGTGGGAGTACTACCACACCCCGCGCTGCGAACACCCGAACGCCCCGGGTTACATGACAGCACGCAGCTTGTCCCAGATCATCGCCTACGACGCGTTCCACAAGGCCGAGGCGTTCCTCACCCAGCCACTGCTGATCATCGCGGGCAGCGACGCCGGATCGAAGTGGATGAGCGACGACCTCTACGAACGCGCTGCGAGCCAGGACAAGTCCTTCCACGTCGTCGAAGGCGCAAACCACATGCAGATGTACGACGGGCAGAAGGAAGTAGCCGAGGCCGTGAGTAAGCTCGGCCCCTTCTTCGCCGACAAGCTCTGAACCAACCACCGAGAACTGCCCGGCCCGGCGCCACGATGCTGAGCCGGCAGCCGCCTTCAACGAAAGGACTACCCCATGGCCGCGTGGACCAAGGACGAGCTGGACCGCATCAACGCCGAGACGTACTTCACCGTCGGGGCCACTCTTCCCGACGGAACCACCCCGAAGACCGTCGACATCTGGTCGGTGCCCGTCGGTGACCGGATCTTCATCCGCTCCTTCAACGGCACGCAGGGCAAGTGGTACGGCCCCGCCGTGGAGACCGGCCGCGGCCGGATCTCGGCCGGAGGCATCGAGAAGGACGTACGGTTCGTGCCGGTCGATCCCGACGACGAGGAGACGAATCAGGCCGTCGACGCCTCGTTCCTGAAGAAGTACGCCGACAGTGAGTACTCGGTGACGATGTCGACCGAGCCGGTACGCCGCAACACCCTCGAGGTCGTCCCCGAGGACTGACCCGGACGACGAGGATGGTCCTGGGAGCCGTCGCGCGAGGGCTCCCAGGACTTTTTCCTGCACAGAAGGCTTCGCCATGACGACGTGCGTCGCGGTCGACAGGCCCCTCCTGCCGGGCGACGCTCATCTACGCGACCGGCAAGATGTCGAACTCGTCGACTACCACTGAGACCGACCTGATCGAGCCGATCCATCCGGGAGAGCCTGATGGAGGACTTCAACGAGGGCTTCGGGATAACGCAGAACAAGCCTGCTGTGTCCATCGAGGTGCCGCCGCGCCGGATCAACGAGATCGTGACCCGGTTGGCGGGGGATCACCGCTGACACGGCGATCCGTCTGGCGCGCTACTCCGGCACCTCCGAGGAGTTCTGTATGAACCTGCAGTCGAACGACGAGCTGCGGATTGAGCGACGGGCACTGCACGACCGGGTTGACGCGATCGAGCCGTAGCCGCCTGCGTGAGGAGCCTCGGCGGAGGTGATCTGTGTCGTGAAACTTGCCGGCACGAATGCCATGCCGTCCGACGGAAAGCGGGAAGGCAAGTGATCGATACGGTTTGGCCGGGACCGTCGTTGTGGTCACGGGGGCGAGCGGCATCGGGGGCTGCGGTCAGTCGTGCCATTGCTGACCGGGGCGCAAGGCGATCTCGCCGCTACTCGCACGGGGTAATGCGGATCAGGGGTGGAACGGTGACCCTGCGGCGCCGCTGTGCTGCCCGTAGCGCTCGTGCGCGGCGAGGAGTACCGGGTGGAGCTTGCGGGGGCTGAGCTCGAGGTGCTTCCACAGGTAGCGCTGTCGCTGATGGGGGCTGGTCATGCCGTGCCGAGCGGCGGCTTCCTCGGTGAGTCGAAAGGTCACGAAGCGCGGGGCTCCGGGCTTCAGCCGCTGCAATTCGATCCGCTCGATATCGGTCCAGGCGACGACGGTAGCCGGCAGGAGCTGACCGCGCTGCGACAGCGCGAGGCCTTCCCGGCTGAGCACCAGGGACTCCGACCTCCGCAACCGCAGGACGGCGCCCACGGGGGCGAGTGTGAGGCATCCGAGCGCCGCGATGCCGACCGCCCATACACGCAGATTCGCCGCGATGGCCTGCCGGCCGCTCTGCGGTTCGGAGGAGCTGTCGATGATGACCACGAGGAGGAGAGCCAGCAACGCACCGATCGTCATCGCGACGATGAGGGTGAGCAGAACCCGCCCACGCGAGGTGGGGATCGTGACGCGCTCGCCACGGTCCAGGGCCGCGAGCGTTTCCTCGGCAGCACGTTTATTCGTCATCTCAGACCATCCTAGGCCGAGCGCACGTCGAGCCTTGCCGACGTCCCTAGTTGATGTCGAACTGCTCGATGAGGTCGTCGGTGTCGACCGACACGCTGTCCTCGGGGCCGGCGATATCGGCCGAGGTCACGACCTCGTTCGCCTGGTCCGGCGGGTAGGCGCGCATCCTCACGGAGGCGAGCCTCACATTCGGTTGCGGCAGGTAGGCGCGGATCAACGCCTCGTGGATGCGCTCGAGGGCCTGCTCGGTCTGCGCGCGAGTCGTCGTGGCGACGGAGATGTTCCCGGATATCGACGTTCCCTGTGAGAACCCGTCCTGATACTGGACTTTGCCCGCCACGTACTCGGGCAGATCCTCCACGGCCGCTTGCAACGCCCGTTGCACCGCCTCCACGTTGCTGCGCCCGCCGAAACACCCAGTGAGCGCGAGCCCCAGGGCACCGACACCGGCCGCTAGCACGGTGCGTCGCTTGACGTCACTCGTCGAGTGCATGGGGGAACCTCCGTCAGCGTGAATGTCTCGCCGTCATGGGGCTCAAGACTACGACGGCTGTTCCACAACTCCGGCATCCGCCCCGGCTCGCGGTCGCTCCGGGGAGAAGGACACCAGGCTCCGGCGGGCGCGATGGGCGCGATCGTAATAACCGACCGGATCCGCGAACGAAACGTCGCAGCACGACGAACCGGCCCCCCGAATTCCGCTGTACTGCGGCCGACACCGTCGGTGAGAGACACCGACGCCGTGCTCGATACGTGTGCAGGGTCTCGCCCGGCGCGTGCGGCGCGCTGGCCACGTGACCGCAGTACAGCTGAGCCGCGGTGCGGCGCTTCAACGAAGGCCGTCCTCGGGTGCCGAGGTCGGCTGCGTCCAGCGAAAGCGCTCGACGAAGGCGTCCAAGCCCGGGACTCTCGTCAGGGTCATGAAGACGGCGCACCCGACCGCGCCGCCGACGGTGTTGAAGATGAAGTCGTTGACATCGGCGATGTGGCCCCCTGCGACGAGCTTCTGCGCCGCGAGTTGCGATAGCTCGATCGTGAAGCTGACCGCCACCACCCACGCCAGGACCTTCCACCACGAGGGATGCGCGAGAAGCAGCGGGATCAGTATCCCGAGAGGAAGGAACACGAGGACATTCGTCAGGGCGTCGGCGAACTCGTAGTCGTGGAAGGGGACGAGTGCGAGGCCCGGTGTCCACGGTTCATCCGCGCGGGGCATTCCCAGATAGACGGGAAACAGGGTATTGGCCAGGATGCCGCCGGCGTAGACGGCCAACGCCCCGGCGACCGAGGCGCGGGGCACGGAGAGCAGCTGTCTCGTGTGCAGGTGCCAGAGCAGGACAGCGAAGAGCAGCAGTCCGATGGGGATCACGACGGGCAGCGCTGGAACGCGATCGAAGGGGCCGGTCATCGCCGATGATCGTAGCCCCTCGCGATGGCCGGCATCGACATCTCGCTTGACGTGGCCCACGTCACGTGTGTACGGTCACAACCGCTAGACGGTTTTAGAAACCGTAGAACGGTTTATGGAGGGTCAATGTCGGAACCTGGAGTGCGCGTGCTCGGTCGAGCCTGCGCCGTACTCGACTGCTTCACCGAGGCGGAGCCGTGCTTGGGCGTGGCGGACATCCGTCAGCGAACGGGCCTGCCGGCCACGACGGTCGCCCGCATCGTCACGACGCTCGTGCAAGAGGGACTATTGGTCCGCGAAGGCGATGACTATCGCGTCGGCCTGAGGGTCCTGGTCTGGAGCGCCCCCGCCCGGGCGGGCTCGAGCCTTCTCGGCGTCGCGCGCCCCTTCGTGGAGCAGCTGCGGGACGTCACCGGTGAGAGCGCCGGGTTGTATGTCCGCCAGGACCACACCCGTGTCCTCGTGGAGGCCGCGTCGTCCCACCACTCGGTCATCTACCGCGGCTACGTCGGGCAGGTCCTGCCGCTGCACGCGGGTGCCGCGGGCAAGTGCTTCATGGCCTTCGACGATCAGGCGCTCACCGCCGCGGCCACCGCGGGATTCGAGCGGTACACGGACTCGACGGTCGTCGAGCGCGATCGCCTGGACGAGCAGCTCGCCCTGGTGCGCGAACGCGGCTGGGCCTACAGCGAGAGCGAGCGCGAGGTCGGCCTGAACTCGGTCGGCGCGCCGATCATCGGATTCGGCGGGCGACCGGAGGCCGTGCTGGCGATCGGCGGTCCGTCGACCCGGCTCGATCAGGCGGCCGCCGAGCGCGTCGGCCCGATCGTCGCCGCGACGGCGAACGCGATCGCGGCCCGCATGGGGCACGTTCCCGCAGAGGAGCGTGTCGATGTCTGACGCCCAGGTGCTGTCGGACCTGCTGCGCGCCGATCGGCTGCTCGTGGCCCCCGGCGTCTACGACGGACTGTCGGCGGCGGTCGCCGCTCGAGCGGGAGTCGAGGCCGCCTATGTCTCCGGGGCTGCCGTCTCGGCCTCGGAGGGACTACCCGATATCGGCCTGACGACCGTCACGGAGATCGCCCGCGCGATCGCCGTGGCACGCCGCCACCTCACCGGCGTACCGATCATCGCGGACGGCGATACCGGCTTCGGCGACGAGACCAACACCTTCCGCACGGTGCAGACCTATGAAATCGCCGGCGCCGCCGCGGTGCAGCTGGAGGACCAGGTCTTCCCGAAGCGGTGCGGTCACCTCGACGACAAGGCGCTCGTCGAGGCCGACGAGTTCTGCCTCAAGATCGAGGCCGCCACGGCCGCCCGCTCCACGGCGCTGATCGTCGCGCGGACCGATGCCGTCGCGGTCGAGGGGATCGACGCGGCCCTCCGGCGCGCCCGGGGCTATGCCGAGGCCGGAGCCGACGTGATCTTCGTCGAGGCTCCTCAGACGATCGAGCAGATCGCCGACATCCCCGCCGCCGTCGACGTTCCCGTCATCTTCAATGTCGTGCCCGGGGGCAAGTCACCCGATGTCTCACGAGAACAGCTCGAGGAGTTCGGCTATGCCGGCGCCATCCTTCCGGCCGCGACCGTCGGCGCCGCCTTCGCGGCGATGACCGCGGCGATGGCCGATATCGCCGGTGGCCGGCTGTCGTCGGGCCCCGCGGTCGCTCCGCGGGTCCTGTTCGAGGCCGTCGGTCTCGACGCGTGGCTCGGACGCCGCGCCAGCGAGGAGCCCGCGCATGCCTGACACCATCATCGAGAAGATCCTCGCCCGCTCGTCGGGTTCGTCCGAGGTCCGCCCCGGACAGATCGTCACCAGCGATGTCGATATGACCGTCGTCATCGACGTGCAGTTCGCCCACGACCGGCTCGGCGACGTGCGTGCCGTCCACGACCCCGACAAGATCGCGGTCGTCCTCGACCACGCCGTCCCCGCGCCGACGCCGCGCGACGCCGAGCACGGCAGCAAGGCACGCGACTTCGTGGCCAAGCACGACATCGACCGCTTCTACGACGTGGGGCGTCACGGCATCGTGCACCAGGTCATCGCCGAGCAGGGCCTCGTCCTCCCCGGCACGGTGGTCTGCTGCACCGACTCGCACACCTGCGCGGGCGGCGCGCTCAACTCGGCCGCCCGTGGTCTCGGACCGCTGGAGATCCTCCAGATGATCTGCACCGGCCAGACCTGGTATCGCGTCCCGCCCTCCATCCGCTACGAGCTCACGGGCACCAAGCCGGCGCATGTCAACGGGAAGGACATCTTCCTCGCCATCGCGGGCGCCTACGGCGATGCCACGGACCACGCCCTGGAGTTCGGCGGACCGGGGCTCGCCTCGGTGCCGATGTCGGACCGTCGCACCATCGCCACGCAGGGCGCGGAGATCGGAGCGGACTTCACGCTGTTCCCCTACGACGACCTGACCGAGGCGTTCCTGGCGGAGGTCGCGCCGGGCGCGACGTACGTGCCGGGCAACGCCGACGCGGGCGCTGAGTACGCCGACGTGCGCACGATCGATCTCTCGACGATCGAGCCGATGGTCGCGCTGCCGGGAACGGTCATCAACAACGCGGTCCCGTTGAGCCGGCTCGAATCCGTCACGATCGACCAGGCGTTCATCGGATCCTGCGCCAACGGCCAGCTCGCCGACCTCGAGGTCGCCGCTCGCATCGTCTCGGGACGGCGGGTGGCGCCGGGGGTGCGGCTGATCGTGACACCGGCCTCGCAGCAGGTGTACCTCGACGCCGTCAGGCTCGGCTACGTCGCCACCCTCGTGGAGGCGGGAGCGGTGGTGACCAACTCGACGTGCGGTGCCTGCTTCGGCTACCACATGGGCGTGCTCGCGCCGGGCGAGGTCTGCGTCACCTCCAGCACCCGCAACTTCCGCGGCCGTATGGGCAGCACCGAGGCGCAGGTCTTCATGGCGTCGCCGGCCACCGTGGCCGCATCGGCGTTGATCGGACGCATCGCGAGCCCCGACGAGCTGGCGGAGGTCGCCGCATGACATCGACACTTCGCGTCCGCGGTCGTGCCTGGGTCTTCGGCGACGAGATCAACACCGACGACATGTACCCGGGCTTCGCGATGAAGCTGCCGGTGCCCGAGGCGGCACAGCACATGTTCGACGCCACGCGCCCGGGCTGGCCCCGGCTCGTGGAGCCCGGCGACATCGTCGTCGCCGGACGCAACTTCGGCCTCGGGTCGAGCCGCGCCTGCGCCGAGCTGTTCGTCCACCTCGGGATCTCGTGCCTGATCGCCGAGCAGTACAACTCGCTCTTCCATCGCAACGCCCTCAACTACGGCCTACCGGCGCTCGTCGTCCCGACGGCCCGGCAGTTGATCGACGAGGGCGATGTCCTGGCCGTCGATGCGGCGGCGGGCCTGCTGCGTAACGAGACCCGCGGGGTCGACCACCAGGTCGAGCCGCTGCCGGAGTTCGTCACGGAACTGATCGAGGGCGGCGGACTCATCAGCCGTCTGGAAGCCGGGGGATACCTGGATCGCGTCGACGCGACCAGCACCACAGGAGGAAAGTCATGAAGTCCAGCAATATCCTGATCGCCGGTGCGGTCGCCTCGGCGCTGTCGTTGAGCGCGTGCGGCGGCGGTGGCGACGCCAGCGAGGTCACCTCATTCGACATCGCCGTCAGCAATGCCTCCGAGCCGTATTCGATCCCGTGGCTGGTCGGCAAGGACCAAGGATTCTTCGAGGACCGCGGCGTGACGATCGGCGATATCGTGCCCGGCAAGGGTGGCGGCACGACGGTCCGCAACATGCTCAGCGGCGATCTGCCGATCGCCGACGTCGGGTTCACCTCCGTGCTGGAGTCCAGCGAGGCCGGGGCGCCCCTGACAGTGGTCGGCGGTGCCACACAGAGTGTCTACGGGCTCGACTTCTATGCCCTCGATGCGAACGCCGAGGTTAATTCCATCGAGGACATCGGCACCTGGGCTTACACCAATCCCCAGTCGGTGACGCAGGCGCTCACCTTCATGCTCCCGCAGGTCGCCGGGGTCGAGAAGACCGTCGAGCGCACCTCATCGGGTGGCGTCGGCGAGGGGGTCGCGCTGCTGGAGGCCGGTGACGTCGATGTCGCGGTGGTGCCGCCGTCGGTCGTCGCCAAGAGCGACAAGTTCCGTGTGGTGGTCTCCAGCGCCGACTACCTCGAGAAGTTCCAGCAGAGCGTCATCGCCACGACACCCGAGTTCGCGGAGCAGAACCCGGAGACGGTCGAGGCCGTGGTGGCCGGGTATGCCGAGGCCGTCGAGTTCATCCGCGAGAATCCCCAGGAGGCCGCCGATCTGTACGCCGAGTACATCGAGATCGATCCTGCCGCGGCGAAGGCGATCGTCGACCATGCGCTCGACTACGACAACTGGGGAGCCGGGTTCGATGCCGAGGCCATCGAACAGGCGGTGGAGGCCCAGCGCATCGCGATGGATTCCGAGGAGCTCGAGTTCTGCGATCTGTTCCAGGACGACTTCCTGCCCGCCGGTGTCTCGGACACCCTGCCCTCCGAGTGCGGGTGACTCGCCGATGAGTACCCAGACCGTCCAGGAGGACGTGCCCATGAGCAGCACTACGACGCCCATCGTGTGGGCGACCCAGGTCGAACAGCACTTCGGTCCGGTCCACGCCCTCGGCCCGGTCGATCTGCGGATCGAACGAGGAGAGTTCGTCTCGATCGTCGGTCCCAGCGGATGCGGGAAGTCCACTTTGCTGGAGATCGTCGGCGCGTTACAGGATCCTGCTTCGGGCACGGTCGAGATCGACGGCGCCCCGGTGGACGGCCCCCGTCGGCGGACCGCGATCGTGTTCCAGGAGTCGGCAACGCTTCCGTGGCGGACCGTCCTCGACAATGTCGCCTTCGCGCTCGAGGTGCGAGGGATCGGACGCAAGGAACGCCGCGACACGGCGCGCGAGCTCGTCCAGATCGTCGGCCTGGCCGGCTTCGAGGACCACTATCCCGCGCAGCTGTCCGGCGGCATGCGGCAACGCGTGGCCATGGCGCGCGCGATGTCGACGGAGCCGGACCTGATCCTGGCCGACGAGCCGTTCGGTGCTCTCGACGAGCAGACCCGCATGCTGATGGCAGAGGAGCTGCTCCGTGTGGTCGACACGATCGGCTGCGGCGTCCTGTTCATCACGCACAGCATCCAGGAGGCCGTGCTGTTGTCGGATCGTGTCCTGGTGATGGGCCGCAGGCCGGGCACCTTCATCGACGAGGTGCCGATCGACCTGCCTCGCCCGAGGTCCCACGTGGCGCTGTCGGAACAGTCGGCGACCGAGGCGCAGGAGCGGATCTGGGCGCAGATCCGCAGTGAGGCCGAAGTCGCGATGCGGAGCGAGCGGTGACGGCGCGTTCGGTCGTCCCCGCCTATGTGCGCCCCACGCCGGCACGGGTGGCGGGACTGCCCGCTCGGGCGTGGACGCTCGTGCTCCTCGTCGTGATGGTGGCGTCGCTGGAGCTCTACGCTCGATCCGGCGCGGTGTCCCGCCTCGATCTCATCCCCGTGAGCGAGATGGCGACGCGATCCATCGAGCTGCTCGGCGACCGTGACTTCGTCGTCGACGCCCTGCTCCGTAGCGCGCTCCTGATCTGCGTGAGCTTCGTGGCCTCGGCCCTCGTGGGCGTGGGCGTCGCCTATGCGATGTCGCGCTATCGATGGATCCACCGGGCGATGAAGCCCTATGTGAACGTGTTCTACGCGCTGCCGATCTTCGCGCTCTACCCCGTTATGGTCGTGATGTTCGGGACGGGGATGGTGCCGATCATCCTGCTGGCGACGCTCTTCAGCGTGGTGATCGTCATCTCCAACTCCCTGGTCGGGTTCGAGTCCACGCCCCCGATCGTCACCAAACTCGCGCGATCGCTGGAGATGACGCCGGCTCAGCAGCTGCGCAAGATCCTCCTGCCATCGGCACTGCCCGACATCCTGGCGGGCCTCAAGCTCGGTCTCGGCTATGCCATCATCGCCGTCCTCGCCACGGAGTTCATCCTGGCCACGACCGGGCTGGGTCAGGTCGTCAACCGGGCCTACAACAACTTCAACACCGTCGACATGTACGCGGGCATCGTCTTCGTGAGCGTCTTCGCCCTCCTGGCGAATCTCGCACTGAGCGCCGCCCTGAGCTCGTTCGACTGGAGGCGCCGATGAACGCCCGTAGCGCACGTGAGAGCCGCCGGGGCGCCAGCGCCGACCGGCGCCCCGGGTCTCCTGCCTGGGTCCCGCCCCTCGTCCTCGCCGGACTCATCGTGATCGCCTGGGCGGTCTCGTCGGCGCTGGCGGACAGTGCGGTGTACCCCAGCCCGGCCGAGGCGCTGGAGAGTCTGTGGTCCGATCTGTCGAGCTCGCGATTCCTCGGGAGCGTCGTCGACACGGCCCGGGTACTGCTCCTGTCCTACGGGGCGGCCGTCGTCATCGGGTCGGTCGCCGGGATGATGCTGGGCCTCAGCGCCTTCTGGTCCGGTGCCGCGCTGCCTCTGGTCTACGCGCTCAACAGCATCCCGAAGATCGTGCTCTACCCGATCTTCCTGCTCTTCCTGGGTATCGGCGATATGAGCCGCGGGTCCTTCGCCTTCGTCTCCGGCGTCCTGCCGATGTTCCTGATCATGGTCGAGGCGACCGCCGGGGTCAGCCGGCTCCACCTGAAGATGTCCGCGAGCCTGGGCATGTCGCGGTGGTCGCTGATCCGACGCATCGTGGTGCCGAGTGTCCTGCCGTCGCTCGCGGCCGGCATGCGATTGTGCTTCGGGCTGACCCTGATCGGGCTGCTGCTGGCCGAGATGTTCTCCGGATCCTCCGGTCTGGGCTATGAGCTGCTGCGCAACCTGTCGCTGGCCCGCGTGGAGAACATCATGGGCCAGGTCCTTCTCATCGGGGTGCTCGCCCTGGTTCCCACTCTCGCGCTACAGCAGCTGGAGCTGCGTATCCGCCGACGTTACGAGGTGACGCCATGACGACCTACTCGCCCGCAGAACAGCCGACCGATGCCGCCGGGGTCACCGGTCGGTTGGCTACCTGGGTGGCCGGGCTCCAGCACGATGACGTGCCCCAGCCTGTCCGTGAGCGTGCCCGCCACCTCGTCCTGGACGGATTGATCTGTGCGCTGGTCGGTGCCCGGCTGCCCTGGTCCGAGCGCGCGGTCGATGCGGTCGTGGCGCTCGAGGGGAAAGGTGACGTCCCCGTCATCGGGTGGGGTCTGACCACCTCGGGTCCGGCGGCGTGCCTGCTCAACGGGACCTTCATCCAAGGCTTCGAGCTGGACGACTATCACGTCCGTGCACCGCTGCACAGCAACTCCCTGGTGGTGCCGAGCGCGCTCAGCACGATCTCGGCGCTCGGCCGGACCGTGTCGGGGAAGGAGACGCTCACCGCTCTCATCGCGGGGTACGAGGTGGGGCCGCGCGTGGGGCTGGCTCTGCACGGTGCCGAGATGTTGTCCCGGGGGTGGCACTCGGGCGCGGTCTTCGGCACGCATGCGAGCGCTGCGACCTCGGCGCGCCTGCGTCGGCTCGATCCAGCGAGGATCGAGGACGCTCTCGGCCTCGCCGGCACACAGTCCGCCGGGTTGATGGCGGCGCAGTACGAGGCGATGTCCAAGCGCATGCACCACGGATTCTCCTCCCGCAACGGCCTGTACGCCGCGGCGCTCGCCGAGGCCGGCTACACGGGCATCAAGCGCGTGTACGAGCGCGAATACGGCGGATTCCTCGCCACCTTCGGTGAAGGCCACGATCCGCGGGCCGACCTGATCGTCGATGCTCTCGGCGGTGAGTGGGCGCTCCTGGACACGGGCGTGAAGGCGTATGCGGCCATGGCCGCCACGCACGCGCCCATCGACTGCGCCCTGGAAGCTCGTTCTCGGGGGATCGCGGGCGGCGATGTCGAGTCCATCTCCGTCGAGGTCTCGCACGCGGCGTACCACCACGGCTGGTGGCGTCCCGAGCGGCCGTTGGAGACGATCGGCGCCCAGATGAACATCGGCTATGCCGTCTGCGTCGCGCTTCTCGACGGCCAGGTGCTCGCCGAGCAGTTCACGCATGACCGGGTTGGTGCCGACGATGTCTGGAGCCTCCTCGATCGCGTGGACGTCCATCACTGCCCGGCGTTCGACGGTCCCGAGGATCGTTTCCGCACGCGGATGGTCATCGCGTTGCGCTCGGGCGAGTCCGTCGAGATCGAGGTGGCCGGCCCGCTCGGCGGTCCGACGCGTCCGTTGTCGAATGCCGACGTGGTCGCCAAGGCTCGCCGCCTCGCTGCCTCCATCGACATCGTCGACCGGTGGGCGCGTATCGAGGACCTGGTGCTCGGTCTCGACTCGCTGTCGGACGTGTCGGTGCTCATCGCCGAGCTCACTGCACCCGTTCCCGCACTCCCCATCGCTCTGTGACGGAAAGGCTCCTCATGTCCAACCTCGCCAGCCTGCTCGATGAGACCACCGCGAAGTATCCTGACCGTGTTGCGATCGTTTTCGGCGATACGCGTTTGACGTATGCGCAGGTCGACGGCGCGGCGAATCAGGTCGCGAATCTGTTGGTGTCGCGCGGTATTGAGCCGGGTGACAAGGTCGCGATCTCGATCCCGAATCTGCCGTACTTCACGATCGTGTATTTCGGCATTCTGAAGGCTGGTGCCACGGTGGTGCCGCTCAACATCCTGCTGACCGCGCGTGAGGTCGCCTATCACCTCGACGACTCCGATGCGAAGGCGTATT
>NZ_JAERWM010000026.1:0-26425 GCF_016918125.1 Aeromicrobium sp. YIM 150415 | reverse complement strand
CCCGCCGCGACCGGACCCGCCCATCACTGACATCGACATCACGCGCAACACCGATCCGTGGTCCCCCATGAACACCCTTGCTGACCTCGATATCCATACCGAAAGCCTGCCGCCACCACCTCGTCGAAGACCCCATCCCCGCCCCAACCGCAAACGCCGCAGACGACAGACCATAACCCTCTAAACACACCAACTCATAGAACCGCCGACGCGTCTGCACCGAATGCCTCACAACAACTCCTCATCAAAGATGTTGCTTCGACCGATTGAGACCGCCGGCGTCGAGAGGTGCCTAGGTCACCGTCCATCACGGCCGAGAGGTGTCTATCTCACCGCTCACGTGCGGGACGCGCCTCAGCCCACGAAAGAACCAGCTGCGTCGTCAGCCGGTGAAGGGCGGTCGTGTGTCCAGGGCGACCGAGCGGCGGCCGGCCCAGCGCCAGATCCGCGCGACGGCGTCCCGGTCGTCCTCGGTGACCAGGTTGCCCATGACGCGCAGCGCGATCGTCATGAGCACGTGACTGCGCATGCCGATCGGTCCGAGTGCGGGCAGCAGCCCGGGCACCGTGATGAGTCCGGCGAGCCTCCGGGCGATGGAGAACGCCTCGCCGTAGCGCGAGGTGAGCAGAGCCGGCCACGTGGTGTGCGGGTCATCGCCGAGGACGAGTATCTCGGCGGCCTCGCGGCCGGTCTCCAGGCCGTAGTCGATGCCCTCGCCGTTGAGGGGGTTGACGCAGCCGGCCGCGTCGCCGACGAGCATCCAGTTCGGTCCGGCGACCCCTGAGACCGCGCCGCCCATCGGCAGCAGCGCCGAGGTCGGCAGCCGTAGCTCGGCGCCGAGATCCCATTCCTGGCGACGGAGCCCCGCGTAGTACTCCATCAACGGGCGGATCTGCAGACTCGCCGGACGCTTGGACGTCGCGAGCGCTCCGACACCGAGATTCACCTCGCCGTCGCCCAACGGGAAGATCCACCCGTAACCGGGAAGGAGTTCGTGGTCCTCGCCGCGCAGCTCGAGATGCGAGGAGATCCAGGGGTCGTCGGAGTGACCGGACTTGACGTAGCTGCGTCCGGCGATGCCATAGGCCGTCTCCCGGTGCCACTCCCGGCCGAGGACGCGGCCGAGCGGTGAGCGCACGCCGTCGGCGACGATGACACGACGGCAGGCCACGGTGTGCTCGGTCTTGTCCGGACCGACCCGGAAGACGACGCCGTCGACCGCGCCGGCCGACCAGGTCACATCCACCGCGCGGGCGTTCTCCAGGGGGCGGGCACCTGCGTCCACCGCGGCACGGAAGATGCGATCGTCCAGCTCGGTGCGTGGGACGGCGGACCCGTGGTCGGGCAGCGAGCCTCCCGGCCACGGGAGGAGGAGCTGCTGACCGAAGCCGTTGGCGCGCAGGCCCCGGTTGACGGTGTGCCCGCGGACCCAGTCGCCGAGACCCAGCCGGTCGAGCTCGGCGATCGCGCGAGGCGTCAGGCCGTCACCGCAGGTCTTGTCGCGGGGGAAGCTGGCGGCGTCGGCGAGCACGACATCGAGTCCCAGGCGCGCGGCCCAGGCCGCCGCCGCGGACCCGGCCGGTCCGGCGCCGACGACGAGCACATCGGTGGAGGCGGGCAGCGTCATGGCCTCATTCTCCCATCCGCCGCCAGCCCCCGCGTGGGCGGTGAGGAGGCGTCCGTTCCGCGCTCGCGGCGGTGAGGAGGCGTCCGTATCTCCGATCGGATGGACGTTGTCTCACCGCCCGCCGGTTCAGTAGGTCGGCTCGCGGCGCTTCAGTTGGCCGATCACGGTCAGCGTGAGGGGCAGCACGATGATCTCGACCAGCACCTTGAAGACCACGCCGACGATGAAGTAGTTGAGGAAGACGCCGAAGGAGGTGATGCCGATGGCGGTGGCGGCGATGGCGCAGAAGATCAGGGTATCGGCGGTCTCGCCGACTCCCGTCGAGGCGATCAGGCGGGCGACGAGCCCGCGCTCGGCGGTGCGCTGCTTCAACTTCACGAGCACCCAGGCGTTGAGGAACTGACCGACGAGGTACCCGGCGAGGCTCGCGACGACGATCTGTCCGACCGGTCCGGCGACTGCCTCGAAGGCTGCCTGGTTCTCATAGAAGGAGGCGGCGGGCGCGTGTTGGACGAGCCAGAAGGTCACGGCCGTGAGGATCGCCATCGCGAAACCGACGATGATCGCCCGGCGGGCGGCCTTGAAGCCGTAGACCTCGCTGATGACGTCGCCGAGGATGTACGCGACCGGGAATAGGATCGCGCCGCCGTCGGTGACGATGGGCCACAGCTGGACGGCGCCGATCGAGAACTCGCCCGAGCCGATCTCGATGCCCTTCGTGGCGGCGATATTCGAGACCACGAGCACCACGCAGAACATGGCGATCGCGATGTCGAAATAGGAGGAACCGCGCGAGGCGAAGCGCACGGCAGGTTGTGGCGAGGTTGCCTGCGGGGTCATGCCGCCGCCTGCCGGGAAGACCGACGATGGGCAGGCATCGGCATGACGTACCTGATGATTCGCTCGCTGCGCTCGCTCATGATGGACTCGATCCTCTCACGGCCCGTAGAAGCGGCCGAGGGTGTCGGCCTTGAAGTCGTGATAGCTGCCGTCGTCGATCGAGGCGCGGATGTCGTCGACGAGCTTGACCATGAAGCGCTCGTTGTGGATCGTGCACAGGGTCGCGCTGAGCATCTCATTGGTCTTGAAGAGGTGGTGCAGGTACGCCTTGGTGTAGTGCGCGCAGGTGTAGCAGTCGCAGGCATCGTCGATGGGGGAGAAGTCGCGGCGGGAGGCGGCCACATTGAGGTTGTAGCGACCACGGCGGGTGTAGACCCGCGAGGAGCGGGCGACACGTGACGGCGTGACGCAGTCGAAGGTGTCCGCGCCGTTCTCGATCCCCTCGAAGAAGTCGTCGGGCTCGCCGATGCCGAGCAGGTGGCGAGGCTTGTCCTCGGGCAGCTCGTCGACGACCCAGCGGCAGATCGTGCCGAGATTCTCCTTCTCGATCGCACCGCCGATGCCGAAGCCGTCGAAGGGCAGGCCGGCCAGGTCACGGGCGGCCTTGCGGCGCAGATCCTCGTACTGCGCGCCCTGGACGACCCCGAAGAGCGCCTGATAGGGCTTGTCGGCGCGTTCGCGGGTGAGGCGTTCGTGCTCGGCGACGCACCGCTCGGCCCACGCCTGGGTTCGCGCGAGCGCCTCTTCCTGATAGCCGCGGGTGTTCATGAGCGTCGTCAGCTCGTCGAAGGCGAAGATGATGTCCGCGCCGAGCTGGTGCTGGATGCGCATCGAGATCTCGGGGGTGAACCGGTGCCGGGAGCCGTCCAAGTGGCTCTTGAAGGTCACGCCGTCCTCGTCGACGTGGGCGAGGCGCTCCTTGCCCTTGGCGATCACGTCGTCGCGCTCCACGCGGGTGCTGTCCATCGACAGGGTCTTCTTGAAGCCGACGCCCAGGCTCATCACCTGGAAGCCTCCCGAGTCGGTGAAGGTCGGCCCGGGCCAGTTCATGAACCGCCCGAGCCCGCCGGCCTCGTCGACGATATCGGCGCCGGGCTGGAGGTAGAGATGGTAGGCATTGGCGAGCAGCGCCTGCGCGCCCAGCTCGGCCATGGTCTCGGGGAGCACCGACTTGACGGTCGCGCGGGTGCCGACGGGGATGAACGCGGGTGTGCGGATCCGGCCGTGCGGGGTGGTGATGATGCCCGAACGGCCCGGGGCGTCCTCGATGCGGTGGTCGATGCTGAACACCGGCTCATTCTGCCAGCCGATGCGCGGATCCCTGGCCGTCCCCGTCGCGCCGAGTGGTGCGATCCCGTTCGCGAGTGGTGCATATGCGCCCTGGATCTCGCGTTTCGAGGGCGAATCTGCGCCACTCGCGGGCCAGGGGCATGGGGCGGTGAGTGGTGGAGCGGCGAGCGCTGGCGGGTCACCAGGGCCGTCCGGCGCCGCCGAGGGCGCCGAGCCAGCAGATGTAGCCGCAGACCGCGGCCACCACGATGAACAGCGCGTTCCAGACGACCGACGGCAGAACGGTCAGCCGGGCCAGTACGGCGGCATCACTGGACACATCGCGTCCACGCCGCCGGCTCACGGCCAGCTCGATCGTGGCGCGCAGACCGCCGAGCACGAGGAACCAGGCCACCGCGTAGCCCGCGAGGCGAGCCCACTCCGGGTCGTCGACGCGGGTCTGCAACAGCCAAATGCCGCCTCCGCAGACCAGCAGCACGAGGAGCCCGAACCAGTTCCGGATGACCAGCACCATCGCGGCCAGCACACCCAGGACGGCCCACCAGGCCCACACCTCGCGCTCGGCGAGGACCAGCAGCATCATCGACACGCCGATCAGCGGTGGAGCGGTGTAGCCGGCGAAGGCCGTCACGATCATGCCCGGCCCGTGGGGGCGACCGATCGACTCGGTGATGCCGGAGGTGTCGCGATGGAGCCTGATCGCACGGACCTTACGTCCGGTAGCCAGGGCCACCGCGGCGTGGCCGGCCTCGTGCACCAACGTGACGACGTGACGTGTCATCCGCCACGCCGGTGGCACGAGGACGGCCAGCACAGCGACCGCCGCGCCGATCCACACCGGATCGGGCACGGACTCAGTCGCTCGGACGATCGACGAGCTCGACGCGGGTCGCGTCGCGGTCGCTGGCCCCCATCGCCGCCGCCATGCGGTGATGCACGGCCCCCTCGCGATGGCGGCTCTGGCGGTCGAGGGTCAGGCCGAGGGCCGTCTGCGCCCACGCGCTCGTCGGCTCCAGCTCGACGAGGCGCCGGAAGGCGTCCTCGGCCGGCTTGAGCAGGGCGGCGGCGAACTGGGCGCGTCCGTACAGCTCCCATGCGGCCGCATTGCCGGGCTCCGCCTCCAGCACAGGCACGAGCACTCGCCCCGCCTCGCGCGGGAAGCGCGAGTCGAGCAGTTCCTCGGCCAGCCGGAAGGCCTCGAGAAGGTCCATCGCCGCGATCATGTCGTCGGTCAACGTGGGCTTCATGTAGATGGTCACAGCGCCTCCTTCGGTCGCACCGGTCCCAACGTCATTCGGCGGGCGCTGATTCCCCGCCCTCATTGGGCTGTGCCGGCTGCGTGGGGGCCTCGGTGGTGGGAGCCGCGGTCGTCGGTGCGGTGGCGGACGGAGCCTGCGTCGTCGGAGCGCTCTCGGTGGGCGCGGTGGACGTCGGATCCGCGGACGGATCCGTGTCGTCCTGTCCCGGCTCCGGGGTGCGCTCGCCACCACCGCCGGAGGAGCTGACCGGCACGATGGTGGGATTCGAGGAATTGCCGTAGGACTTGCCCGTGGACACCTCGTAGACACCGATGATGACGACGGCGGCGAGCAGCGCCGCTCCGCTGGCGAGGGCGATCGAGCGCCAGTTGAGGCGCTGCAGCCGCTCCTTCCAGGAGACCGAGTCCGTCTGTGCGGTCACGACCTCGCTGCCGTGCTCGCCCGCGGCCGAGTCATCGCTCGCGCTCTCGACCACGCTGCCCTGTTCGGTCAGCAGCGTCTTACTGCGCTGGACACCGCGCTCCAGGCTCGAACGGTAGAGCGCGGTGGCGATACCGGCGACGATGCTGCCGACCGCGGCGCCGATGAGCGTCCCGGCGACTCCGAGCCAGGAGGCCATCCAGGCGGACGTCATCGCGGCGAGCGCACCGGCCACGAGCTGCAGACCGGAGAGATCGGCAAGGGGTCCTGTGCGAGGCATGCTCTCGATGCTACCGAGCGGTACCGCTGGAGCTAAGTGACGCCGATGACACTCCCGGGGCGCCCTCGTGGTGTCGGCCGAGTTCTGTCGGCGATGCTCGTTATCGTCGAGACATGCGATTCGTGGCCACTGCCGACTGGCAGCTCGGCATGCCCGGATCGTTCCTGCCCGATGAGGCCCGCGCGCGGTTCGCGCAGGCCCGGATCGACGTAGTGCGGCGCATCGGCGAGGTCGCGGCGGAGCAGCAGGCGGATTTCGTCGTGGTGGCCGGGGATGTCTTCGACTCCAATCAGCTGCACCGTTCGGTGGTGGCGCGGGCCTTCGACGCCCTCGCCGACTGGTCGGTGCCGGTCTACCTCCTGCCCGGCAACCACGACTGCCTCGACGCCGCCTCGATCTATCGCTCCGCGGAGTTCACCGGAGCGGTCCCCGACGGTGTCCAGGTGCTGGACGCGCCCGGAGTCTATCCGGTGACCTCGGAGGTGGAGCTGGTGGCGGCGCCGTGGTTCGGCAAGCGACCGCTCACCGACCTGGTCGCCGACGTGCTCGCCGATCTCCCCGAGTCCTCCGGCCGTCGCCGGGTGCTCGTCGGTCACGGGGGTCTGCTCGGCATCGACCGGGACGACCCGGCCGCGATCGATCTCTCGACCCTGACAGGAGCGCTGGCCGACCGCCGCATCGATGTCGCCATCCTGGGAGACCGCCACTCCACCACCGAGGCCGGCGATCGTCTCTGGTATCCCGGGGCCCCGGAGGTGACGCGGCATCGCGAGACGGACCCGGGCCAGGTGCTGGTGGTGGATCTGGACGAGCGCACCGGCGGTGTCGAGGTCGCGCCGGTACGGGTCGGCCGGTGGACCTTCCTCACCCACGGGGCGCCGCTGAACGGCGATGCTGACCTCGACGACCTGGAGCGCGACCTGGACCGCGTGCCGGACAAGCACCTCACCGTCGTGCGGTTGACGCTGACCGGCACGTTGACGATCCCGCAGCGCGCGAGACTGGACGATCTGCTGGAGCGTGCGGCCGACCGATTCGCCCACATCTTCGTCTGGCAGCGGCGCAGCGAAGTGGCCGTTCGTGGCGAGGCGGCCGATTTCGCTGAGCTGGGGCTCACGGGCTTCGCCGCGGAAGCCGTGGCCGAGCTCACCGAGGAGCTGAGCGGCCCGGAGGCCGAGGAGGCGGCGGACGCCCTCGGACTCCTCTACCGGCTCACCGGTGCCGCGGAGGTGAGCCGATGAGGCTGCTCCGCATGCGGCTCGAGCACTTCGCCGGCATCGACGGGCCCTTGGACGTCGACTTCGCCGAGCAAGGGATCACCCTCATCGAGGGCCCCAACG
Organism: Aeromicrobium sp. YIM 150415; assembly: GCF_016918125.1. Classification (NCBI taxonomy): domain Bacteria; kingdom Bacillati; phylum Actinomycetota; class Actinomycetes; order Propionibacteriales; family Nocardioidaceae; genus Aeromicrobium; species Aeromicrobium sp. YIM 150415. The sequence goes on along the minus strand of NZ_JAERWM010000026.1, from coordinate 19,369 downwards.
AGACCGGCAAGTCCTCGATCGTGGACGCCCTACGACTCGTCCGCGATTTCAAGGCCTCCTCGCAGGCCGCTGAGGTGCGCGCCGTACGGCCCACCCACGTCCAGGCCGATCCTTCCGTCGAGATCGAGTTGCGCACCGGGCCCTACCACCTCACGTACGCCAAGACCTTCGCCCGGAAGGGCACCACGCAGCTGACCGTGCATGCGCCCGTGGCTGAGAGCCTCACCGGCGATGCCGCCCACGATCGCGCCACGGCGATCTTCGCCGAGACCACCGACCTCGCGCTGTGGTCGGCGCTGCAGGCGACCCAGGGGGAGCCGCTCGCGCAACCGGTGCTCGCCGCGCTGGTGCCCCTGCACAGCGCCTTGGCGTCCATCGGCGGCGAGGATGCCGTGGGCGGCCACGATGAGCTGATGCAACGAGTCGAGGCCGAGTACCTGACCTACTACACCCCGACCGGCCGGCCGACGGGCGAGCACGCCAGGCTGGCCGGGGAGCTGGCCGAGGCCGAGGCCCGGGCGAGCGAGGCGGAGGGCGCCCTCGCCGACATCGCCCGCCTCGCCGAGAGCCATGAGCGTCTCGTTCTGCGCCGCGAGGAGCTGACCGGCTCCATCGTCACGCAGCGTAAGGAGGTCACCACGCTCACCGAGCGGTGTGCCGAGCTGGACCAGCTGCGCCAGGAGCTGCAGGAGGCTCAGCGCATCGCCGAGGGGGCCGGCCAGACACTGGCCATCCGGCAGGAGGCCGCCGAGCGCCGGGCGCAGCTCGTCGCCGAGCTCGACGAGGCCGATCGAGCCCGCCGCGAGGCCGAGCTCGAACAGGCCGAGGCCGCGACCGCGGTGGAGGAGCACGAGGCACAGGCGGGGCCGGAGGACCCAGACACCGCCATCGACGCCGCCAGGGCGGAACTCGATCGAGCGACGGTCGAGCAGGAGCGTGCTCGCGCCCAGCGGGAGCTGGAGCAGGCGTTGCGGCGTCTCGGCGAGGCGCGCGCGGCGCACACGGCTCGGGAGGAAGCCCGCGCTGCTCTCCGCGACAATGCGGTCGACGAGGAGGCCGTCCAGCGCCTCCAGGACGACCACCTGCGCTGGCAGACGGCGGCCGCTCGCAGCGCCGCCGCTGCTCCGACGGTGACCCTCGAGCGATTGGGCGATCAGCCCGTGCTGCTCGACGGGCAGGAGAGCGAGGTCCACGAGCATCCTGTGGTCCGGCCGGTAGTCGTCGAGGTGCCGGGCGCCGCACGGGTCACGATCAGCCCGCCTGCGCCGCTGGCCGACGAGGTCGCCGAGGGTGATCGTCTGCGCCGTGAGTACCACCGTGCCTGTGAGGCTCTGGGGGTCGCCGACCTGGAGGAGGCGCGGACCCTCGCACGGCTGCGCTCGGAGCAGGAGCGGATCCTGGCCGACAGTACGGCCGAGCTGCGGCGGGCGCTCGGTGAGGACGAATCGCTGGCCCAGCTGGAGGAGCGGGTCGAGCACTGCAGGGAACGCGTCGGCGCGGGTGAGCCACCCGACCCGGAGACCGCGGCCCAGCGGCACCGGACCGCCGCAGACGCCTATCAGCGCGTGGTGAACGCGGCCGAGGAGTCGCGGGCCGAGCGCCGCCGAGCCTTCGAAGTCGGTCAGCAGCTGCGCGAGCGGCGGGCGCGCGCCGGCACCGCTGCCGAGCACGTGTGCGCCCGCGCCGAACGTGCCGTCGCCGCTTTGGCCGCCGACCGCGCCCAGGCCGATGACGCGACCGTCGCTGCCGCGGTCGAGGAGGCTCGAGAGGCCTCGACCCGGGCGATCGCCGCGGTAGCACGGGTCGAGGGCGTGCTCAGTGAGCGCGGCGCCGACGAACTCGCCTCCGAGGTCGATGCCCGCACCGACGCCCTGGAGACCGCCGAGCGTCGACTACGCGAGCTGGACAATGAGATCATCGCCGTGGAGGCCACCCTGGAGGTCCGTGGCGGCGAAGGTCTGCAGGACGCAGCCAACCGCGCCGCCGAGGCAGTCGCCGATCTGCGTCGGCGCTGGATATCGGTCGACACCCGTGCTCGCGCCGCGCGTCGCCTGCAGCAGACCTTGACCGATCACGCCCACCGCGCACGCCGCCGCTATGTCGGACCTTTCCGCACTGCCATCGCCGAGCTCGGGCGGACCGTCTTCGGCTCCGGCTTCGATGTCGAGATCGGCGAGGATCTGAGCATCCTGACCCGCACCCTCGACGGCCGGACGGTCCCCTTCGTCTCTCTGTCCGGGGGTGCCAAGGAACAGCTCGGCGTCCTCGGACGGGTCGCCACGGCCCGGCTGGTGGGCGGCGACGGTGCGCCGGTGATCCTCGATGACATCCTCGGCTATGCCGATCCGCTGCGCCGCCAGCGCGTGCTGGCGATGCTGCGTCAGGTCGCGCGCGAGGGTCAGGTGCAGATCATCGTGCTCACCTGCGAGCCGAGCCGCTTCGACCTCCTGGTCCCCGACGTCTCCCGACGCCTGGAGTAGAGAGTCGGGGAGTCACTGCGCCAGCGGCGCGCACTGGCCGACGGCGTTGCGGCCGATCTGATTGCCGTACCCGAAAACGCCGGGCTTCACGCCGACACAGGTGAGGTTCCGGTCGATCCGGTTGCGCACCACGAAGAGGTCGTTGGCTCCGCTGCCGGAGGCGTCGTCGGTGCCCGTGAAGGTCAGACCCGTCAGGGTGACATTGCCGGCGATGGTGTTGAAGTTGATGCCGAGCCAGTCGGTGGTCACGCCGGTCATCGTGAGGTTTCCGCCGATGGTGGAGTTCTTGACCGTCCAGGGCACGGGCGAGCCGCCGCCGGTCACGGTGACGTTCTTGTCGACGTCGATGCCGTTGAGCATGACCGCGAAGGGAGCGTTGAGCGTGACATTGCCGCCGACCGCGATATCGGAGCGGCCCTGCGGATTCTCCGCGCACGGATGGGCGGAGTTCCCCGTGTCCGCCGGCGACTGGCAGCCGAGACCGACGAAGGACCCCTTCGCCGCGGTGACATTGCCCTTTACGGTGACGGTGGCCGGGGCGCTCTGGGCATCCAGTGCCGCGCCGGCGAGGACCGTCACATTGCCGGAGACCCGCACCACGGCGTCGGCCGCCACACGGCAGTCGCCCTTCACCGTGAGGCTCGAGTACGAGCCCGAGGCGATGGCGCCGCCGGAGCAGACATAGGGCGCCGGACTGGGCGCGGCCGTCGCTGCTGGGAGGGTGATGAAGGTGAGGGAGCCGGCGGCTGCCACGGTCCCGAGGATTTTCTGCCAGGTGTTCATGGTCCTGCCCTTTCAGCTCCGCCGAACGGCACGATTCGTCTGGGGACGAGCCGGGTGCGGTGATCTGAAAGGGAACGTACTCCGACCCGCTCGGCGCGACAATCGTCACACCGGGCGGGGGACCGGGCGGGGGAATCAGGGGAGGGGACCCCGTTAGGGGACGAGTCGGGTGACAGAACCCGTTGTGGGTCAGCCCAGGGCTTGCTCGATATCGGCGAGGAGGTCGCGTTGGTCCTCGATGCCGACCGACAGCCGCACGAGGTCGTCGGGAACCTCCAGCGCCGATCCGGCGGTCGAGGCATGGGTCATGGCCCCGGGATGTTCGATGAGCGACTCGATACCGCCGAGGCTCTCGGCCAGCGTGAAGATCCGCGTCCGCGAGCAGAAGTCCAGCGCCGCCGCACGGCCACCGGCGAGCCGGACCGAGATCATGCCGCCGTAGCGACGCATCTGCCGCCGTGCCGCCTCGTGCCCCGGATGATCAGGGAGCCCGGGGTAGAGCACCTGGCTCACTGCGGCGTGTCCGAGCAGCAGATCGACGATCGCCTCGGCGTTGTCGCAGTGCCGATCCATTCGCAAGGCGAGCGTCTTGGCGCCACGCATCGTCAGATAGGCGTCGAACGGCCCCGGCACGCCGCCGGCACCGTTCTGCAGGAAGGCGAAACCGGAGTCCAGCTCCTGGTCATCGGTGACCAGGGCACCGCCGACGACATCGGAGTGACCGCCGATGTACTTGGTGGTCGAGTGCAGCACGATATCGGCGCCCAGGGAGAGCGGCTGCTGCAGATAGGGGGAGGCGAAGGTGTTGTCCACCACGAGCCGGATGCCGGCGGATCGGGTGACCTCGGCGATCGCCGAGATGTCGCCGATGTTGAGCAGCGGATTGGTGGGCGTCTCGATCCAGACCGCCTTGGTGTCCGTCGTGATGGCGGCGCGCACGGCGTCGACGTCGTTGACGGCCACCGGGGTGTAGGTGACGCCCCACTGCGTGAAGACCTTGTCGATCAACCGGAAGGTGCCGCCGTACGCGTCATCGGGGATGACCAGGTGGTCACCGGGCTTCAACAGCGTGCGCAGTGCGGTGTCGGTGGCGGCCATGCCGGAGCTGAAGCCGCGCCCGTATCGCCCGTTCTCCAGGGAAGCGAGGTTCGCCTCGAGCGCCGCACGGGTGGGATTGCCCGTGCGGGCGTACTCGTACCCGCCGCGCATGCCGCCGACCCCGTCCTGGGCGAAGGTCGAGCTGGCATAGATCGGCACATTGACGGCGCCGTTCTCGGCATTCGGCTCATAGCCGGCGTGGATCGCCCGGGTCGCGAAGCCGTGCCCGGTGTTGTTGGTTCCCTCGTTGTGCTCGCTCATACGTGTGCTCCCAACAGGTCGAGGCGGGTGAGGACGCCGAGAGGGGTGCCCTCGTCGATGACGAGCAGCGCGTCCCGCTCGCTCAGGGCGGACAGCCCCGCGGTGAGGTCCTCGCCGGCACCGATGAGGGGCAGCGAGGGTTCCATGTGATCGGCGACCGCATCGGTCAGCTGGGCGCGACCCTCGAAGACGGCGCTGACGAGCTCCCGCTCGCTCACGCTGCCGGCAACCTCGCCGATGACGATCGGCGGCTCCGGTCCGACCACGGGCATCTGGGAGACGCCGTACTCGCGCATGATCTCGATCGCATCGCGCACGGTCTCCGAAGGATGCGTGTGAACGAGGGCGGGGATGCTTCCGGACTTGCGACGCAGGATGTCGCCGATCGACGTCTGCGTGCTCTCCCCGCTCAGCGGCGTGCGCAGGAAGCCGTAGGAGGCCATCCAGTCGTCATTGAAGATCTTGGTGAGGTAGCCACGGCCGCCGTCGGGCAGCAGCACGACCACGATGTCGTCGGGGCCGGCCTTCTCGGCGACGCGGATCGCCGCGACGACCGCCATGCCGCAGGAGCCGCCGACGAGCAGCCCTTCTTCGCGGGCCAGGCGGCGGGTCATCTCGAAGGAATCGGCATCGGAGACCGCGATGATCTCATCGGGCACCGAGGGATCGTAGGCCGTGGGCCAGAAATCCTCGCCCACGCCTTCCACGAGATAGGGACGGCCCGTGCCGCCGGAGTACACCGAGCCGACGGGATCGGCACCGATGACCTTGATGGCCGGGTTCTGTTCCTTCAGATAGCGTCCGGCGCCGGTGATCGTGCCGCCTGTGCCGACGCCGGCGACGAAGTGGGTGACGCGGCCGTCGGTGTCGTCCCAGATCTCCGGGCCGGTGGTCTCGTAGTGCGAGGCCGGGCCGGCCGGATTCGAGTACTGATCGGGCTTCCAGGCACCCTCGGTCTCGCGGACCAGCCGATCGGAGACCGAGTAGTAGGAGTCGGGGTGCTCGGGTGGCACCGCGGTGGGGCAGACGACGACCTCCGCGCCGTATGCGCGAAGGACATTGCGCTTGTCCTCGCTCACCTTGTCGGGGCAGACGAACACGCAGTGATAGCCGCGTTGTTGCGCGACGAGGGCGAGCCCGACTCCGGTGTTGCCCGAGGTGGGCTCGACGATCGTGCCACCCGGCTGCAGCGCCCCGCTCGCCTCGGCCTCGTCGACCATCTTGACGGCGATCCGGTCCTTGGCGCTCCCGCCCGGGTTCAGGTACTCGATCTTGGCGGCGATGGTGGCGCCACCGGTGGGGGAGACGGAGTTGAGTCGGACCAGGGGAGTGCCCCCGATGAGGTCGACGACGTGGTCTGCGATGGGCATACCACCATTGTGTCAGCCTCGTGGTCCGTCCGGTCCGGGGTCAGGACCGCAGCGGCCGTCCGTACTCGTCGGTCGGACGGCCGACGAGGATGAGGATGCCGTCGATGAACGGCCACAGTGCCCCGATGCCACAGGTGACGAGGGTGACGACGAGCTGGATCACACCCAGGCTCACATCGCCCATGTACATCCGGCCGATGCCGAGCGGGACGAGGATCTGCAGCAGTCCGGCGATGATCTTGGACCGCTCCGAGTAAGGGGCGCCCGTCGAGGGCTCACGCCCGTACGGTGCGTCCGGTGACGGCCCCCACCAGCCCGGTCCGCCGGGACCGGGCTGGTGGGGAGGAGGTGGATAGGACATCAGACGACCGCTCCATCGCCCCGGCCGTTGTCGATCGCCGAGTACGGGTCGACGGCACGCTTCTGCGCGTCCTTCTCGGGATTGAAGGGGAACCGCTCCTCCAACAGCACCGCGAGTGAGGTGGCCGTGAAGATCGTCGACAGCACGCCCAAGGACAGGCCGATGATGATCGCCAAGGAGAAGTCGGTGAGCGAGTCACCGCCGATCGCGGCCAGCGCCCCGAGGATGAACAACGCGCTCAGGGTGGTGTTGATCGTACGGGGGATGGTTTGCAGCACCGCGTCGTTGACGAGTTGTCGCAGATTCGGCTGGGCTCTCAGGCCGGTGTTCTCGCGGATGCGGTCGAAGACGACGATGGTGTCGTTGACCACCAGTCCGATGATCGACAGGATCGCGGCGAGGAAGACGCTGTCGATCGTCTTGCCCCACCAGGCGAAGATGCCCACCACCATGAGCACGACGGAGGCCATGGAGATCTGCGCGGCGAGGGCCCAGGTCCAGCGGAACCGCCAGCCCAGGTAGACCAGCTGGGCGGCCACCGCGATCGCGAAGGCGAGCAGCGCCTTGTTGCGCAGTTCGGTGCCGAGGCTCGGGCCGACCTGTTCGTCGCGGATCTGTTCGACGTCCCCGCCGACGGAGACGACGGCGTCGCGGATCTGGCCGACCTGCTCGTCGTCGACATCCTCCGTGCGGACCGTGATGTTCTCACCGCCGCCGTCGCTGGAGGACTCCTGCACGACTGCGTTCGGGAAGCCGGCATCGCTGACGGCTTCGCGCACGGTCTCGGCGTCGACCGTCTGTGTCGTGGAGTACTCGATGATGCGACCGCCGGTGAAGTCGACGCCGAGGTTCAGCCCCTTGCCGAAGACGCCGACGAGTGCCACCATCGCGATGCCCGCCGTGACGACGATCCAGACGCCGGCGCGCTTGACGATGAAGGGGCCACGCTCGTTGATGAACGCGCGAACCCGGCCGGTTCCGGCGATGCCGCTGATTCGCGGACGCTTGGTCACGAAACGCCGCCGGACGGCCCATTCGGCGAGGACGCGTGCCACCACGAGGGCGGAGATCATCGAGGCGAGGACACCGATCGTCAGCGTCACACCGAAGCCGCGGACGGATCCGGTCGCCAGGAAGAACAGCAGCATCGCGGCGAGGATGGTGGTGATATTGGAGTCGATGATCGCCGACCAAGCCTTGTTGAAGCCCGTGGTGAGCGCCGGACTGAGGCCGGCCTTGGGGTGTTCCTCGTACTCCTCCCGCGCTCGTTCGTAGACGAGGACATTCGCGTCGATCGCCAGGCCGATGGCGAGCACGAAGCCTGCCAGCCCGGGCAGGGTCAGGGTGGCACCGAGCCACACGAGGATGCCGTAGGCGATGAGTGTGTAGGTGCCCAGCGCGAGGGTGGCCATGAAGCCGACGAGGCGATACACGAAGACGATGAACAGTGCGGTCAGGGCGAGGCCGATGATCGCGGCAGTGACCGAGGCGTCGATCGCGGCGGCGCCGAGGGTCGGGCCGATGGTGCGCTGCTCGATGGTGTCGACCGGGACGGGCAGAGCGCCGCCCTTGATCAGCACGGCGAGGTCGTCAGCCTCGGACTGGGAGAAGTCACCGGTGATGCTCGTGCTGCTGCCGCCCCCGGACTGGCACAGGCTGGGTTGGATCTGCGGGGCCGAGATGATGCCGTCGTCCAGGACGATGGCGATACGCTGACCGCCGGCGGTGTTGGCACACGCGGACTGCACGAGCTGGCCCCATGGCCCGCGGCCCTCGCCGCTGAAGTCGACATTCACGACCCACTGACCGATGCCGCCCTCGGGCTGTGCGGCGGTCGCGTCGCTGATGCCGTTGCCGTCGAAGGCGACCGGGCTCAGCAACAGCTCCTGGCCTGATTCGTCGGGCAGAACCGTCTGTCCTTCCTCCGGCTCGATGCCCTCGGTGGCGGGGGAGACGACCTCGCGGAACTCCAAGGTGGCGGTCTGACCGATGACCTCGGCGGCCTGCTCGGGGTCTTGGACGCCTGGGAGCTCGACGATGATGCGGTTCTCGCCGGAGCGGGCGAGGGTGGGCTCGGAGACGCCCAGGGCGTCGACACGGCCGCGGATGACCTCCAGGGCCCGGTCGGTGGCGTCGCTGTCGGCATCGACGCGGTCGGTGGATTGGGCCTCGAGGACGATCTGCGTGCCGCCACGCAGATCGAGGCCGAGATTCGGCGGGAAGTGCCACGCCGAGAATCCGGCGAGGACGACGACGAAGAACGCGGCGACGGCGCGCCAGCGTGACGGGGTCATGGTCATGGAGAGCTTTCAGATGGGCGGGGCAGGACGGCGCGGGTTCAGCAGAACGCCGGAGGTGCTCGTCCGGCCCTGGCCCGTACCCGTCGTGCGACCTCGGCGCTGTGGTTCCCCCGCGACAGCAATGCCGTCGTCACCATGAGGAGCACGACCGCCGTCAGCACGGCCAACGGCAGATGGTCGGTCATGGCGGGAGCGTGATCGTCGGTGACGGTGGCCTGAGGCAGTGTCGCCCTGCTCGTCGTCGCCGTCCGGTCACCGGTCGCCACGGATGCGGCGGTGCCGCTGGTGCTCCGGGTCGGTGCGCCGGACTGGGTCAGCGCGGTGGCGCCCAGCAGTGCCACGAGGATCGCCGCGCAGCTCGCGATGATCCCCCAGACGGCGGGGCGGGTGTGACGCACTCGGCGAGTCTAACGGCCGGTGCGCCCGCGCGGGGGCGCACCGGGCGGATCCGCGTGGTCGGTCGCTAGCGTGGAGTCATGACCGCAGGGATTCTGGGAACCAGTGGGATCGATGTCAGCGTCGTGGGGCTCGGCTGCAATGCCTTCGGCGCCCGCATCGACGCCGAGCGCACGCGGCAGGTGGTCGACGCCTGCTTCGAGCAGGGCGTGACCTTCTTCGACACGGCCGATGTCTATGGCCTCGGCCAGAGCGAGGAGCTGCTGGGGCGGGCGCTGGGCAGCCGTCGCGATGACGTGGTGGTGGCGACCAAGTTCGGCATGGACCTGCAGGGTCTCAACGGCGACGATGGCGGATCGAGGGGCCGGCCGGAGTATGTGCGACGGGCCTGTGAGGCGAGCCTGCGGCGACTCGGGACCGACGTGATCGACCTGTACCAGCTCCACACCCCGGATCCGTCGACGCCGATCGAGGAGACGCTCGGCGCGCTGGATGATCTCGTCCGCGAGGGCAAGGTGCGGGCGATCGGCTGCTCGAACTTCCAGGCGTGGCAGCTGGTGGACGCGCACTGGGTGTCGCGGACGCGCGATCTGGCCTCGTTCGCCACGGCGCAGAACGAGTACTCGCTCTACAACCGGATGGCGGAGGTGGAGCTCACGCCCGCCTGCGCGGAGCTGGGTGTGGGGCTGCTGCCCTATTTCCCGCTCGCTTACGGGCTGCTGACCGGTAAGTACCGTCGTGACACTCCGCCCGACGAGGGCACCCGGCTCGCCGAGGAGAACCAGCGCCGTCGTTATGACGCCGCTGACTGGGACACGATCGAGGCGCTCCAGAGCTTCGCGGATGCGCGGGGGATCTCGCTGCTCGACGTCGCGATCGGCGGCCTCGCCGCACAGCCGCAGGTGGCGAGTGTGATCGCGGGGGCGACCCGGCCCGAGCAGATCGCCGCCAATGTGGCGGCCGGTCGGTGGGCACCGAGCGATGCCGATCGCGAGGAGCTCGACCAGATCGGCCGTCCCCGGCACAGCTACACCACCTTCGCCCCCTGAGCAGGCCGGGCTCTCGATCTCTCCTCGGTGGTCGAGTGCGAGGAAGCGTATCGGGACCACGCTTACGTTGGTGTGATCTCGCTCCGTGACGGCTACGCCCTTCGTGTCACGGCTCCATTGGCACGTGCTCGCAGGGCTCGCCGTGCCTACTCGATCACCGATCCCTCACCTCGGTGGTCGAGTAGCCCAAGGCCTCGCTGGAGCGAGGCCACGTCACGTCGGAGTGATCTCGACCCTCGGTGGTCGAGTAGTGAAGGTCGCTCAGCGACCGGAGCGTATCGAGGCCACACCTGCGTCACGGAAAGGTGATCTCGCTCCGTGACGGCCACGCCCTTCGTGTCACGGCTCCATCGGCACGTGCTCGCAGGGCTCGCCGTGCCTACTCGATCACCGATCCCTCACCTCGGTGGTCGAGTAGTGAAGGTCGCTCAGCGACCGGAGCGTATCGAGGCCACACCTGCGTCACGTCAGAGCGATCTCGCTCCGTGACGGCTACGCCCTTCGTGTCACGGCTCCATTGGCATGTGCTCGCATGGAGCCGGCGCAATAAGGGGCGTAGCCGCGCTGGAGGCTCGCCGTGCCTACTCGATCACCGATCCCTCACCTCGGTGGTCGAGCGCGAGGGAGCGTGTCGAGGCCACCTACGTCGGTGAAGATGGTGCGCCGGGTTGGGAAGCGCCTCACGGCGCGTGGCCGCTCGTAGCGGCTTATGTTGGGACCCGGGGCTTGCCGCAACCCGGCGCAGTCACCAGCGTATCGGCCATGGGGCCATGATCAAGCGCAGCGGACGTGGTCCATCGCACGCGATGCCCGCGGTCGTCTACTGCAGGGCACCGGCGCGCTCGAGTTCGGCTGCGTGGCGCAGGTCGCGTGCGGTCTCCACCAGACGTGCCCCGCTGAGCGCGTCGCCGTCCTCGCACTGTCCGCGCCCCACGCCCACGATGTGCGCGAAGGCCGCGGCACGGTCGAGGGTGATGTCCAGATGCTCGCCGACGATGCCGCGCACGACGATGTCGACCAGCCGGACGACCTCTTCGGGGCTCGGCGGCTCCACGACCCCGGCCAGCACCTCCTGGACCGGCGCGTAGGTCTTGCCGATCGCGAACTCGTGCGCCGCCCGCACGGGTTCGCGATGCACCCAGGTGCGCAGGACGTAGAGCCGCCAGAGCGCACCGGCGAGGGAGTCGGGCGATGCGAGGGACCACAGCTCGGCGATCGTGCCGATGCCCTCGGAATCAGCCAGGTGGAGCACTCGCTCGACCAGATCGGCATCCTCGTGGTCGCGCGGGCCACGGACGAGGAGGTGCGCCACGCGGTGCCCTGCCGCGGTGACCTCGGCGGGATCGGGGCGATCATCGGGTTGCGCCTCGAACAGACCGACGCCCGGCAACGCCGGCTTATCGAAGTCCGCCATCGATGTCCTCCCTTCGGCAGGGGGACGACATTAGCCAACTGGTCAAGGCGGAATCGGAACGCCGCGACTCCGCGCCGATCTCGACGCCTGACGAGGCGTCGAGAGAGGGCAGCGTGCCGGGAGCCACCCGGACAGCCTAGTTCCCGGACATGGCGGCGGCGACAGGCGCGGCGACGATGCCCACCTGCCACGAGCGCGCTCCTTGCTCCAGGAGAGCGTCGCCGACGGACACGGCGTCGATATGCGCGGGCGGGTCCCAGGCGAGTTGACGGATGAGTCCGGGGGAGATGAGGTTCTCGCTCGGCAGATCGTGCTGCTCGGCGAGCTCGGTCACCACCGGCTTGGCCCGGGCGAGGCGTTCGGCCGCCTCGGGCCGCTTCTCGGCCCAGGCGCGCGGCGGCGGGGGACCGTCGTGGCGCTGTGAACTCGTCGGCAGATCCTTCTCGTCGAGTGCGAGGGCCTCCTCGACGGCGGCGTGCCAGTCGTCGAAGAAGCGGCGGGGGCCGCGCCCGCGCATGGCTCGGGTCTCGCGTAGCGCCGTACGAGAGGTGGGGGCCTCGGCAGCGATCTCCAGGATCGCCGAGTCGGGCAGGATGCGCCCGGGGGTGACATCGCGTGCCGCGGCGATGCGGTCGCGGGTGTACCAGAGGGAACGGACGATGGCGAGCGACCGGCGGCCCCGCGCCTTGTGGAGGCCCGACGTGCGGCGCCACGGCTCGCTGCGCTCGGGAGGACCCGTGAACGCGAGCAGCGACTCGAACTCCTCCTGCGCCCAGCCGGCCTTGTCGGTGCGTTCGAGGTCCGCCTCGACCATCGCGCGCAGCTCGACGAGGACCTCGACGTCGAGGGCGGCGTATTCCAGCCACGGCTCGGGCAGCGGGCGCGTGGACCAGTCGGCGGCGGAGAACTCCTTGGCGAGGCTCATCTGCAGATAGTGCTCGACGAGACCGGCGAGTCCGACCCGCGGCAGGTTGAGCAGCCGCCCCGCCAGCTCGGTGTCGAAGAGCGCGGAGGGACGCAGTCCCACCTCGGCGAGGCAGGGGAGGTCCTGGGTGGCGGCGTGCAGGATCCATTCGGCATCGCCGAAGGCTTCGTCGAGGGAGGTCAGATCGTCGAAGGCGGTCGGGTCGACGAGGAAGGTGCCGGCGCCCTCGCGGCGGATCTGCACGAGGTAGGCCCGTTGGGAGTAGCGGTAGCCGGAGGCGCGCTCGGCGTCGAGCGCGACCGGTCCGTAGGCCAGGGACAGTTCTGCCACGGCGCGGGCCAGTTCGTCATCGTCGTCGATCACGTGGCCGAGCGGCTCACGCAGGCCCAGTCGCGGCAGAGCGGGCTCGGCCACGGTCTCAGGGACGTCGTCGGTCACCTGTGAGACCCCCGTCGGTCATGGGCGGTACGGCGCAGGGGGATGACCCCCGGTGTCAGCGGTGGAAGCCCGGCGAGCTCGGCCAGCAGGTGCATCCAGGCTTGTGCGTGACATCCGGCGTCGGTGTCGGGATCGGGGGACCAGGAGGCGCGGACCTCGACCTGGGCCGAGCTGCCGTCCTCGGCCATCTGGCCGAAGCTGTCGGTGCGCACGACGGTGACGCTGCCGCTCGCGGCGTGGTAGCCGGCGCCCCCGGCGTCGAGTGCGTCGGTCAGCCAGCTCCAGCCGACCTCGGTCAGCATCGGGTCCGAGGCCATCTCCGGCTCGATATCGGCCTTGGCGAAGGTCACACAGCGGAAGCTACCCTCCCAGGCCTCGTGACCCGCGGGATCGTACAGGCAGATGAAGCGGCCGGTGGCGACATCGTCCCCGGCGACCGCGAGATCGCCGCTGATCGCATAGGCGTAGGGCGCGATGCGCTGCGGCGGAGGCATCACATGGATGGTCAGCTCCGGGCGGGCATCGACGCGCATGATCTGCTCGACCGCCCGCGTGAATGCTGCGGGCGTGCCGTCGACCTCGGTTCGCGCAGCCACACCGGTGATCCTAGGTGGAAAGAGGCCGACCTGGGGTCTTCGACACGCGGCGACACCTGACAGACTCGATACCGTGACCACCTCGATGCCCGCCAGTCCGTTCCTGCAAGCCTGCCGGGGTGAGCGTCCCGCGCACACGCCCGTGTGGTTCATGCGTCAGGCGGGCCGCTCGTTGCCGGAGTATCGAGCGGTCCGTGCCGAGGTGCCGATGCTCGAATCGTGCTTCCGCACCGATCTGGTCGTGGAGATCACGATGCAGCCGGTGCGTCGCTACGGAGTCGACGCCGCGATCTTCTTCTCCGACATCGTGGTGCCGCTCAAGGCGATCGGGGTGGATCTGGACATCGTCCCGGGGACCGGTCCCGTGGTCGCCGAGCCGATCCGTTCGGCGGAGCAGCTCACCGCGCTGCGCGATCTGGAGCCCGACGATGTCGGCACCATCACCGCCGCGGTCGAGGCGCTCGTCGACGAGCTCGGGGACACGCCCCTCATCGGCTTCGCCGGTGCCCCCTTCACCTTGGCCTCCTATCTCATCGAGGGCGGCCCGTCGCGCGATCACCGGCGCACCAAGCAGCTCATGTACAGCGACCCGGACCTGTGGCACGCGCTCCTCGGACGCATCGCGCGGATCGGCGGGCAGTTCCTGCGCCTGCAGGTGCAGCACGGGGCCCGGGCGATCCAGCTCTTCGACTCGTGGGCGGGAGCGTTGTCGTTGGAGGAGTACCAGACCTTCGTGCAGCCCCACTCGGCCGCGGTGCTCGCGGAGGTCGCCGATCTCGGCGTGCCGCGCATCCACTTCGGGGTCGGCACGGGCGAGCTGCTCGGCGCCATGGGCGAGGCGGGCGCCGATGTCGTCGGTGTCGACTGGCGGGTGCCGCTCGACGCGGCGACGCGGCGCATCGGTCCTGAACGCGCCGTGCAGGGCAACCTCGATCCCACGGTGGTCTTCGCACCGACCGAGGTCGTGCACGAGCGTGCGGCCCGGGTCATCGAGGCCGGCAAGGCCGCGCCGGGTCATATCTTCAATCTGGGCCACGGCGTGCTGCCGGACACCGATCCGGACGCACTCGCGCGGCTGGTCGACTTCGTGCACGAGTATCCGGTCGGCTGATGCGCGTCGGTGTCGTCGGGGCGGGGATCGCAGGGCTGACCTGTGCTCACGCGCTGCGCGAGGCGGGCGCCGAGGTCGTGGTCTGGGAGGCCGGCGACCGTGTGGGCGGCAAGCTGCGGCTCGAGGACGTCGGGGGTCTGACCCTGGACCAGGGTGCCGAGTCGATGCTGGCCCGTCGTCCCGAGGGTCTGGAGCTGGTCGGGCGTCTCGGCCTCGGTGACCGGTTGGTGCATCCCGAGCCGGCGCCCGCGACGCTGTGGACCCGTGGTGCCCTGCGGCCGATGCCGCCGACCGTGATGGGGATTCCCTCGGATCTCGAGGCGCTGGAGGCGTCCGGGGTCCTGGAGGGGGCGGTGGAGCGCCACGACGTACCCGTGCCCGGGGATGACGTGCCGGTGGCCGACTTCGTCGCCCAGCGGGCCGGACGCGAGGTCGTCGACCGGCTCGTAGAGCCTCTTCTCGGGGGCGTCTACGCGGGGCACGCCGATCGATTGTCGTTGCGGGCCACGGCGCCGATGATCGGCGCCCTCGGGTCCGACCCGATCGGCGCCGCGATCGCGCGCCGTGCCGAACAGCTCGCCTCCGGTCCCGCGGAGCCCGTGCTCGCCGGACTCGACGGTGGCATGGGGAGTCTGTCGGTGGCGCTCGCCGAAGACCTCGACATCCGGCTGAACTCCACCGTCCGCGGAGTGCGTCGAGAGAACGACGGGGGCTGGACGCTCGTGGTCGGTCCGACGACTCGCGCCGTGCGCGAGCGGTGCGACGCACTGGTGCTGGCCGTCCCGGCGCCGGCCGCGTCGCGGCTGCTCGGTGATATCGCACCGGCGGCGTCCTTCGCGTTGGCCGGCATCGACTACGCCTCGATGGCGCTCGTCACGTTCGTGCTCGATGGCGCGGAGCTCCCCGAGGGGTCGGGCTTCCTCGTCCCTCCGGTCGACGGGCGCTCGATCAAAGCGGCGACCTTCGCCACCAACAAGTGGGCGTGGCTGGCACGCGACGCCCAGGGAGCGAGCGTCGTGCGCACCTCCCTGGGGCGTGCGGGCGACGCCACGGCACTGCAGCGCTCCGATGACGAGCTCGTGGCACTCGCGCTCGCCGATCTCGAGTCCGCGCTCGCCGGAGTCGGCACGCTCGGCACCGTCGCCGCCTCGCGCGTTCAGCGGTGGGGAGGGGGGCTTCCGCAGTA
Organism: Aeromicrobium sp. YIM 150415; assembly: GCF_016918125.1. Classification (NCBI taxonomy): domain Bacteria; kingdom Bacillati; phylum Actinomycetota; class Actinomycetes; order Propionibacteriales; family Nocardioidaceae; genus Aeromicrobium; species Aeromicrobium sp. YIM 150415. Next base: position 3,601 of record NZ_JAERWM010000026.1, on the reverse strand, counting down.
CGACGTGGGCCATCAGGAGCTGGTGGCGCGGATCGAGGCCGATATCGCCTCGGTGCCCGGCCTCGCCGTCTGCGGAGCGGCCTATCACGGGGTCGGCATCCCGGCGGTGATCGCCACCGCCCACCAGGCTGCCCGCGCCATCACCACGGAAGGGACAATGAACATATGAGCGAGCGGAGCGAGCGACCTATGAGGCGCCTCATGCCGACACGGACCTATGCTGTTCTTCCTCAGGCGGTGGCGGCATGAGTGAGCGGAGCGAGCGAACAATGGGGCATCTCGTGCCGACGCCGTCCTATACTGTTCTTTCTCAGGCGGTGGCGGCATGAGCGTGCCGAACCAGGGGAAGCTGGCCAAGGAGATCAACGAGACGATCCGCTACACCATGTGGTCGGTCTTCCGACTGGAGCGTCCGCTGGGTTCGGGCGATCGCATGGCGGAGGCCGCGGAGGTCGATGAACTGGTGGCACGGCTCGCCGAGGATGACGCCGTCGTCCGCGGCGCCTATGACGTCAGCGGCATGCGTGCGGACGCCGATCTGATGATCTGGTGGCATGCGCCGACGGCCGAAGCACTGCAGGTGGCGTACAACTCCTTCCGGCGCACGGCCCTCGGCTCGCGGATGGTCCCGGTGTGGTCGCAGACGGCGCTGCACCGGCCGGCCGAGTTCAATCGTTCGCACATCCCGGCCTTCATGGCCGAGGAGGAGGTGCGCGACTGGGTCTGCGTGTATCCCTTCGTGCGGTCCTACGAGTGGTACTTGCTGCCGGAGGACGAGCGCCGGGACATGCTGCGCGAGCACGGCATGCAGGCGCGGCCGTATCCGGACGTGCGCGCCAACACGGTGGCGTCCTTCGCGCTCGGAGACTACGAGTGGATGCTGGCCTTCGAGGCCGACGAGCTGTACCGCATCGTCGATCTGATGCGCGAGCTCCGTGCCAGCCGGGCGCGTCGCCACGTGCGCGAGGAGACGCCCTTCTACACCGGCCGCAAGCGCACCTGGACCGAGCTCACCGACCTCTGGCCCTGAGTCCCCCTGCGTGATCGGTGAGCTACGCACCCCTCAAGGGTCATGAGAGGTGTCAGACGCACCGCTCCCACTGGCGAGGGGTGCGTAACTCACCGCCCCGCGGGATGAGGGGTGCGTAACTCACCGCCCAAGGATCGAGCCCAGGAGCGGTGAGCTACGCACCCCTCAAGCCAGCTTTCATCTGGGCGGTGGGTTATCCCGCACTCGAACGGTCGAAGTGCGGGATAGCTCACCGCCCGGCACTCCCCACGTCATGTCGGTCAGTCGGCCTGGAGGTCCAGGGCGATGCCGTTGATGCAGTAGCGCTGGTCGGTGGGCGTGTCGTAGCCCTCGCCGCCGAAGACGTGGCCGAGGTGCGATCCGCAGTTCGCGCAGCGGACCTCGGTGCGCAGCATGCCCATCGAGCGGTCCTCGATGTACTCCACACGATCCTCGGCGAGGGGCGCGTAGAAGGCGGGCCAGCCGCAGTGGGCGTCGAACTTGGTCTCGCTGCGGAACAGCTCGCTCCCGCAGGCGCGGCAACGGTAGATGCCGACCGTCGGGTCGGTCTCATAGGAGCTGGAGAAGGGGCGCTCGGTGCCGCCCTGGCGCAGCACGTGGAACTCGGCGGCGCTGAGCTCCTCGCGCCACTGGTCGTCGGACTTCGCGACCTCGTAGTCGCGGCTCGCGTCGGGTGCGGACATGGGGATCAGATCTCCGTCTGTGCTTCGAAGGGCAGGTGCTCGAGCAGGTGCAGCGTGGGCACGTCGAGGGAGCGTCGGGCGCGTGAGGTCCAGTCCAGCTTGAGGAACTCGCGGACGAGGTGCGGCTCGGTGAGGATGATGACCTCATCGGCCGAGGTCTCGGTCACCAGCTCCTTGAGCGCGTCGATCGGGTCGAGATCGGTGAGGCGGGCGGTCACCTGCTGACCGCGATCGCGCAGCAGCCGGGCGCTCTCGTCGAGCTCGGCCTCGCCGGCCTGGTGGAGCTCCTGATCGACGACCGCCATGGTGTCCGGTTCGGTCATGGGCACGAACTGCCCACCGCCGAGGGCGCTCATCGACGATCCGAGGACCGCCGCCGAGCTCTCGATGGGCAGCAGGAGATGGTAGGTGACATCGTCATCGACACCCTCCTGCAACGACACGATCTGATTCGCGTCCAGTTCGATCAGCTGACGTTCGATCAACAGCACCACGTTGTACATGTACCGATCCTAGTCGGCGGTGGCCGTCTCCTGCTCACGAGCGCGGAAGTCCTTCGGCTCGAGCAGCAGCGATGCGAGGACACCGCCGATCAGCGACCAGAACGGCGCCGAGATGTTGAAGACCGTGATGCCGCTCATGGCGATGATGAGGGCGAAGAAAGCTCCCAGCTGGAAGCGGCTCGCCGAGAAGCTCTCCTGGAAGGACCGCACGAGCACGCCGATCATCGCCAGACCGGCCACGGTGGCGATCAGCTCCGGCGGCAGGACGGTCACGAGGGCCACCGTCACCCCGGCGAAGATGCCGAACAGGCCGAAGATCACCCCGTTGACGATCGTGGCGACGTAACGACCCCGAGGATCCTGGCCGGCCTGGTCCGAGGAGCAGATCGCGGTCATCGGGCCGGCGATATTGGCATTGTGACCGCCGAAGATCGGGGCGAGCAGACCGCCGATGCCGCTGATGATGGTCATCATATTGAACGGCGGGTCGTACCGTTCGGCCATGAGGACGCCCATGGCCTGCGCGTTCTCGGCTCCGATGACCAGCAGCGCGAGGGGTACGGCCACCGCCAACATGGCACCGAGGTCGAAGGCGGGCATGACGAGCACCGGTGTGCTGAGTCCGATCCCGCCCTCCAGGGTGCCGAAGTCGCCGAGAATGGCCGCGACGAGCACACCGAGGGCCAGCGCGCCGAGTACCCCGGGCACACGAGGCAGGAAGCGACTCAGGACCACATAGCCGACCAGCGCCGCTCCGACGACCGCCGGTGCGGCGATGGCGGAGTCGATGATGTCGATGCCGAAGCGGATCAGCGCGCCGGCGATCATCGCCATGACGATGGGGAAGGGGATCGAGTCGGCCAGTTTGCGCACCAGGCCGCTCATGCCGATCACCAGGACGATCAGGCCGGCCATGAGGAACGCCCCGACCATCTCGGCGAAGCTGAAGTTCGGCAATGCCGCGGCCACCAGGGCCGCCCCGGGGATCGAATAGGCACCGTTGATGGGCTGCTGGTAGTAGAGCGCCATCACGATGGAGATCAGCCCGCCGAAGAAGTAGATCCCGAAGATCCACGAGGCGATGATCTCGGCGCTGAGACCGGCGGCGCTGGCTCCGCCGATGACGATCAGTGCCGGTCCGGTGCAGCCGAAGATGGCCGCGATGATCCCGGCGCCGATCGTGGCGAGATTGAGGTGGCGGGGAAGATCCCGCAGACCCGCCCGGAAGCCGGGCCCGCGTTCCAGGAGGCCCTGCCTCGCGCTCGGTTCTACCCTGTGGTCATTGTCAGATGTGGCCATGATTCCTCAGCTCTGTCGGCGGGCGCCCCGGCGGCCCCGCCCCGCACGGGGTGGCCGGGGGGGCCGCCCTGGGGCCCGGGGGGGAA
>NZ_JAERWM010000025.1:0-140378 GCF_016918125.1 Aeromicrobium sp. YIM 150415 | reverse complement strand
GTTTCTCCCTTGTGTTCTTTGTCTTTGGGGCCATTCTTCCGTCCGCTCTGGGGGCGCCCGCCGGGGCGCCCGCGCTCCTCAGGTGGTGACGGGGGACTCGGCCTTGGAGCCGGTCGTGACTGCCAGGTCGTAGTCGCCCGCGACGAGCTTGCGGCGCAAGATCTTGCCCACGGGGGACTTGGGGATCGCCTCGATGACGATGACCCGCTTGGGACGCTTGTAGGGGGAGAGCGGCGCCTCGCTGCGGACCCAGTCCTTGACGCGAGCGGCCACGGTCTCGGGATCCTCGTCGTCTCGTGTGGGAACGATGAAGGCGGTGACGGCCTGTCCCCATTTCTCGTCCTGGAGGCCTACGACGCTGACCTCCGCGATGTCGGGATGACGCGCGAGAATGTCCTCGACCTCGACCGGATGCACGTTCTCGCCGCCGGTGAGGATCATGTCGTCGACCCGGCCCTCGACCCACAGGTCGCCGTCCTCGTCGACCCGCCCGATATCGCCGGTGTGGTACCAGCCGTGGCGGATCGACTTCGCATCCGCGTCGGGGCGCTGCCAGTACCCGGAGAAGGCCTCGTCGGAGCGCAGGTCCACCGCGATCTCGCCTTCCTGGCCCGCCGGGAGCGGCTCGTGGAACTCATCGCTCGCCGGATCGACGACACGCCACCTGCCGAACACGCCCGGACGGCCCGCCGCGCCGGGCTTGGCCGCGGCGTCGTCGGCGATGGAGAAGGTGTAGACCTCGCTGGAGCCGTAGTGGTTGATGAACACCTCCGGCTGGAGCTGCTCGACCAGCTGCTCGCACAAGGACGAGGTCATCGGCGCTCCGGCGAAGGCCAGCTTGCGGACGCTGCGCGCCACGCGCTCCATGTCGCCGCCACCGTTGACCACGGACCAGAAGGCCGTCGGCACCAGGTACAGCGCGGTCACCGACTCCTGCTCGATCAGGTCGACGGCCTCATCGGGACGGAACACGGGCTGGACGACGAAGGTCCCGCCGATGACGATCATCGACAGCAGCGAGCGCAGGCCCATCGTGTGGTACATCGGCATGGCGCCGAGCGTGACCTCGCCGGGCTGGTAGCGGGCCTGGACGACATGTGCGACGGAGGCGGAGTGCTCGTTGAGCTGGGTTCGCGGCACGCCCTTGGGCCGCCCGGTGGTGCCGCTGGTGTAGAGCATCACGCTGTAGTCATCGGGACCGATGTCGATGGCCGGGGCCGAGTCGTCCGCGGTGGCGACGGACTCCTCGAAGTCCAGACTGCCGGCGATGTCACAGCGCCCGACGGCGAGCACGGACGGCCGGATCGTGGCCTCGGCGAGCACGGTTCGGGCAAGCTCTGCGGCCACCGCGTCCACGACGACCACCTTGGGCGCCGAGTCGGTGAGGCAATGCGACAGCTCGGGCACCCCGAGGCGGATGTTGTAGGGCGTCGACATGACGCCGAGCTTCTGCAGCGCCAGGTGGGTCGACGCCATCTCCTCGCTATTGGAGAGGAAGAGACCCACCCGATCACCGCGCTCCACGCCGAGGGAGGTCATCAGATTCGCGATCCGGTTGGTCCGCTGATCCAGCTCACGGTAGGTCAGTCGTCGCCGGCCGGCGAACGCGAGTCGGTCGGGGAAACGTTCGGCCGTCCAGGTGAGGGTCGTGCCGATGTCCATGATCAGTTCCTTCCAAGGACCAGGCGCACGAGCGCCGTGATCCGGGATCGAATGAGGGTGAACACGATAGAGAGAGCGCTGGCGGGGGTTGCCTCGACGGGAGCCTCGCCGCGGGACGCGGCGTCGATATTCGCCGCGAACTGGTGGAACATGTCCGCGCTGACGTCATTGACGAGACCGCGTCCGAATTGAGCGATGCGGCCGACCATGTGCAACTCGGCGACCGCGTGCAGGTCGGTCCCGCCGTCCTGCCGCGATTCCGCGGTGAGGTCGACGACGGCGGCCACGTTCCCGGAAGAGGCGTCCGCGGCCTGGCCGATGACCTTCACGCGATGTGTCGCATCGTCGCGCTCGAGGATCTTGACGTCGCCGAGGAAGGCGAGCCGTACGGGTCCCAAGCTGACGCGCATGCGGCCCTTGTACTGGTCGTCGCCGAAGTCGGCGATGATCTCGGCGCCCGGCAGGCAGGTCGCTAGTGACTCGGTGTCCTCGACGATCCCCCAGATGGCGTCGAGGGGAGCCTTGGCGTGGGTGTCGACCGTGACCACCGCCGTCGGCTCGCCGGAGGGCACGGCGATCTCGGCCGGCCCGGATGTCGCATCGGCCGACTCCAGCGCGGTGGGTGTTCCGGGGCCGCCCAAGGTCGCCCGTGGGAGTCGGGGCTCGTCATGGTTGCAGTTCCTGGGGCCTGGCACACCCTGCGGATACTGCTCCGCGACATCGGCGACCGCATCGACGATATTGCGGTAGCCGGTGCAGCGACAGAGTACGCCGGAGAGCTGATCGGGAAGCTGCGCCGCCTCGATACCGGGCTCGGAGGTGAGCAGGTCGTAGGCGCTCATGATCTGTCCCGGTGTGCAGAAGCCGCACTGCAGCGCGTGGTGGGTGCCGAAGGACTGCTGGAGCGGATGAAGATCCGCGGGTGTGCCCATGCCCTCGACCGTCACGATCTCCGCGCCGTCGACCTGGCAGGCCAGGACCAGGCAGGATCGGGCCGCGTCGCCGTCGACCATGACGGTGCACAGGCCGCAGACACCGTGTTCGCAACCGAGGTGCGTGCCCGTCAGGCCGAGGTGATCGCGCAGGGCGTCGGCCAAGGTGACCCGCGGTGCCACGTGCACGGTGGCCGGGCGACCGTTGACGGTCAGGTCCACGCGGAGCAGCTCATCGGCCTCGCAGCGGGTGACCGCGCCCGCCGGGTCGTCATGGCGCCGGCGCCAGCGGTCGACGACCGAGGCCGCCTGGTCGAGGAGCAGGGTCATCGAGATTCTCCTTTCCGACTGTCGTGGAAGGCGGCCACGAGTTCGCGGCCCCCCAGTACGCGGACCAGGCGGCGCCGGTAACCGGCGCTGGCGTGCTTGTCGCCGCCGGTGGTCACGAGTTCGCGGGCCGCGTCGGCGAGCGCCTCGGCGACATCGGCGGCTCCGCCCGCATCGGTCGCCGACCGCAGCGGACCGGCGACGGTCTCGGTGACGTCGAGGAGTCGGGGGCGGTCCGCGACGCCGAACGCGCCGAGCAGCGCCCGCACCACCTGGTCGCCCTCCGTCTGCACCATCGTCGTGACGCCCACGAGAGCGAAATCGCCATGTCTGCGTGCCATCTCGGCGAAGCCGAAACCCTGTCCGCGGTGGGTTCGCGGCACGGTGACGTGCCGCAACACCTCACCGGGTTCCAACGCGGTGGTCATGGCTCCCCGGAAGAAGTCGTCGGCGGGCAGCTCGCGATCGCCTCCGGGACCGGTGATCCCCAGTCGTGCGCCCAGGGTCACCATCACGGCGGGCAGCTCGGAGGCCGGATCGGCGTGGGCGAGCGAACCGCACACCGTACCGCGGCTCCGGATCTCGCGGTGCCCGATCCACGGCAATGCGCGGGACAGCAGTGGGATCCGCAGATTGCCGTGTCGCTCGACGGCGCGCTGACGCACGGCCGCCCCGATCCGCACCTCATGTGCGCCGATCTCGATGCTCTGCCATGCCGAGACGCGTGAGATGTCCACGAGTGTCGGCGGGCGACCGAGGCGCATCGCCAGCACCGGCATCAGCGACTGTCCGCCGGCGATGATCTTCGCCTCGCCCGGGGCGAGAGACATCTCGGTGAGCACGCCCTTCGGCGAGGTCGGGCGCACGTACGAGAACGGGGCGGCCTTCATGTCAGCGGTCCTGGAACTTCGGCGTGCGCTTCTCACCGAAGGCAGCCACGCCCTCGGCGAAGTCCTCCGTGGCCCGCAGCATCGAGTAGGCCTTGCGCTCCAGCTCGACACCGGTCGCGAGGGGGCCGTCGACTCCCCGGTCGAGCACCTCCTTGGCGGTGCGCAGCGAGACCGCCGAGAAGCCCAGCAGCGTGTTCACCACGCGCTCGACCTCGCTCTCCAGGCCTTCGCGGTCCTCCGGTGCGCTGGCGACGAGACCCCAGTCGAGTGCCTGCTGCGCGGTGAACCGTTCGCCGGTGAGGATGTGGTACTTGGCGCGCGACAACCCGATCAGTCGTGACAGCCGCTGGGTGCCGCCGGAGCCGGGCATCATGCCCAGCTTCATCTCCGGCAGCGCGAACGCCGATCGTTGGGTGGCCAACCGGATATCGGTGGAGAGGACGAGTTCGAGGCCGACGCCGAAGCAGTATCCGTCGATCGCGGCGATCACGGGCTTCTGAGAACGCGACGCCGCGGTGATGTCGTGGCCGAGATCGGTGAGATCGATGGGAGCGACCTCCATGAAGCCGGCGATGTCGCCGCCGGAGGTGAAGTGCTCGCCGTCGCCACGGATCACGACGACGCGGATGTCTCGATCGGCGTCGATCTCGGCGAAACGCTCGGCCATCAGGGCGCGCATCTCCATCGTCACGACATTGAGCCGTCCGTGGTCGAGCGTCAGATTGGCCACGCGGCCATCGTGGCTGCGCTCGAGGTGGATGGTGCCTCCGGTGGTGGGCATGCTGGTCCTTTCAGTCGTTGAGATGCAGCAGATCGTGGAGAACATTCGGGTGGAGCGGGAGCGAGTCGATCCGGACCCCCCGGTGGCGCAAGGCGTCCTCGACCGCATTGGCGAAGGCGACCGGGAAGCTCATGCTCGCTCCCTCGCCGGCTCCCTTCGCGCCGAGTCGCGTCATCGGTGACGGGGTCTCGATATGCGCCATCGTGAGGGGGAACATCGACTCCGCCGTTGTGGGGATCAGGTAGTCCATGAAGGTGGACACCGGCTGGCCGGCGTCGGAGTAGGCCATCTCCTCGTACATGGCGCCTCCCAAGGCCTGGACCATCGCACCGTGCACCTGCCCCTCGAACAACGTCGGGTTCAGGATCGTCCCCGGATCGTGGATGCTGACCACGTCCTCGATGGTGATGTCGAGGGTCTCCGGGTCGATCCGGACGCTGACGAGATCGGCGACGAAGCCGTAGCAGAGTGAGGAGTTGACCTGGTCGGTGCGCGAGGGCGCCTTCGCCTGCGGGGGAGTGAAGGCGATATCGACCTCGAGGGTGGCCTGCTCACCGTCGGGAAGGCGGCCCGGATCCCAGTGGATCAGCCCTGCCGCGTGTCGGAACAACACGGCCTTGTCGGGGTCGCCGACGACGCGGACGGTTCCCTGGTGCAGCTCCAGGAGATCGGGGGTGGTGCCGAGGATCACCGCGGCGGCCTTCTTGATCCGGTGGGCGATCTCGCGCGAGGCGTCGACGAGGGCCGAGGTGAGCAGCGGCGAGAACCGTGAGGAGTAGCTGCCCGAGGTGATCGTCCACGCGGTGGTCGCGGTGTCCATCTCGACGGTGGGGACCACCTGCTCCTCGGGCAGGTCGAGCTCCTTGGCGACCACCTGGCGCGCGACGGTGGCGTGGCCTTGGCCCTGCGGCACGGTGCCGAGGGTGATCCCGACGATGCCTTGGGGGTCGACGCTGAGGTGAACGTGCTCGGTCGATCCGGACTTCCCGCGACCGGGGGGCCGGTTCTCGGCGGGTGTCGCGAGGCCCACGTAGCCGATATTGGTTCCCGAGGGTTCGACGATGAGGGCGACACCGGTTCCGACCAGCTCGCCACGGGACCTCGCCTCCTCCTGACGCGCGAGAAGGGCGAGATAGTCGGATCGTTCCTCGAGCAGTTCGACCGCCCGCTGGTAGTCGCCGGAGTCGTAGACGCCGCCGGTCGGCGTGGCATAGGGGAAGGCATCGGCATAGATCAGATTGCGCTTGCGGAAGTCGAGCCGGTCCATGCCCACGGTGCGCGCGGCGGTGTCCATGATCCGCTCCAGCGCGAAGTAGAGCTGCTGCCCGCCGAATCCCCGGTTCAGCCCCGTGGGGCACTTGTTGGTGACGACGGCACGTGAACGGAGCCGCACGGTGTCGATGCGATAGGCGCCGGTCATGTTGCCGAAGCACCGGTAGAGCGTGGCGGGCTCCGGGGGCCGCAGGTAGGCGCCGACATTCTCGACGAAGTCGATGTCGATGGCCTCGATGATCCCGTCCGCGTCGACAGCGGCGCGCACCTTCATGTGCCGGTCGGATCCCGACGAGCTGGACAGCAGATGCTCCGAGCGATCCTCGGACCACCGCACGGGGCGCTGGGCGTGGCGCGATGCGAGTGCCATGAGCGCCATATAGGGATAGATCCCGGACTTGATGCCGAACGAGCCTCCGTTGTCGGCCGGGACATGCAGTCGCAGTTGGGAGGTGGTGACGCCGAGCGCGCCGCACAGGACCGGGACCATCGAGAAGGGTCCGTGGAAGTTGGACCAGATCTCGACCTCGGGTCGCTCGGGATCGTCGATCCAGGTGGCCACGACGCTGTAGCACTCCATCGGAGTGGAGGAGTATCGAGGGAAGTAGTAGTCGCCCTCCACGATGTGCTCGGCACCGGCGAAGGCATCGTCAACGTCGCCGAAGACGAAGGTGCGGTCGCTGGCCACATTGGTGCCGGCGTTCTCGTGCAGCAGGGGTGCCTCCGCGGTGGTGGCCTCGAGCGCATCGACCACGACCGGGTGGAGGTCGTAGGCGATGTCCACCAGCTCCGCGGCGTCCTCGGCGGTGTAGCGATCGGTGGCGACCACGACGGCCACCGGTTCTCCGACATAGCGCACCTTGTCGGTGCCGGTGGGGTAGTAGTCCATCGGTGCGCGCAGCGAGAGCGGGAAGGGGCTCAAGGCCGCGGCGACCTCCTCGGGCCCGATCACGGCTGCGACACCCGGGTGTGCGCGTGCGCGGGTCAGATCGATCGAGGTGATGGAGGCGTGAGCATGCGGGCTGCGGACCACGGCGGCCACCAGCGTGCCCGGCAAGGGATCCAGATCGTCGAGGAACGCGCCCTTGCCGGTGACGAGTCGGGCATCCTCGAGCCTGGCCATCGTGCTCACGGGGTTCATGCACCATCCTTCATGATCTTGTTCATACCGTCTGAAACATACGGTGTGAACAAGACCGTAGGCCTAGGATGGTGGCATGTCAAGGGAACGCCTCAGCGCCACCTCCTTCGTGGTCCTGGGCTTGATCGCATTGCGCGGGCCGTCCACGTCCTATGACCTCAAGCGGGCCACCGGACACTCGATCGGCTACTTCTGGCCGTTTCCGCACGCTCAGCTCTATTCCGAGCCACGTCGCCTGGTCGAGGCTGGCCTACTGACCGTGCAGGAGGAATCCGACGGCCGGCGACGACGCACGTTCTCGATCACCGCCGAGGGCCGTGAGGCCCTGGCCGAGTGGCTCGATCAGCCCATCACCGAGCCCATGCAGATCCGCGACGTCGCCGAGCTCAAGCTGTTCTTCAGCGAGTTGCTGAGCCTTGAGACCAAGCGCCGGATGGCGCGGGACCAGATCCGCCAGCACACCGAGCGGTTGGAGGAGTACCACGCGATCCAGAAACGATTCGGCGGGCGCGAGGACATTGCTCCTCGCCTCGTGCCGCTGGACCTCGGTATCGCGATGACCGAGGCGGCCCTGGCGTTCTGGGACGAATTCGCGGAACGGCTGGACGCGGAGCGGGATTGACCGTAGGTCGTGGGGTCAGCCGCGGGCGCGGAGCCAGCGGGTGAGCAGCACGTCGTCGACCTCCAGCAGGTGGCCGAGCGACAGCGACCGTCCGGCGAAGTGGTCCGAGTGCGCGATGCGGGGCCCGTGACCGGCGGTGAGCAGGGGAGCGATCGTCAGGCACAGCTCGTCGACGAGGTCGTCGGCGGCGAGTGCGCCGTGCAGGGACGGTCCGCCCTCGCAGAGGACGCGTCGTAGGTCGCGGTCGTGCAGGGCCGTCAGTGCCGTCGGCAGGTGGACTGCCTCTTCGCCGGCGACGACGACCTCCATCACCTCGGCCAGTTCCGCGCGGCGTTCGGGAGGCGAAGCGGCCGAGGTGATGACGATCTGTCCGGGTGCCACCAGGGCCTCGGGAAGGTCGAGGCCGCGGCTCACGACGGCGATCGGGGGCACGGGGTCGAGACCGAGCCCGGCCCTGATCTCGGTGTGGACCTCGTCAGCCTCGACCGGGGCGTAGCCTTCCGCCCGCGCTGTCCCGGCGGCCACGAGAACGACATCGCACAGCGAGCGCAGGACTGCGAAGACGGTGGCATCGGGGTCGCCGCCGAGCGCGCCGGACAGCCCGTCCTCGGCCGTGGCCGAGCCGTCGACGGAGGCGGCGAAGTTCATCCGGACCCAGGGCCGGTCCAGGTCATCGGGGTACGCGTAGCGGCGTGCCAGATCGGCCGTGTCGAGCATGGCACCAGCCTAGGGCGCCGACAGCCGCCACGTGGCGGTACGTGGTCAACGCTACGTCCCGGGTGGCGGTAGGTGGTCAACGTTTTCGGGTGTGGTTGGGGTTGATGGGGTACCGCTGTTCGGAGGGTGAGGTTGATGAGGTACCGCCCACGCGAGGGTTGGGGGATGACTCACCGGTCAACGGCGGCGCAGGAACCACGCGAAGATCGGCGCGCCGGCCAGGATCATGAGCAGCCGGACGAGCTGGGCCGCCGTGACGAAGGTGAGATCGCCGCCGGTCGTCGTCGCGATCGCCAGCACGGCGGAGAAGCCCCCCGGGGTCGTGGCGAGATAGCCGTCGAGAGGGCTGAGATCGGTGACATGGGCGAGCCAGGCGCCGAGTGCCGCGCACATGATCATGACGATGACGATGTTCAGCAGAGCAAGCGGCAGCAGGGACCGGATCGTCGCGAAGGCCGCGCGGGTGAACCGCAGTCCCACCGAGAGCCCGATCAGCACGAAGGCCGCCTGCTGGAGCGCATTCGGCACACCCACGGCGCCGAACCAGCCGTGCACGATCGCGGCGACGAGCATCGGCCCGAAGACTCCTCCCGCCGGCAGCCGCGCGAATCGTCCCACCAGCAGCCCCACCGCCACGCTGACGGCGGTGAAGCCGAGTGCGGGCACCAGATGCTCGGTGCTAGCGATTCGGGCCGAGCTTCCCGACTCCGAAGGATGGAACACGAGATTCACGATGAACGGCAGCGACGCCACGATGATGACGACCCGCAAGTACTGCAGGACGGTCACCACGCGGTCGTCGGCACCCAGGTCACGTGACATGACGGTGAGGCCAGAGGCGCCGCCGGGTACGGAGGAGAAGACCGCCGTCTCGCGGGTGATGGTGCCGCGGGCGCTCAGCATGAGCCCGAGGACGACGCTGCCGAGGATCGTGGCTACGCTCACGAGCAGGACGACCGGCCAGTCGCCGCCGATGCTGCGCAAGGTGTCCAGATCGATGCTGGCACCGATGGAGGCCCCGAGGAGCGCCTGCCCGATCAGGTAGAGCGGCTCGGGGAACCGCAGCTCCTGGCGCAGGATCAGGGAGAAGATGAGCGCACCGGCGAGGGCGCCGATCAGCGTGGCCGCGGAGACGTGCAGGAGCTCCAAAACACCGATGAGCACTGCGACGATCGCCGCGAGCAGCAGTACCCTCCCGGCGCGTCTCACCCGTTGAAACTAGCGAACCCGTCATGCCGGGGCGCAGGTGCCCCGGCATGACGGGTTCGGTGCGGAACCTCTCAGGCGAACATGGCCTCCAGGGGGACCAACTCCACGGCACCGACGGCGTAGCGGGCCAGGAGGACCTGAGCGATCTCCTGCTCGGCCCCGAGCGGCTCCGCGACCGCGACGGCCCCGGCCTCGGTGGCCAGCTCCGCGACGCGATCGGGCAGGACGCCCGGTGCGAGGAACAGCATGCCGACTGCGATGTGCCGGCGTCCGTCCGCGCGATGTTGGCGCACGGCCTCACCCGCGGCGGGCGGCACGCTCGACGCGAAGGCGGCGATCGTGGGGAGACGATGGTGGGCGCCCCACGCCCGGGCGGCGCGCGAGATCATCGCATTCGCGAGCGGATCGGAGGAGCCGGCACCGGCCAGCACGAGCGCGTCGAGCTCGCGAACCCGGTTCTCGCGCAACGACTCGCGCAGGCGGCGGTCGAGCACGTTGAAGAAGGCCGACTCGATGCCGAGCACCTTCGTGACGTGGATGGACAGCCCGCTGTGCCGCTCGGTGGCCGCCTGCGCGGCCTGGGGCACGTCGACCTTGGCGTGGTAGGCCTCGGTCAGCAGCAACGGGACCACCACGATCTCGGAGTAGCCCTCGGCGACGAGGCCGTCGACGACCTCGTCGAAACCGGGCTCGCAGAGGTCGAGGAAGGCCGTCTCGATGCGGAGATCGGGGCGCATGCAGCGCGCGAGCTCCGTCAGGGCATTGATCGTGGCGGCCGATCGTGGATCGCGGCTGCCGTGGGCAAGAGCAACGAGTGCTGGTGCGGTCATGCTTCCCTCCTTCCGGGATGGGTGGTGATGGTGGCGGGGTTGAGTTGGCCGATGAACTTCAGGCTGAAGGCGCGCAGACAGCTGCGACACTCCCAGGCTCCGTGGGTCTCGCCGTGCGGGCGAAGGTCCTCATCGGCGCAGTACGGGCAGTGGTACGGCATGGCCCTCGAGCTCATCGGAGGAGCTCCTCATCGGCGCGGGCGACCCAGCCGGCGAAGGTCTCGTCGCTGTCGCGCTGCTCCAGATAGGTGCGCGCGAGCTTCTCGACGTAGTCGGGGAGCTGATCCGCGGTGACCTTGTGGGCTCGCAGCTTGCGGCCGAAGCTCGCGTCGAGCCCGAGCGCCCCGCCCAGGTGCACCTGGAAGCCCTCGACCTGATCGCCGTTCTCGTCGACGACGAGCTGGCCCTTGAGGCCGATATCGGCGGTCTGGATGCGGGCGCAGGAGTTCGGGCAGCCGTTGACGTTGACCGTGATGGGGCTGTCCAGCTCGGGTACGCGGTCCTCGAGCTCGGTCACGAGCTCGGCGGCGCGCTGCTTGGTCTCGACGATCGCGAGCTTGCAGTATTCGATGCCGGTGCAGGCCATCGTGTTGCGGCGCCACTGCGACGGGCGAGCCCGCATGCCGAGCTCGTCGAGGGCCGCGACGAGGGACTCGACCCGGTCCTCCTCGACGTCGAGCACGAGGATCTTCTGCATCGGCGTGGTGGCGAGGCGGTCCGAGCCGTGTGCCTCGGCGACATCGGCGATCTGGTGCAGCAGAGTGCCCGACACGCGGCCCACGCTCGGCGCGGCGCCGATGTAGTAGCGTCCGTCCTTCTGCGGGTGGACGCCGACGTGGTCGGAGGGTGTGGTGGGGGCCCCGGGGTCGTCGAGGTCGATGAGCTCGCGCTTCAGGTACTCGTCCTGCAGCACCTCGCGGAACTTCTCGATGCCCCAGTCGGCGACGAGGAACTTCAGCCGGGCGCGCGAGCGCAGGCGGCGGTAGCCGTAGTCGCGGAAGATGCTCGTGACGCCCTCCCACACCTCGGGGACCTCGTCGAGCGGCACCCAGACGCCGAGCCGCTTGGCGAGCATCGGATTGGTGGAGAGGCCCCCGCCGACCCACAGGTCGAAGCCGGGCCCGTACTCGGGATGGACGGCGCCGATGAAGGCGATGTCGTTGATCTGCGGCACGACATCGTGTCCGGGGTGGCCGCTGATGGCGGACTTGAACTTGCGGGGCAGGTTCGAGAAGGCCCGGTCGCCGATGTAACGGCTCTCGATCGCCTCGATCGCCGGGCGGCCGTCGATGATCTCATCGGCGGCGACGCCCGCGACGGGGCTGCCGAGGATGACGCGGGGGCAGTCGCCGCAGGCCTCCTGCGTTGACAGGCCGACGGCCTCCAGCTCCTGCCAGATCGTCGGGACGTCGCGGACGTCGATCCAGTGGAACTGGATGTTCTGGCGGTCGGTGAGGTCGGCGGTGTCACGGGCGTAGCGCGTCGACAGGTCGGCGATGGTGCGCAGCTGGGCGACCGTGAGCTGGCCGCCGTCGATGCGCACGCGCAGCATGAAGTAGCGGTCATCGAGCTGTTCGGGCTCGAGGGTCGCGGTCTTTCCGCCGTCGATGCCGGGCTTGCGCTGCGTGTAGAGGCCCCACCAGCGGAAGCGTCCGCGCAGGTCGCCCGGGTCGATGGAGTCGAAGCCGCGGTGGGCGTAGATGTTCTCGATGCGGGCCCGCACGTTGAGCGGGTTGTCGTCCTTCTTGGACTGCTCGTTGGCGTTCAGGGGCTCGCGGTAGCCGAGCGCCCACTGGCCCTCGCCGCGCTTGCGGCGGGGCGTGCGGGGCCGGGTGTCGGTGCCGGATGCAGGTGCCATGAGTCTCTTTCGGACAGGAGCGCACGGCAGGGCTCAGACGCGGGGAGATGCCGCGCGACCGGTTTGCGGGGAGGCAGAAGGGGTCGCTGGTTCAGCGACACATCATCGAACGCGCACGACCGAGGTCCACGTGGAGGCGTTCCACGAGCCAGACGGTCTGTGCGGTGAGCATGGCACCAGTGTGTTGCCGGCGCGGGCCGGACACAAACGCTCGTCTCGAATAGTGGACCATGTGTCCGAAGGATGAGATCAGCCCTCGGTGTCAGGGGCGACGGCCGCGATGGCGAAAGCCCCGGCGGCGGTGACCGCGAGGAGTCCGGCGGCGGCAGGGGCGGCGGTCGCCCACGGCAGGAGACCGGCTGCGGCGGCGCCCAGGGTTACGGCCGGATTCGCGGCGGCGACGAGGACGATCGAGGGGGCGGCGCCTGCCGTGGCGACCGGTACGGCGAGCAGGGCTCCGGGTGCCTGTCCGTCGACCGCCAGGACGGTCCACGCGGTGAGGATGCCGACCAGCACTGTGACCAGCCCCACAGTCCAGGGCGAGGGTGCATCGAAGAGCAGCGGCTCGCCGAGGCGGGTTCCCAGCGCGGCGGCGCCGAACCCGGCGGCGAGCGCCGCGGCCACCTGGACCACGAGGGTCGGGAGGAGCTCGCCGAAGCGTGCGCGGCCCGCGAGGGCGAGGGGGAGGGCCCAGGCGGCGTTGAGCTCGGCCAGCCCCGAGTGCTCGGGGGTGCTCGCGCTCTGGCCGAACCAGCCCAGCAGCACGGTGACCGCGGCGACGGCCGCCACCGCCAGCACGGCCGACGGGGCATGCAGGGCCAAGATCGCGCTGGCGGTGAGCACGAGGGAGCTGGTGCCGGCCATCGCCAGGCGCACTCCGAGCGGGGGTGTCATGCGCGAGCCGCCACGGACTGGGGGCCACGGGCTTCAGCGTCCATAGGGGATACCGTAGACGGCTTCGGCGCCCTGGGAAACGGCCGGATCGCGCCTGCGACGTGCGCTGCCTCCGCGTCGCTACGGTGGAGTCATGGCCACCAGCGACTCGGTCGGCCGCCCGGGCGTGGTGGACGATCTCAAGCGTGTCGTCGCGCGCACCTTCGCGGCCTGCATCCGCTATCGGGTGACCGGGATGGCCGCCGAGGCGGCGTTCTTCGCCGTCCTCTCGCTGCCGCCGCTGATCTTCGGCCTCGCCGGATCGATCGGATTCATCGCCGCTCGCTACGACGTGGCGCAGCTGGATCTCTTCCGCCAGCGCATCATCGACCTGACCTCACAGGCGCTCAACGACGAGACGGTGGACGCGATCATCGTCCCCACCCTGGACGAGGTGCTCAGCGGGGGAGGGCGCATCGATGTCATCTCGGTGGGCTTCGTGTTGGCGCTGTGGTCGGGCTCGCGAGCGCTGAACGTGTTCATCGACACCATCTCGATCATGTACGGGCTCGGCGGTCACCGGGGGATCGTCAAGACCCGCGTGCTCTCCTTCAGCCTCTACATCGTCGCCTTGGCGATCGGGATCGTCCTGGTGCCGCTCGTGCTGGTCGGGCCGGTGCTGGTGGGTCAGTGGATACCGGAGAACTGGCGCTGGCTGAGCGTCCTCTATTGGCCGGGTGTCCTCCTGCTGTCGACGGGATTCCTCGCGATGCTCTACCACGTCTCGGTGCCCGTGCGGCAGCCGTGGCGCATGGCGCTTCCCGGTGCGGTGTTCACCGTCGCGATGTGGATCCTGGGGAGCTGGCTGGTGCGCTGGGTGCTGGACTTCAGCGACGGAGGCATGTCGATCTTCGGCCCGCTGGCGGCGCCGATCGCCTTGCTGCTGTGGCTGTTCGTCATCGCGATCTCCGTCCTCATCGGCGCGGCCCTCAACGCCTCGGTGGCCGGAATCCTGCGCGAGCGCACCGATCCCGCCCCCACCTGACCCTCCGGGTCCGAGATTTGCCGGGTTGTGGCCCCTCTGGCTGGGGTCTCAAGGGCCATAACCGGGCAAAAGTCGTGCGTCCGCAGGGTTGGTTCGATCCGCGAGACGGCGGGATCACTCCGGGAGCTTGGAGACGGTCACCCAGGGAGCGCCGTCGGTGACCTTCTCGAGTTCCTCGCCGGTGAGCTCGATCGCGGAGTTCCCCGTGCCGCAGGCGGGGAAGACGCTCGGGAAGCGCCGCATAGAGGTATCGAGGTAGACCGTCGCGGAGTCCGGATTGCCGAAGGGGCACACGCCGCCGGGCTCATGGCCGGTGAGGCGTTCCACGTCGTCGCCTTTGAGCATCGACGCCTTCAGCCCGAACTCGCGCTTGAACGCGGAATTGTCGAGGCGTGCGTCGCCGGCCATCACCACGAGGACCGCGGTGTCCGGCTCGGGACCGCGGAAGCTCAACGTCTTGGCGATCCGGGCGGGCTCGACCCCGAGAGCGGCCGCGGCCAGCTCGACCGTCGCACTGGACTCGGTGGTGACGACGATGTCCTCGGCGCGTCCGTGGGCGGCCAGGTGGGCGCGGGCGATCTCCAATGACATGGCTCGATCGTACGAGTGTCAGGACGACGCGGATGCCGTGGAGGCGCTCTCCGGATCATCGAGGAAGTCGAGGGTGGGCACGTAGAACAGGCTTCCGGTCACAGCCGTGGAGAAGTCGAGGATGCGGTCGTGGTTGCCCGGAGGATCGCCGAGGAACATATTGCGCAGCATGTGCTCGATGACGCCCGGATCGGCTGCGTAGCCGATGAAGTAGGTGCCGAACTCGTCGCTGCCGAGGCGGCCGAAGGGCATGTTCTCGCGCACGATGTCGAGTTCATTGCCGTCGTCGTCGGTGATCGTGTTCAACGCCAGGTGGGAGTTCGACGGCTTGGCGTCATCGGGCAGCTCGATGTCGTCGAGCTTCCGGCGGCCGATCACCAGCTCCTGCTGCTCGACGGAGAGGGCGTTCCACGCCTCCATGTCATGCAGGTACTTCTGCACGATGAGATAGCTGGCGCCCTCGTGGCCGGGCTCATCGTCGATGAAGACCGTCGCGGCCCCTTCCGCGCCCTTGGGGCTCTCCGTGCCGTCGACGAATCCCAGGAGATCACGCTGGTCCAGGTAGGTGAAGCCGTGGATCTCGTCCACGACCGTGACGGCCCTGCCGAAGGGTGCCAGGAGCTGCCGGGCCAGCTCGAAGCAGAGGTCGAAGCGCTGGCCGCGTACGTGGAGGATCAGATCACCCGCTGTCGACGGGGCGTGGTGGGTCGGCCCGGCGAGCGGCGCGAAGCGGTGCAGATCGCGGGGCCGGGGGAGGTCGAACAGTCGGTCCCAGGCGTCGGCACCGATGCCGACGACGCAGGTCAGCTCGGCCTCCGGGGCACGGAACGAGACGGCCCGCATGATCCCGGTCACCCCGGTGAGGGCATCGCTGACCTGCTGCTCGCGACCGGACTCGATCGTGAGCACGATGATCACGGCGGCCGCCGGAGGTCCGACGATCACGGGCTGGGACTGTACGGGCATCGGGTCCTCCTCGGACGGGGTCGGGTCCACGGTACGACGTCCGACGCGAGGCCGAGGCCCGATCGGCCAGATGAGAAGAGGCTCCCGGATGAATCCGGGAGCCTCTCGTTGTGGGCGATACTGGGTTTGAACCAGTGACCTCTTCCGTGTCAGGGAAGCGCGCTACCGCTGCGCCAATCGCCCGTGCTATTGAGTTGTCCTGCGAGGTGGGTACGGGATTTGAACCCGTGTAAACGGATTTGCAGTCCGTTGCCTCGCCTCTCGGCCAACCCACCACTGGATGGGTCCGGCGAGACCCGCTCCGAGCGGATGACGGGATTCGAACCCGCGACCCTCACCTTGGCAAGGTGATGCTCTACCACTGAGCCACATCCGCGCTGCCTCATCAGCAGGCGTTGAGAACATTACACGAGCACTCCCAAGCCCCCAACGTGGGGTCGGCGTAGGGTCGGGGCATGAAGGCTTGGCTGAATGGACGGGTGCTTGATTCTCCCCGTGATCCTGCGGTGAATGTGCTGGACCACGGCATCGTCGTCGGTGACGGGGTGTTCGAGACGGTGGCGGTGATCGACGGTCGGCCCTTCGCGCTCACCCGTCATCTGGAGCGTCTGGCGCGCTCGGCTGAGGGGCTGGGGATCGGCCGCCCCGATCTCGGCCTCGTGCGCGAGGGCGTCGCGGCCACCTGCGAGGGCCAGGAGCTTCCCTTCGGCCGGATCCGGATCACCGTGACATCGGGGGAGGGCCCGCTGGGGTCCCCGCGTGGTGGAGGCCCGCAGACGGTGATCGTCGTCAGCGAACCGGCTGAGCGCCCCGGGCCGGTGACCGCGATCGCGACCGTCCCGTGGGTGCGCAACGAGCGGAGTGCGCTGGCCGGCTTGAAGACCACGAGCTACGCGGAGAACGCGCTCATGGTCGAGTACGCCCGAGCACGGGGCGGCTCTGAGGCGGTGATGGCCAACACCCGTGGCGAGCTGTGCGAGGGCACCGGATCGAATGTCATGTACGCGATCGACGGGCAGCTGGTGACGCCCACGCTCGACTCCGGATGTCTCGCCGGCGTGACCCGGGCGCTCGCGATCGAGTGGCTCGGTACCGAGCTCGACGTGGTCGAGCGCGATGCTCCGATCGAGGTGCTGCGCGAGGCCGACGAGGTGATCCTGCTCGGCACGACGCGCAATGTGCAGGCGATCGAGCGGGTCGACGACCGTGAGCTGCCGGCGCCCGGCCCGCTCACGCGCAGGGCGCAGGAGATCTGGGGGCGCGAGCAGGCTCAGCACGACGACCCGTGAGCTTGCACCTGACGCGACGTCAGGTCGTAGCGTCCTCGACATGAGCACACGACACGAGGTCCATCGCGAGGACGGAGAGCTGGTCGGATTCGTCCGGCCCGCCGAGGGAGGCTGGGCGATCGAGACGGTCTTCGGGCATGAGCTCGGCCGCTTCGAGCACCGCGGCGACGCCGAGACATCCTTGGCGGCCGCGGGGCTGGCCTATCTGGCGGACCGCTGGCGACTGGCCGATGAGGGCGATCTGGCCGTGCAGATCGTCGAGGCGAGTCCCGAGCGGGTCACCGTGCAGGTGGTCGACTTCGGGGTGCCGGAGCGCTACGGGCAGCGGATCAGCCTGGAGGCTCCCGTGGGAGAGCGGCTGCGGCACGAGTCGTGACGGCGCGGGTGGAGGCCGGTTGACAGTCCTTGGGGGAGGGTGCGCTAGAGTTGCCAACGCACTGATGGGCGATTGGCGCAGTGGTAGCGCGCTTCGTTCACACCGAAGAGGTCACTGGTTCGAACCCAGTATCGCCCACCATCAGCGAACGGCCCTCGACGTGAGTCGGGGGCCGTTCCTCGTCCGGTTGGGCAAGCGCGAGCGGCGACGAGGTGATACTGATACTGGAGTATCTGATGGTCAACGGACTCGGAGAAGATCCATGCGCGCACCCCGCCACGAGACAGTCACCCTCAACCAGACGCCCGATGCCGTCTTCGAAGCGGTGCTGGGGGTGGCGCAGAATGCCAAGAACGTCCGCATTCTGGCGGTCCACAATCAGGGCCGCAAGCTCGTCCTGCGGGAGAAGGCGAAGATGTCCAATGCCAAGTTCCAGCAGATCTGGGTCGAGGAGCAGGGCAGCGGTGCCCAGCTGAACATCGTGGTCGGCACCGATCCGCGTACCCAGAAGGCGCTGCTGGACGGGAAGGCCAACGAGAAGTCCCTCAAGAAGTACGTCGAGGCCGTCCAGGGCGTGCTCGGCGGCAGTGTCTCCGCTCCGGTCACGCCCGTGGAGAACCACTACCTGGCGAAGAAGACCGAGGTGCCGTGGGAGGACCCCGAGCAGGATCCGCAGATCGAGCTCGACGGCAACGTCCTCGCGATGTACGGTCTCTGATCGCACCACGCTCAGGTGCGGGCGTGGACGTACAGGTCGCGCAGCAGGCACACCTCTGACAGGTGATGGATCAGCTCACGGTTGATGTGCAGCACCAACCGGGCGAGGGGATCATCGGCGAAGGGCCCCTCGGCCTCCCCGCAAGGGCGGAACAGGCCGTCTTCACCGAGTGACTCGACGCCCGCGATCCAGGCCGCGTACTCGCGGTCCAGCTGGCCGAGGGCCTCCTCCGCGGTGGTCGCGTACTCGAAGGAGTCGTAGTCCACGGGCGGGCCGCCGAAGTGCGAGGCGTTCCGCATCGCGAGGACGCCGACGATCACATGCCCGAGGCGCCAGGCGATCGTCGTGAACGGTGCGGGATCGGGGGCCGGGAAGGCGAAGTCGATGGTCATCTCGCCGGAACCGGCCTGCACCGCGGCCGTGCCTGTGCCCCGAGGGCGGATGTTCCAGCAGTCCGGCACCGGCTCCCAGAAGTACTCGTCGTCGGTCAGCCCCTCGAGTCGTTCGCGGAGTTGATGAGTCCAGTGCCAGTCGATCTGGTCGCGGAGTAGCTCGTTCCAGGTGTCCTCGCTCATGGGTCTAGCGTCCCACCTGCACCGCCAGTCGCCATCCGACGAAGTGAGCGATGTCGTCCGTTTCATGTCAGGGTGAGTCATGTCGTCGATGCTCGCCCCTGGAAAGTCCTCCCGGGTCACGTCATGGGCCGTGCTGGTGACGGCGGTCATCTGGTTCGTCGTCTCGTTCGCGGCACTCGACGTGCTGCCTTGGTGGAATCTCGTCGCGGCGCTGTGCCTCCTCGTGTTCGCGACCTCATACGTGATGGCGGTCCAGGTGATCATGCCGATGCGTCATCCCGAGCGCGCTGAACGGCGAGATCATGAGGCGGTCGCTGCCCGGTGGCGCGATCCGCGCCGGCACGACAGGCTGGCGCGCTCCGGCACCGGCTTCGCTGTCGCCTGTGGCGTTCTCGTGGTGGTGGCGGTGATCCTGGATCCACTGAGGTGGTGGTCATGGTCCCTGTACCTCGTCATGGGTGTATCGAGTGGATTCCAGGCACGCGATCACTTCCGTCACGCCGCGCGCCTGCGCAGCGAGCAAGGGGATGGCGGGTGAGGCGCCCCGGGGTCATTCGGCGTCGCAGGTGTTCGCGGGATTCGGCTGGCTGTTGCTCGCCGGTGCGGCGGTCCTGGCGACGTTCCTCCTCCCCGACGATCGACGAGGATGGCAAGGCTGGACTCTTCCGGCGGTGATCGGGTTCACGGCGATCGCCCAGCTCGTGGTCGCTCGTCGACTGCGCCGGCAAGGGCAGTGATCAGAACTCTGCTTCGCCGTGGGGGAGCAGTGCGGCGCCGACGCGCCGTGCCATGTCGTCGCTGAGTGAGGGCAGGCTTCGCACGCCGAACCACCGGGCCTCGGTGTTCTCGCCGTCGGCCGGGTGCGGCTCGCCCGATCGCCACTCCAGTCGCCAGGTGAGGTCGACGAACTGGGTCTGGTCGCCGTTGTCGTAGACGACCGGGCGGGTGACGCCGACGCGGGCCAATCGAGTGACCTGCGCGACGATGCCCGCCTCTTCGAGGGTCTCGCGGATGGCGGCCGTGGCCGGGTGCTCGCCCGGGTCGACGATGCCGGTAACCGGGGTCCATGCGCCGTTGTCGGCGCGTTTGACCATGAGCACCTGCTCGCCTTTGACCACGACGGCCGTCACCCCGCACAGCCATAGCGGGTCCGTGCCGATCTTCGCGCGCAGGTCGAGGACGAAATCGGGGGTTGCCATAGGCCGAGCGTAGGCCGGTGCGTCGAGGCCGCCCGCTGAGACTACGGCCACTATATACCTAAGAGGTATATAGTGACCGCATGCAGTTCCTGATCCTCGGTCTCCTGCTGGACGGACCGCTCTCGCTCTACGACGTGCGCAAGCGGTTCGCCGCGGGCATCTCGCTGTTCTATGCCGCCAGTTTCGGGAGCATCCAGCGGGCCCTGGGGCAAGTGGAATCGAAGGGCTGGGTGACGCGGGTGGACGCGGACGACTCCCGTCGCCGCAAGAAGCTCTATGTCATCGAGGACTCCGGGCGGCGCGCCTGGCGTGAGTGGATGCTGTCGCCGATCACGGGATCGGATCCCGAGCCGACGATGCTGGCGAAGGTCTACCTCCTCGGAAGCCTTCCAGCGGCGGACCGCGGCGACTGCCTGCGGATGCTGCGCGAGCGGATCGCGGCCGATGCCGACCGTCTCGTCTCGCTCGCAGCGGAACTCGACGAGACCGAGATTCCCGACGACGTCCGGGAGGTGTACGGATACCGGCGTGCGACCTTGGACCACGGCATCCGCGCGCAGGCGCTCACGGCGCGATGGCTCGACGAGCTGGAGACGTCATGACGATCGCAGCCATCGGCGTCGCTCTTGTGATGCTCGCCGCGCTCGCCCTCCTTCAGCTCCTCGCCGCGGTAGGCCGGCCCGTCGGCCGCTTCCTGTGGAGCGGCGAGCATCGCGTCCTGCCGCGTCGGCTCCGTCTCGCCAGTGCCGTATCGGTCCTCGTCTACGTCGCGATCGCGGCCGTGCTTCTCAGCCGCGGACGCGCGCTTCCCGGTGGGGAGAGCGCTGCCGTGGTGATCCTCACGTGGGTGGTGGTCGTCTTCTTCGCCCTGAGCGTGCCGCTCAACGCGATCTCACGCAGCCCGGCCGAACGCTGGACGATGGCCCCGGTCAGCGCGCTGTTGGCCGCGTCCGCCGTCATCCTCGGCCTCGACGCGTGAACTGTCACCTGCCAGGAGGCTGCCGCGGGCTGGTGTCGCCGCAGCCGACCGCTTCGGCCACGCCGACGATCGCGGCGCGGATCATCCGTCCGTACGGGTCATCGTCGAGATGAGGGGCATGGTCCTCGGCGGCCGTGAGATGCCGGCGTGCGGCGTCGAAGGAGCCGAGCCGGCGGTAGTCGTCGGCGAGGTTGAGATGGAGCGACGGATAGAGGCCCGCCACGATGAGGCCGGCGTGTTCGGCCTGGAGGCGCTCGTCGGTCACCGCATCGGCGGCGTCGAGCGCACGGAGATCCCAGATAAGTGACTCGGCGGGGTCGTCGTACAGGTCGGCGAGGTGGTGAGCGAGGGCGCAGCGGTGCAACGGATCACCGAGGACGCCGATCTCGCGCCACAGCTTCAGCAGCAGGTCGCGTGCTGTGTCCACCTCGCCGCTCCGCCCGAGCGCCACGGCCTCGGTGATGGCCTCCATCGGGTTCGTCGGTGAGACGGCGGGGTCAGGCATGATCGAGTTCCTGTTCATCGAGGGCGACGGGCATGGCCACTGTGGTGAGATCCCCGTCGTCGGCCGAGCGGATCGTGACGGGTCGATCCGGGCCGCGTGCCTCGATCATCACGTCGGGACCGATGCCGGCGATGATCGCCGGATGCAGCGTCGTCAGCGCGAACGCGATCCGCAGGGGGTCTCCCGTCATCCGCCCGGGCAGGAGAACCCGGCCCTCGGGTGTCGACAGCTCGATGCCGGTGGGGCCGATGTCCAGGACGAGCCGGTCCCCGGCGTGATGTTCGAGGAGTCGCCAGAGCTCGTGCCGCGACACCGTCACGCGCGTACAAGGGGCTGGCAGGGCGTTGAGCATCAGCCGGTAGTCGGGAAAGTCCCCGTCGAGGAGCCGGCACCGGTGCGTCGGACCTCCATCGTGTCGCCATCGCACGTCGCGTGCGGTGCTCTCGACCTCCACGCGGGACGCGCGGCGCAGCTCGGACATCGCCTCGCGCAGCTGGTCCCCGTCGACGGTGCCCGACCACGGCACCCCCGCCACGTCTCCCGCGGCGAGTGAACGACTCGCGAGGCGGTAACGGTCGGTCGCGATGAGGGTCAACGCGTCCTCGGACCTCTCCACCCGGACACCCGCGAGCGCTGGAGCGGCGGGATGGTGGATCGTCGCGGTGAGCACCTGCTCGATCGCCGCGGCCAGTACCGGACCCGGGAACGACCCCAGCGGGCACGGCATGTCGCCGTTTAGTTCGGTGGCGAAGTCCGCGGCCGCGCGCCGTCTGCGCCGCAGATCGTCGTTCGCCGCCGACAGATGCTCGTCCAGGAGCCGGGAGCTCTCGGCGGCATCGGCGGCGAGGGCCTTGACGACGTCGGGGAGGGGAAGCCCCACCTCGCGGAGCCGGCGGATCGCCACCGCGCGATCCGCCTGTGCGCTGCTGTAGCGACGGTATCCCGTGGTGGCATCGACATCGGCGGGCGCCAGCAGTCCGTAGTCGTCGTAGAAGCGCAGGGCGCTCGCGGTCAGGCCGCAGCGTCGGGCGAAGGCGCTGATCGACATCAGCTCAGAAGGGGGCACCCCGTCATCGTGAGCCTTCATCCGGCGTGAAGGTCAAGTGTCACGCTCGGTGCGCCGCTCACGACGACGGCGCGCTGCCTCGTAGGCGGTGTCCAGCAGCTCGCGCGCGGCGGCGTCGGTGGCCTCGCCCGGCTCGACGACCGCCAGCCACCCGTGAGCGCCGTAGACCGGATGCGCGAAAATCCGGTCGTCCAAGTGCGGTGTCGGCTCGGGCGTGTGCTCGCGTGGGGCGGCCCCGACGAGCCGCTCGAAGGCCTCGCGCCCGGCGGCGATGTTGAGCCGGAACCGTCCGGGAGGATCGAGTCGTGACCCGGTGTCGTCGGGGTAGTCCTTGGTGACGATGGTGGCGAACGGCTGGGTCGGCGGGATGCTTCCGGTGGGGGAGTAGAAGAAGAACACGTCGCCCCAGGCGAGCTCGGGAGTGCCGTCGCCCTCCTGCGGTCGCATCGTCACGACATTCTCGTGCGCGGTGACGTGGGCGATGATGTCGTCGATCGTCATGGCCCTACGGTCTCATTCCTGTTAGCGCATGGAGCGGTGAGTTGCGCACCTCTCGAGTGTGGGAGCGGTGGGATAGGCACCTGTCCGGAGCGTCGAGAGGTGCCTATCCCACCGCCCATCCGGGGTTCGCGGCGACCGTGTGAGCTGTCCTGACTCGGCCACGGACGCTCCGTTCAGCGGGTCGCCCGGCGACGCAGCAGGATGATCGCGAAGACCGGCACCCCGATGAGCGCGGTCGCGACACCCACAGGAAGCTCCTGGGGATCCAGCATGGTCCGTGCGGCCGTGTCGACCCAGACCAAGAAGATCGCGCCGGTGACCGCCGCGATCGGCACCAGCCGACGATGGCTCGCGCCGACCAGGCCCCGTGCGATGTGCGGCAGCACCAGGCCGACGAAGCCGATCGCGCCGGACGTGCTCACGATCACGGCGGTCATCAGCGCCGTCAGCAGCAACAGCACGAGGCGGATCGCTCCGACATTGACGCCCAGCGAGGCCGCGGCCTTCTCGCCGAAGGCGAAGGCATCGAGCGAGGCCGCGCAGGCCACGCACACCACCAGCCCGATCACGACCACCAGCGTCACCACCGTGACATCGCGCCAGGATGCGCTCGACAACGATCCCAGCAGCCAGAACAGGACGCCGCGAGTCTGCTCGGCATCTGCGGCGGTGAAGACGATGAACGACGTCAAAGCCGAGAACAACTGCGTGGCCGCGACGCCGGACAGCACGACGCGATCAGTGGTGCCACCCGCCGCGGTCGCGAGGATCAGCACGAGCGCGAATGCGGCGAGCGCGCCGAGGAACGCCCCGCCGGCCAAACCGATGCTTCCCGCGCCGATGCCGAGGACGACCACCAGCACCGCACCGGTCGACGCACCGGAGGAGACGCCGAGAATGAACGGATCGGCGAGCGGATTGCGCAACAGCGACTGCAGGATCACGCCGCAGACCGCAAGGCCCGCGCCGCACGCCGCAGCGAGCAGCGTGCGGGGGAGACGCAGGTTCCAGACGATGCCGTCCTGGATCCGGCTCAACCCGGACGGTCCTCCGCTCACCTTCGACCACACGACGTCGAAGACCTCGCGGGGGCTGATGTCCGAGGGTCCGATCGTCACCGCGACCGCGATCGAGCACAGCAGCGCAGCGATACCGGCAGCGCCCAACAGCCAGGCGCGCCGCGTGAGTGTCACTGCGAGAGGCCGAGCTCGCGCAGGCCGGCGGCGACCTGCTCGACACCGTCGACGGTCCGGATGGACGGGTTCATCGCCGCTCCTGTCAGCGAGATGAAGCGGTCCTCCCTCACCGCCGTCATCTCACTCGCGACCGGATGGTTTTTCAGGAAGTCGATCTTGGCCTCGGCGGTCTCGGCCGTCTGGCTCTTGCGTGTGAGGTCGCCGATGACGATGACATCGGGATCGCGGGTGGCGACGGTCTCCCAGTTGATCTGGGGCCATTCCTCCTGGCTGTCGTCGAAGACGTTGTCCAGGCCGAGGGTCCGGCTGATGATGCCGGGGGCGCCGCAGCAGCCGGCCATATAGGGCGACTCGCTGTTGGCGAACCAGAACAGCACGCTGACCTCGTCCTCGGGGGCCTCCGAGGCGGCGGTCTCCATACGTGAACGCAGGTCGGCGACCAGTTCCTCGCCCTCGTCCTGGACGCCGAAGATCTCGGCGAGGTCGGTGACCTCCTGGTAGACCGTGTCGATCTCCAGGGTGCTGTCGCGTGAGCCGTCCTCGCTCGTC
Source organism: Aeromicrobium sp. YIM 150415 (assembly GCF_016918125.1). NCBI lineage: Bacteria > Bacillati > Actinomycetota > Actinomycetes > Propionibacteriales > Nocardioidaceae > Aeromicrobium > Aeromicrobium sp. YIM 150415. The sequence goes on along the minus strand of NZ_JAERWM010000025.1, from coordinate 115,709 downwards.
GCGTCATCCTTCCCGCACTCGGCGGGGGAGAGATAGGAGGGGACGCCGAGCTCGGCGAGCGCCTCAGGAGTGGTGACGCCGCCCTCGCCGAGGGTGCCGAGGAAGGAGGCGGTGACGATATCCGGTTCCGCCTCCAGCACGCGCTCATAGGAGGGCGCGTTGTCGGCGAGGCGTTCGACCTTGTCGTTCTCCTCTTCCAGTCCCTCGCGGACGGGATCGGTCCAGGTGGCGGTTCCGGCCATGCGATCGGCGAGTCCCAGCGAGAGCAGGATCTCCGTCGAGCCCTGGTTGAGGGACACGGCCCGCTCCGGTGGCGCCTCGACCGTCACCTCGCGACCGCAGTTCTCGAGGGTCACCGGGTAGCCGTCGGCCGTTGCGGTGGCGTCGCTGTCCTCGGTCGAGCCGGAGCACGCGGTCAGGGCGAGTGAGCCGACGAGGGCGAGGGAGAGCAGGGGACGAGCGGGGATGGCGGGCATGAGCCAGCACCTTTCGAGGTCGGGGCTCTGTCGCGGAGCCCGGGCGAGACCTCCCGGCGGTCGCCGTGAGGGCCAGCAGGTCTTCGGACTCGGGGTCGTCCGGGACGTGCGCCTTCCCGGAACCCGTCCAGTGGCCTCGTGCACGTCCCGTCGCCCTCACCGCTGCGCGTCAGTCCCGGATTCACACCGGGTTCCCTGACCCCCACGGGGGTACGACTGGCGTAGCGCAGGCTAGCAGCTCGGCCGGCTCTCGCCACCCGTCGGGCGGTGGGATACGCACCTCTCGTCTCTCGGGGCGGTGACTCACGCACGTCTCACCATCCACGACGGGTGCGTAGCGCACCGCCACGAAGCCCCAGAGGTGCGCCACTCACCGCCCCGTTGAACGGAGGAGGCGTGTTTGGCCTGCCCTGCCAAGACCACAACATCTTGGGGGTTACATGCGTGTGATTTGTGTATATAGTGGCGAACGCAGCTGGTTCGGCTCCTCCTCGGAGGGGTCGTCGTAAGAGGGAATCCGGTGAGAAACCGGGACTGCCCCGCAGCGGTGAGTGGGAACGACCGGTGTCATCAGCACTGGGCCAGACGGCCTGGGAAGCGACACCCAGTAGGAACGACCAGTGCCCACGAGTCCGAAGACCTGCCAGTGCCTCGGCATCCCGATGATGCCGGGGGTCCGCGATCGCGAGGGACGATTCAGGGCTCGAAACGGCACGGCCGTCGTCCCTACCCTCCGTGAGCGGATCGCCGCGAGCACTCGTTCACGAGGGGTGAACCGATGTCCACTGCACTGACCGTCATCAAGCGCGACGGCACCCGTGTCCCGTACGACGGCTACCAGATCGCTCTGTCGATCGAGGAGGCCGCCACCGGACTGCCCGATCCCGTCACGCGCGCCACGCAGCTGCGCTCGGAGCTGGAGATCACCCTCTTCGACGGCATCACGAGCGAACAGCTCGACGAGGCCGTCATCGGCGTGGCCCTGCAGAACGTCAAGGACGACCCCGCCTTCGACACGATCGCCGCGCGACTGCTCATCAAGAGCCTCTACAAGAAGATCTTCGGCGAGGGCGTGACACGCAACGAGGTGTACGCGCTGTGCGGCCCGGCCTTCGTCCGTTCCATCACCCGGGGCGTCGAGCTCGGGCTCCTCGACACCCGCCTCGTCGAGCTCTTCGACCTCGACCTGCTCGGCTCTGCGCTGGACCCCGATCGCGACGATCTACTGCGCTACATCGGCGCGCAGACGATGCGCAACCGGTACATGATCACCGAGCCCGACGGCACCCCGCTGGAGACGCCCCAGTTCTTCTGGATGCGCGTCGCGATGGGGCTCTCACTCAACGAGGCCGAGCCCACGCAGGCCGCCTTGGCGTTCTACGACTCGATGTCGCGCCTGGAGTACCTCGCCGCCGGGTCCACCCTGGTCAACGCCGGCACCGCGTACGCGCAGCTGTCGAACTGCTTCGTCATGCAGACCGAGGACGATATCGAGCACATCGCCAAGACCGTGCGCGATGTCATGTGGCTCACCAAGGGCACCGGCGGCATCGGGCTGTCGATGACCAAGCTGCGCTCGGAGGGATCGCCGATCCGTTCCAACAACACCCGCAGCACCGGGCCGATCCCGTTCATGCACACGATCGACTCGACGCTGCGTGCCGTCAGCCGCGGTGGCAAGAAGTTCGGTGCCCTCTGCTTCTACCTGGAGAACTGGCACCTCGACTTCGCGCAGTTCCTCGACCTGCGGCAGAACTCCGGGGACCCGTATCGGCGCACCCGCACCGCCAACACGGCGGTGTGGATCAGCGACGAGTTCATGAAGCGCGTCGCGAATGACGAGCCCTGGTACCTCTTCGACCCGCTCGAGGTGCCCGACCTCGTCGAGCTCACCGGCCGCGAGTTCAGCCGCCGATACGCCGACTACGCCGCCAAGGCCGAGGCGGGGGAGCTGCGCCATAAGAAGCTGAACGCCCGCGAGCAGTGGCGCGCGATCCTCATCAGCCTGCAGACCACCTCGCATCCCTGGATCACGTGGAAGGACACGATCAACACCCGTGCCCTCAACGACAACACCGGGACGATCCACCTGTCGAACCTGTGCACCGAGATCACGTTGCCGCAGGATCGCGACAACGTAGCGGTGTGCAATCTCGCCTCGATCAACCTCGCGCGACATGTGGTCGGGCGCCGCGGCGATGCCGTCGTCGAGTGGGACCGGCTGGCCGCGTCAGTGCGCCGGGCCGTGCGGCAGCTCGACAATCTCATCGACATCACGATCAGCTCGGTCCCCGAATCGGAGCACTCGAATGAACGCAACCGCGCTCTCGGCCTGGGCGTCATGGGCTTCACCGATGTGGTCGAGCGCTTCGGCTGGTCCTATGCGAGCGAGCAGTCCTATGACCTGATCGACCGGCTCCTGGAGTTCGTGAGCTGGCACGCCATCGACGCCTCGGCGGAGCTCGCCGCCGAGCGGGGGGCCTACCCGAACTTCGCCGGTTCGGGCTGGAGCAAGGGTCTCGTGCCGGTGGACACCCTGGATCGTCTCGAGGCCGACCGTGGGGTGCCGCTCGATGTCGACCGCAGCACCCGGCTGGACTGGGACGCGTTGCGCCGCAAGGTGGCCGGCGGGATGCGCAACTCGACGCTCATGGCGATCGCTCCGACCGCCTCGATCGGTCTGGTCGCCGGCACGACTCCCGGCCTGGATCCGCAGTTCAGCCAGATCTTCAGCCGCGCCACGAGCGCGGGCAAGTTCCTGGAGGTCAACCGCAATCTCGTGGAGGACCTGCGTGAGCGCGGGCTGTGGGACGAGCTGCGCGACGATCTGCTCCGTCACCAGGGCGATCTCTCGCAGGTCGAGGGGGCTCCGGCCGAACTGGTCGAGATCTATCAGACGAGCTTCCAGCTCACGCCGTATGCCTTCGTCGAGGTGGCGGCGCGCGCGCAGAAGTGGATCGATCAGGCGATCAGCCGCAATATCTACCTGGCGAGTCGCGAGGTGGACGGCATGGTCGATCTGTACAGCGCGGCGTGGCGCAAGGGCGTCAAGACGACCTACTACCTGCACATGATGCCGCGACACACCGCGGAACAGAGCACCGTCAAGGTCAACAAGTCCGAGGCCGTCACCCCGGCATCGGGCGGCGCCCAGCGCCGAGGCTTCGGTGCCGCCACGGCACCCGCGGCGCCGGCCAAACGCGGTTTCGGCTCGGTCGCTCCGACGTCGGCGCCGGTCGTGGAGGCCGAGCCCGTGGTGCCCGAGGAGGCGCAGGAGCTCGAGGTCGTCGACGGCGCCGCGTGCCCGATCGACCCCCAAGAGCGCCTCCAGTGCGACTCCTGCCAGTGATCATCCGGCCCGCCCCCGCGTTGAGTGTGACGTTTGGACGGTGGAACGGGCCTTCTTGGCGTCCAAACGTCACACTCAACGCGAAAGTGAGGGCACGATGACGCGAGGGATCCTGGGAACGGGGATCGAGGAAGGGCTGCTGCTGAAGCCCGTCACCTATCCGTGGGCGATGGAGCTGTACGACCAGGCAGTGGCGAACACGTGGTTCCCCAATGAGGTGCAGCTGGGGGAGGACCTCGGCGACTTCGAGCGGATGAGCGATGACGAGCGGCACGCGCTGACCCATCTGATGAGCTACTTCAACCCGAACGAGCTGCTGGTCAACAAGGCGCTGGCGTTCGGCGTCTATCCCTATGTCAACGCCGCCGAGTGCCACCTCTACCTCGCCAAGCAGATGTGGGAGGAGGCCAACCACTGCATGAGCTTCGAGTACGTGCTCGAGACCTTCCCGATCGACCGGGAAGCCGCGTACGAGTCCCACGTGACCGTGCCGTCGATGGCGGCCAAGGAGGCCTTCGAGGTCCGCTTCATCAAGCGGATGACCGAGCAGACCCTCGACATCACCACCACCGAGGGCAAGCAGGACTTCGTACGCAATCTGGTGGCGTACAACGTCATCTTGGAGGGCATCTGGTTCTACTCGGGATTCATGGTGGCGCTCAGCTTCCGGCAGCGGAACCTGCTGCGCAACTTCGGGTCCCTCATCGACTGGATCGTGCGCGACGAGAGCCTGCATCTGAAGTTCGGCATCAACCTGATCCTCACCGTGCTCGACGAGAACCCCGATGTGGCGACCCCGGAGTTCGCCGCCGAGATCCAGCAGATGGTCCTCGATGCCGTGGAGATGGAGGAGGCCTACAACCGGGATCTGCTGCCGAACGGCATCCTCGGGTTGAATGCGGACTACATCAATCAGTACGTGCGCTACTTGGCCGACCGACGGCTCGAGGAGCTGGGCTTCGAGGCGCACTACGGCGTCGGCAATCCGGCGAAGTGGATGGCGACGGCGAACGACACCCTGCAGCTCGTCAACTTCTTCGAGTCGATCAACACCTCCTATGAGGTCAACGCGAAGGCCTGACGATGAGCTGCGTGTCCTTCCTGACACCCGGGCAGCGAGCCGCTCTGCGGCGTGCTGGGGGAGACGGACCCCTCTCACGGTTCGTCTCCCCACCGACCACCGAGGCGAAGCTCCGGCGGATCCGGCTGATGGCCCTCGACCCGGACCACCGCATCCGTGAGAGCGCGGCACTCGCGGTCCACGCGCCCGCCGATGTCCTGCGGGCGCTGACCGCCGATGGCGCGCCGAGCGTGCGCTGCTGTGTGGCTCGCAATCCGGCCACCCCGGTGTCCTCGCTCGAACTGCTGGCTGACGACGAGGTGGCCCAGGTGCGTGGGTGGGTGGCGGCACATCCACGGACCACGGCGGAGCTGTCCGATCGCCTGGCCACGGACCCCGACCCGCAGGTGCGTCGGGTCGTGGAGTGGGCGCGCGGCTGGGAGCCCGGGGTGCGGAACGATCCGGCCGATTCCGCCTTGGACGAGGCCGGTGTCGGTCTACACTGATCCCGAACGATGAACCCTCTGTGACGGGGAATCCGGTCCGAATCCGGAACTGTCGCGCAACCGTGGGCCGCTCTGAGCGGCGAGTCGGGATACCGCACCGAGGCCAGCAGGACCAACGATCTGCCGCGTCAGCAGGTGCGTGAAGGGGACTGAACCCTCTCGCCCGATGTGGTGGGAGGAGATATCTCGATGAAGCCCCTAGCCCGAGTCGTCGCGGCCGGACTGCTGATCGCCGCGACCCTCGTCTGGATCGACGGCGCCACCTCACCCCCCGCGGTCGCGATCGATCACAGTCGTGGCCATCCCGGCTTCTGCGAAGGGGACCGAGGAGTGACAGTCGTGGTCGACTTCCAAGAGCTCGGTGGGCAGACGATCGTACGCTGCCATCCGCAGGGCACCGCGGGCTCAGGCCTGGACGCGCTGCGCGGAGCCGGTATCCAGGTGGCCGGTACGCAGCGGTGGGGTGAGGGCTTCGTCTGCCGGCTGGAGAATCGCCCTCGCGCCGATGAGTCCTTGGGCGTCGAGGGGCAGCCTGGCTACCGCGAGGCCTGCGTCAACACGCCGCCTTCGGCCGCGTACTGGTCCTACTGGCATGCGGGCAACAACTGCGCGTGGTCGTACAGCAACTGGGGTGTGAAGAATCGTGATTTCGTCCAGGGCGGATTCGAGGGGTGGTCCTTCTCGCTGAACGGCGGAGCCGATGACGCTCCTCGTCCGCGTGTCGCCGCGGTGCGACCCGGAACGGAGGGCGGATCGTGCACGGTCTCCGCCGACCCGGCGCCGTCGAGCACTAACCCGATGGAACGCCAGCGGGGTTCGACGGGCGCAGCCCAGCCAGGTGCCGATGATGTCGATACCGACTCGCCCCGTTTCCGCCGCTCCGCCGGGCAGGAGGGCTCTACTCCGGCGTCCGGCGGCTCGCTTCCGGCGCCTATGCCCCGCGATGCCCCGGATGATCCCGCGGACAACGTGTCGTTCACCGGCGGGGAGGATGCCGATGACGTGCGACAGGCGGCCGCGGAGGATGCCGGAGCCAGTCGCTATGCCCCGTGGGCGGCCGCGAGCGCCCTGCTGCTGCTCGTGGGTTCCATGTGGTGGATCGAGCGCCGGCGAAGACGCGCTCGGCAGGGCGAGTGACCACCGTGGGCGGGCGTCTCGGCTCGACCTACTTCCTCCCGAGGGACCTGCATCCGGCCGCCTGGTGGATCTGGGCGCTCGGGCTGGCGGTCGCGGCCAGTAGGACGACCAACCCGTGGATCCTTGCGACGATCATCGCGGTCGCCTGCCATGTGGTCGTCAGCCGGCGGAGTGCGGCACCCTGGGCGCTCGCATTTCGTCTGTACCTCGTCCTCGCGGGCATCATCATCGCCTTGCGGGTGCTGTTCCGGTTGATCTTCGGAGGGGGCGAGGGTTCGACGATCGTCCTGAGCCTCCCCGAGATCCCGCTTCCGCAGTGGGCGGCTGGCATTCGACTGCTCGGCGATGTGTCCGCCGAGTCCCTCCTCGGCGGCTTCTACGATGGTCTGCGGCTCGCCACCATGATCATCTGCCTCGGTGCCGCCAACGCGCTGGCCAATCCGAAACGGTTGCTCAAGATGCTCCCGCCGGCCTTGTACGAGATCGGGACCGCGGTGATCGTGGCGATGTCGGTGTTCCCGCAGCTTGCCGAGAGCGTCCTGCGTGTGCGACGGGCGCGAGCTCTACGTGGTCACACCGGCAAGGGGATCGCCCGGCTGCGGTCGGTGGTGATCCCGGTGTTGGAGGATGCGCTCGAACGATCTCTCACCCTCGCCGCCTCGATGGACTCGCGTGGATACGGGCGTGCGGGAGTGGCGGATACCCGTCGTAGAGCCCTGACCGGAACGCTGATGATCGTCGGCCTGGTCGGGGTGTGCGTCGGCGTCTACGGATCGATGGACAGCACCGCGCCGGTCTGGTTCGGAGTGCCGATGCTGCTTGCGGGAACGGCGCTCGCCTTGGTCGGCTTCCAGCTGACCGGAAAACACGTGCGACGCACCCGATATCGCCCCGATCGCTGGCAGGTGGCGGAGGTCGTCGTCGCTTCCTCGGGCGTGGCGGCAGCGGTATCACTGGTCCTCACCGGACAGTTCGCGCCGACGACCCTGGCGCCGTCCCTCATTGACCTGTCATGGCCGATCCTGGCCTGGCCGACTCTTCTGGGCGTGCTGATCGCGGTGGCACCGTCCTTCCTGACGCCGCGGCCGCCCGAGCCCTTCGAGGATGCCTGGACCTATGGCATCGGCTATCGCGAGCGCATCGTCGACGAGGAGGCGGGTCTGACGTGATCGAGATCGATGGCGTGACGTTCTGGTATCGAAGCGCCGACACGCCGACCCTGCGCGATGTCTCGTTGCAGGTCGACGAAGGCGAGATGGTCCTGTTGGCCGGGCGGACGGGATCGGGCAAGTCGACGCTGCTGGGGACGCTCAATGGGCTCGTCCCGCATTTCACCGGGGGACATCTGGAAGGGGACGTGCGGGTCGCCGGCCGCTCCACCCGCGACCACACTCCGCGAGAGCTGGCCGATCTCATCGGCGTGGTGGGTCAGGACCCGCTCGCCGGATTCGTGACGGACACGGTCGAGGAGGAGCTCGCCTATGGCATGGAGCAACTGGCCGTACCCGCTCAGGTCATGCGCCGTCGAGTGGAGGAGACCCTCGACCTGCTCGGTATCGCCGAGCTGCGCCACCGCCCCTTGCGACAGCTGTCAGGGGGTCAGCAACAACGGGTCGCGATCGGATCGGTGCTGACCATGCATCCGCGGGTGCTCGTGCTCGACGAGCCGACCTCAGCTCTCGACCCCGGCGCGGCCGAGGACGTGCTCGCCACCCTCGCACGGTTGGTGGACGATCTGGGGACCACAGTCGTCTTGGCAGAGCACCGCATGGAACGTGTGGTGCCGTTCGCCGACCGGATGGCCTTCGTTCACGGTGACGGCACGGTGGAGGTCGACGACGTGACCGTACTGATGGATCGAGTGCCGATCGCACCGCCGGTGGTGCAGTTGGGCCGGCTCGCGGGCTGGTCGCCGCTGCCGCTGACCGTGCGGCAGGCTCGACGTAGACGTCACGAGTTGTTGGAGAGGATCGGGGAGGGTCAGCCGACCGATCGTCGTCCGGTCGAGTCGGCGCGGACCCTGCTGGCCGCCCGCGACGTACTCGTGCGGTATGGCTCGACCGTCGCGGTCCGGGGTGTCGACCTCGAGCTTCGTCAAGGAACCGTGACCGCCTTGATGGGTCGCAACGGGTCCGGCAAATCGTCCCTGCTCTGGGCGGTGCAGGGGACCGGGATCCGTCAGGGCGGGACGGTCGAGGTCGGGGGCACCGACCCGCGGGAGGTGTCCCGCGCGGCAGCCCGCGCGCTCGTCGGCCTCGTGCCCCAGACCGCGAGCGATCTGCTCTATCTCGAGTCCGTCGACGGTGAGTGTGCCAGCGCCGACCGCGAGGCGGAGGCTGATCCGGGGACGTGTCGAGCCTTGCTGGACCGGCTCGCGCCGGGCATCGACGGGGCCCATCATCCGCGTGATCTCTCCGAGGGCCAGAAGCTGGCGCTCGTGCTGGCCGTGCAACTGTCGGCCGCGCCCGAGGTCATGCTCCTCGACGAACCGACCCGGGGTTTGGACTATGCGGCGAAACAGGCCTTCGCCCAGATGGTGGAGCAGCTGGCTGCCGCGGGCCGGGCCGTGGTGATCGCCACGCATGATGTCGAGTTCGTTGCCGAGGTGGCGGATGCTGTCGTGGTGATGGCGGAGGGAGAGATCGTGGCGCAGGGGGTCACACGCGAGGTGCTCGCCGGCTCGCCGGCCTTCGCGCCGCAGGTGGCGAAGGTTCTGGGTGAGCCGTGGCTGACGGTCGCCGAGGTGGGAAGCGCGATCGATCGATGAGCGCTCTGCCGCAGGATTCACGGCGCGATGCCGTGCGGGTCGGGCCCCGGTCGATCGTCGTGATGGCGCTCGCCTCGCTGGCGGGCATCATGATGTTCACCTGGCCTCTGTTCACGAATGTCGCTCCGGCGGGTGCCCAGCACGGTCCCGAGGCACCGTTCTACTTCCTGGCGATCCTCCCGATCATCGTCATCGTCGTCCTGGCCGAGCTTTCGGAGGGCGGCATGGATGCCAAGGCGCTCGCGATGCTCGGCGTGCTGTCGGCCATCAACGCCGCGCTCCGGCCCCTCGGGGCGGGGACCGCGGGAATCGAGACCGTGTTCTTCATGCTCGTCCTGGCCGGACGCGTCTTCGGCCCGGGTTTCGGCTTCGTGCTGGGGTGTACGAGCATCTTCGCTTCTGCTCTGCTGACCGCCGGTATCGGTCCGTGGCTGCCTTTCCAGATGATGGCGAGCGCCTGGATCGGGATGGGCGCGGGTCTCTTGCCCCGTCGCATCACCGGGAAGCGCGAGATCGCCATGCTCGTCGGTTACGGGATCGTCGTCGCCTACGGCTTCGGTTTCCTGATGAATCTCTGGTTCTGGCCCTTCATCACCGGGGCGGAGGTGCAGTACTACGACGGGCACCTCTCCTATGTCCCGGGCGCACCGCTCCTGGAGAACCTGCATCGCTTCGTGATCTTCACCCTGCTCACGTCGACCCTCGGGTGGGATACCGGGCGCGCCATCACCAATACGGTGGCGGTGCTGGTGCTGGGACCGGCGATCCTGACGACGCTACGCCGCGCGGCCCGTAGCGCCTCCTTCGGTGACCGCGGCACCTTCGGTGGTGACGGCCGTTTCCGTGGCGGCTAGGTGGCCGCCGAATCCTCATCGCGTTGGCGCCGCAGCCCATGGCCTGCGTACCCGGCCACGGCGGCCGTCAGCAGCATCATGGCTGCCGCGGCCCAGGGGTTGACGCCCCACGGCGCCGGGGGAGCAGCGGCGGTCACTGGGGCCTCGGGCACCGTGACAGGGGCGGGGCGCAGCGGTGATTCCGGGGACTGCAGCCAGGTGCGGCCGGCCAGCGCTGGAGCGGTCTCGAGGGACATGAAGAAGTCGCTCGCCTCATCATCGACCGCCAGGGCGACACCCCCGTCTTCGCGTTGTACACCGCTGAGGGCCACTGAGGCGAGCGAGACATCCGCGCCGAGGGCGAGTCGCGTCGTGGCCACGTCGGCGGTCGTGCGCGGATCCAGTTCCTCCTCGCCTCGCCGGATCACGCCGTCCGGTGCCGACTGATCGATCGACGTGCGCAGCGCCGACACCGTGGAGCTGCGATCGGTGGAGAGCGCCGCCCGAGCCGATACGACGGAGCCCGAGGCCGAGGTCATCACGAGGTCCTCGAGTCCTACGCCGTTGACGGCCTGTGCCGCGACGTCGCTGATCTCGAGCTCGCCCTTGCGGCAGTCGCCGTCGAGGCGGGTGCCGAACAGTCCATCGGCGCACTGTGCCGTCGCCAACCGCTCGGTCATCGGCTCGGCGGTTTCGTCGCCCGACGCTGCGAGCGCGAGAGCGGTCCAGGCGTGTGGGACGGTGGCCCCGTCGGGACTGACGAATTCACCGATATCGCGGACCGACCCGTCATCGACCAGGTCGCCCAGTTGTTCCTGCCAGGATTCGAGCGCGCGGTCGTGTTCGTCGTCCGCCCCGTGGATCTCGCGCTGCAGCAGCTCGAGGAGGATGACCTTGGACAGCGGCTCCGCGTAGGTGGCCTCGTCTTCCTCATACGGCCTGCCGTGGACATAGGCCTCGACAGAGGCCGGATCCAGTACGAAGGCGGCGGCGCGATCCCTCGCCTCGCCTTGCTCGCCGATGGCATGCAGCGCCAAGACGACCTGGACCGTCGCGTCGTAGTCGACATAGGTCTGATCGCCGTCGGTGACCTCGATGTGATCTCCGTCCACGAGATTAGCGGCGAGATAGGCAGCGATCCGACCCGCGGGGGAGCCGCTGCCGTCCTCGATCTCGGTCGGGTCGGCGGGCGCGACTGCGCGACGTGTGTCGGGTGGCGTATCCCGGTGAGGGGCGGGCTGGCCGGCGGCGTCGCTCGGTGTGTGGGGCGTGCGGTCTCCGCCTGTGCCGGGCGCCGCGGGCACGGGAGCGGTGGGGTCCGGGGTGGGTGTCGATGGCGTCGGGCGCGGCCAGGGCTCGGGTGCGGTGGGCAGCCGTCCGTCGATCAGATCGCTGAAGCTCACCTGCGCGAGGCCGAGGACGGCCTGGGAGGTGGCTCGCACCCAGCGGTCGGTGCCACCTGCCAGTTCTCTGCCCCGCCGTGAGTCCTGATACTCGCGGGGCACGTAGGCGATAGCCCCGATGTGGACCGCGAAGGGGCCATCGGCGTCTCGCTCGGCCGTGACCTGTGCCGTCGTGATGTAGGTGGCGCCGCCGTCGACGGCCCCGCGCGATCCGCGGGCGTGGCTCAGCGCCTGCACGGCCAGGCCGGTGCTGTTGGTATTGGTCTCGGTAGTACCCGTGCCGCCTCCCCATCCACCTGCCGTGTGCTGATGCTCGCGCAGCCAGTCGCGCGTGCCCTCGATGGCATCGTCGAGGCCGGTCGCGCCGTGATCGCGGGCGGTCAGGAGGGCGGACAGCGCCATCGCCGCCCCATCGGCTCCGCCGGAGGCGCAGTTGCCCTTCGTCATGGCCCAAGCGCCGTCATCACACTGGAAGGTGTCGAGGAAGGCCGGGATGGTGGCCGTGGGCAACTCGTCTGCCGCTGCGAGCGCCATGATCCCCAGCGAGTGGTCGAAGACATTGCCCAGCGGATGGGTGGTCTGGTCGCCGTTGACGATCGTGCCGCGCAAGAGCCCCGCCTGGTCGCCATCGCCCGCGATGCTGTCGCGGAGGGCGGTGACATGGTCGACGCCGGCGAAGCTCCTCGGGTCCCGGCCGGCGACCTGGATCGCGAGCGTCGACTTGGCGAGGGCGCCGACGATGGTCTCGGAGTAGCCGGCGGCCTCGATCCTCCAGTAGCCGACGACACCGGAGTCGCCCGCCCGGCTCAGGGCCTCGACGATCGGCTCGGCCAGATCGGGCCGGCCGGCGGCGTGCATGGCGAACAGCGCGTCGATCATCAGACCCTGATCGGGCCGGGGCGCATCCGGATTCGGGAAGGTGCCATCGGTCGAGAGCTGCCCGGACAGCCAGATGGCCGCCTCCTGTGCGGATGCGGCGTGCTGGCTCGAGGAAGCGGTAGCGACGGTGGTGGTCGTCAACCCGCCCAGGGCGAGAACGGCGACACACAGTCCACTCAGTACGAGGCGAACGCGTCGGGACATCGATGCTCCTTTCGCGACACGGAGCACCGAGCCGACACAGCTCGTGCGCACCCCTGCGAGATCGCGACAGTGGTGGATGGAAACAGCATCCCGGTTGGTGACCCGACTCTCCGAGACATCCTCGGACTACGGTTGCGCGACAGTGCCGGACTTCGACCGGCTTCCCCAGCGCGGGGTGCATGTGTAGTTGTGGGTCATAGCGTAAGGGATCGCTCGCTGCTGCGGACCAGAACCCGCAGGTCGAGGCTCGGATCTATAGATGACGTTGACGTCAAGTGGACCCGAGGATACGTTTCGGGCACCGAGAGGTACGTGACAGGGGAAGCCGGTGCGAATCCGGCGCTGACCCGCAACCGTGTGTGCTTCGGCACGAGTCGGAATGCCTGCCACGGACTGTTGATTCACTCACCCGTCGCGGACTGCGGGCAGAATCCGACTGGTCCTCGATCGCAGGTCGTGGCCGGCGGGCTCGCCGTCGTGACACGACAGAACGAGGTATTTCTGTGTTCGCTCGACCTTCCTGGCTGACCCGGGCAGTACCTGCCGCGGCGGCCGTCGTCCTGGTGGCGGGAGCAGCGCCCGCCACCGCGTCACCGGCTGATGCCGGCGCCGATGCGGCGGACTGGCTGTCCACGCAGCTCTCGACCGATGCCGGCGGCAGCTTCCTCGAGACCTCCTACTGGGACGAATGGAGCACACCGCCGGCCGTCGCGTCCTATGCCGACACCGGCTTGACGATCGACGGCAACTGGGCGCTCCTGGCTGCCGGTCTGAGCGCCGAGGCCGATGACACGGCCGACTGGATCCGTGCCAACGCCAGCGCCTATTGGAACAACGGCTCCTGCGCGAACTCGACCGGCAGCGTCTATGCCGGGTCGATCGCCAAGCTGGCCGTCTTCGAGCAGGCCAATGGGGGCAGCGCCGCGGGCTACATCAGCGAGTTGGAGTGCCTCCAGGACTCCAGTGGCCGGATCCCCAACCAAGTCGACTCCAGCGATCCCTGGGATAGCGACTTCTCCAACACCTTCACCCAGTCGTTGGCCGTCGTCGCACTGAGCGAGTCGTCCTCTGTGAGTGCCGCGGATGCCGCGGACTATCTCGTCACGCAGCAGTGCAGCAGCGGCGCGTTCCGGGCAACGCTCGGCCATACGAGCACGACCTGCACGTCCGGTGTCCAGGACGTGGACTCGACGGCGATGGCGGTGCAGGCGCTCGCGGCTGCGGGCGAGTTCACGGCCGCGGTGAATGCCGTGACCTGGTTGGAGACTCAGCAGGACACGGCGGGTGGTTATTGGGAGAGCACGGCATGCAGCACCGATAGTCCGCCGGTACCGCTTCCGAACACGAACAGCACGGCCTTGGCCACCCAGGCGCAACTCGCTGCGGGCACTGACGCGAGTGACGGGCAGGCGTGGCTGGAGGGCCGGGCAGGCGTCGACGGCCGGATTCCGGGTTGCACGGCCACGAATGGGGGCCAGCCGGTGCAGAACAGTAATGATGTCCGGGCCACCACGCAGGCCGTCCCGGCGCTGCTGGACGTCACGTTGCTCGATCTCGCCTCCGGGGCGCTGGCTACTCCGTGAGGTGAGGGTCCGTCCGGTGGCGCGGTGGATAATTCCGCCACCGGACGGGTCGTCCGGCTGTTAGGCTGCGCTCGTCACGGTGTGTGGGAACCCGGTGAGACTCCGGGGCTGACGCGCAGCGGTATGGGTGACGACCAGGCCATCAGCCACTGGTCGATCGAGAGATCGACTGGGAAGGCGGCCTGGGAGGATGATCCCGAGCCCGAAGATCCAGCTGTGGCCTCGACCAGTTCGTCTCGCGTTCAGACGGCGGGCCGCGCGACTTGGCCTGCTGTGGAAAGGCCGTTGTCGTGATCTTGCGACGTGTGTTGTCCCTCATTTCCGGTGCCGCGCTGGCGCTCGGGCTGGTGTCCGTGGTGCCGCCCTCGGCGGCGGCTGAGACCGAGCCGGTGCCCAACCCCTACCCGGAACTGATCTCGGTGTGGGAGCCCTGCGCACCCGGTACCGAGGGTCCCGATACCGGTGTCACGGTGATCGTGGACTTCCAGACCCTGGCCGATCAGCAGGTGGAGGTGCGCTGCGCGCCCGGCGGTCCGCACAGCGGGTGGGCGGCATTGCTGGAGGCCGGCTTCGAGGTGACGCGCGTCGTGCCTTTCCCGGGTGCGCTCTGCACCATCGACGGTTACCCCAGGGACCGTTCTGGCGACCCGGCGATCTGTCACAGCATGCCGCCGATCGAGGCGTACTGGTCCTACTGGCACGCCAGCCCCGGCGTCCGGTGGGGCTACAGCGGAACCGGAGCCGGAGGTCACAGTGCCGCGGTCGGCAGCGTCGAGGGATGGTCGTTCTCGGCGACCGTCTCTGGCGACACCTCCCAGGAAGCCATCGCTCCCCGAGTGCCGCCGATGGACGCCCGGGGGCCGGGGCTGGTCATGCCCGAGGTGCACGAGACCTCCACCGAACAAGTCGACCTCGCCCGCCACTGGATCGAAGGCCAGCTCGAGACTGAAACGAACGTCGGGCGGCTAGCCGACTATGTCAACGCGCTCGTGGCCAGCGGAGTCGATGTCACCGATGAGCGCTTCGAACGTGTTCGCCGAGAGCTCAGCGACTTCTCGCGCATCGGCCGTTCGGTATTCGCCAGCGGCCGGCTCACCCAGCCGAACGGTGTCGCACTGGGTCGATTCGGCCCGGCGATCCGTGCCCTACAAGGCGGTGAAGCGGTCCTCAGTAATGGCGTCGATCTCGCCGAAGTGGCCCAGCGCTCGGAGATGACCGATCCGGTGACGGGTGGCGTCTGGACCGGGAGTAGTTCATTCGGCCGGCCCTCCTATAGCTCCCAGCCCGGAGCGATCGCCGGTTTCGCGGCCTTCCTTCTCTCCACTGGAGGCGAGATTCCGCAGAGTGTGACTGAAGGTCTGCTGGGCCAGCAGCGTGAGGACGGCAGCTTCCAGACGACGGTGGTCTCGCTGCAAGCCGAGATGCTCGACTCATTGCGGGAGTTGCGCGATGGTGGAGTTGCCGGGCTCGATGAAGCTATCGCGAAGGTCACCGGCTTCCTGCTGCGTGCGCAACGTGAAGATGGGTCTCTGCCGTGGGCCGTCGGTGAGGACCAGATGCCCGCCGCCGAGGTCTTCGCGGCCAACGCGACCTTCGCCGAGGCGATGGCCCAGGCCGGTCACGCGGACGCCGCCGCCCGCGCCGCGCGGCATCTTTCGCCCTTGCAGGTCACGGCTGAGTTGGCCGAGGGGACACCGGGCACCCAGCACATCGGCGCTTTCGCCGATTCGCTCGATGAACTGCGGGGCATCATCGTCACGGGGGGACAGCGTGGTGTCCCGGTCGCCACGCCGCTGGCCCTGCGAGCGCTGGCGGCAGCGCCCTGGGACGATGTCATACCGGCATCTGTGGGGAGTGCGCAGGTCAGCACCGTCCGGCCCACGGTCGCCGAACTATCGGCGCAGGTCTCGGCCGGATCCCATGAGCAGCGGGCGATCGTCCTCTACGGCACGGATGATGACCTCTCCCTCGTCGTCGACGGTGGCGAGTTCGAGGCGGGCGAGTCCGATGCGCTGAACGTCGCGCTGTCCGGTCTGGAACCGAACACGACCTATCGGGCGAAGGTTCGGGTGGCGTCGCCCAAGGGGCGGGTGGTCGACAGCGAGACCATCTCCTTCACCACCACGGAAGCCGGTTCGCCGGACGACGATGGCGGCAGTCCCGGCGATACGGGAGGCCCGGCTGCACCGCCACCGCCGGGTGGGTCGGACGATACCGGTGACAACGCCATCAACTCGCCGGCCAGACACCCCAGCGCGGGCCAGGCTGCTCCGGGGCCGAGATTGCCCGCAGCAGGGCAGCGCAATGCCGAGGGCGAATACACGGCTGAGGCGGTATGGGCCTCGGATCTGCCGGCATCGCAGCTGGTCACCAGCGAGGTGTCCGGCGCACCCACACCCACGGAACAGCTGGCAGCCTCGTCGCCGATGTCGCCCTGGTGGCCGCCTATCGGCGCGCTCGCTGTCGTGTGTCTCGTCGCCGTGGGCGTGTCGATCCACCGTCTCCGTTCGGCCTAGATTTCTCGACACGGGGAGCCACCTCTTGATGTTCGAACGCTTGTTCGATACTATAGGTGTATGAGTTCGGGGGATCTGGTGCAGCGGCTGCGGGACACCGCAGCGCTGTTGGAGGCGTTCGCCCCCTCGACGGATGCGCTACGTGCGCTGGAGGAGGCGAGCAATGCGATCGATGCCGCCAAGGCTCAACTGACCGCTGAGATGTCCGAGACCCTGGAGTATGAGGTCGAGGGGTATAGCTCGGTGAAGGCGTGGTTGCGTGGTCAGTTGCGGGTGAGCTCGCGGCGGGCGAGTGAGTTGGTCAGGTCTGGGGTGACGCTGAAGCAGATCCCCGAGGCCGCCGAGCTGGCCTCAGCGGGTGGGGTGTCACTCGAACATGTGAAGCACCTGTCGTATGCGGTCACGCATGTCGGGCCCTCGCACACGCGTGAGCTGCTTCCTGAACTTCTCGATGTTGCCTCGTCTCACGAGCCTGCCGCGTTGCGGCAGGTGGTTCGCACCCTGCGGGATGCGGTGTATCCCGATGAGTTGGATCAGGCGTGGATCGATGGCATGGCCCGTGAGGATATCCAGGTGAATCCGGTTCCTGACGGTGTTCACATCAACGGGTTCCTCAACTCGACCACCGGCGCGAAACTCACCGCCCTCCTGCAGTCGCTGTTGGCACCATCGGGTGCGGATGATCCGCGCACGAGCGCCCAGCGGCGAGTCGACGGGCTGGAACGTCTCCTCGACTCGGTCTTGGAGAGCGGCCTACCCAAAGATCAGGGGGTGCGTCCGCACCTGGCCCTGACGATCGACGCGTCGACGTTGATGGATGATGCCGGGTCTGGGGAGTTGGTGGGGTTCGGGACCATCGGCATCCGCCAGCTGCAGGAGATGATCTGCGAAGCCGACATCACCCCGGTCGCGGTCGGGGGTAAGGACGCCGTCCTCGACGTCGGCAGATCCAGCCGGTTGGCGACGCCCAGGCAACGGACTGCGGTCCTCGCCCGACAAGGACACCAATGCGCGTCCCCGGGATGTCGGGCACCGGTGGTGCATATCCATCACATCATCTGGTGGTCCCGCGGCGGACCCACCGACCTCGCGAATTTGATCGGGCTCTGTCCGAGATGCCATAGAGCGGTTCATGCCGGAGCACTCGTCATCGACCCCACGACCCACGAGTTCACCGACCGCCATGGCCGCCTCCTCCCCGGCGCCGACCCACGCCACCGCAAGCGACGAATCCCCACACACCCACCGGCTACCCGTCTTCCACGAGCCGGCTGACCGGAGTGACCTCACACCCGGGGCGGGCGCCAGTAGCTGCAGAAGTCGATTCGCTGAGAGTCCACGCCGGCGGCGAGTGCTCGCGCCCGGACATCGAGGGCGAGCGTGGAGCTGTCAACCGCATAGACATAGTCGACCTCGAGATCGAGATCACCCATCGAGTCGGACCAGTCGTTCCCCGCCGCGTGGACGGCCCACCTCTCCTTCACCATCGCAGGTGAGGTGAGTGGCCGGCGATCCCATTCCGTCGGGATATCGGCCACCACCGTCACCTCGGCGTACTCGGGAAGCTCACGCAGCGCCGCCTCGACACCCGGCAGGCCGGTCGCATCGGTCACGATCAGGGCAGCGCCCGCGTCATCGGGCCAGGAGAAGATCGCTCCCTGGTCGAGCAGGCCGACCTCTGTCCCTGGTGTCACCGCCGCGGCCCACTGCGCCGCAACCCCCTCGCGTTGCCCCTCCGGATCGCGGTGCAAGAGAAAGTCGACCTCGATCCACCAGCCCGCCTCGTCGTGCCCGACCCGGCGGGCGGTGTAGTTACGCACCGTCAGACGTTCGTCATCGGGCATCTCCCGCAACCGGACGTACCAACCGTCCGCGCCGCCCGACGGCAGATGGAGCGCGGAGCCGTCGGCGGTGAAGAACAGCCGGAACCACTGGTCCGCGCCGATCGGCGCCAGCGGGAAAGGCGCGCTCGGCTCGTCAGGGCCGAACGTCAGCCGGACGAACGAAGGCGAGACATCCTCGCGACGGAGCACCCGGGCCCGGTGAACACGCGCATCGGCGGGCTTGCGCCCGCGACCACTCGCCAACCGCTCCGCGGCCACCCGTCAGCCGACCGCGTCCGCCAGCATCGGCACCACCGACTCGAGGGCGAAGGGCACCGATAGGACCGTGTTCGCCGAGTACGACTGACGGATGTCCTCATCATCGTCGGTGAACACGATCGAGCGTCCGTCCTGGACCGCCGGGATCTGCTGGAAGAGCGGCTGATCGGTCACATCGGTCGCCGGCAGCCAGATGGGGAACACCACCAGCAGATCCGCGTCGAGCACGCCGATCTGCTCATTGGCGAGCTTCGCGGTGAAGCCCTCCGGGGTGAGCTCCTCGATGGCCGGGTTCTGCTCGAATCCCAGCCGCTCCATGAAGGCCACCCGCTCATTGCCCTGGATATAGGCACCCCAGCCCTCGGACGTGAAGGCGGCGACCGAGATGGTCTTGTCCTGGAACTCCGGATGCTCGGCGGCGGCGTCGGCGAACTGCTGCTCGACATCGGCGAGCAGCTCCTCACCCTTCTCCGGCGCACCGAGCGCCGTGGAGATCATCGTCACCTGCTCCTCCATCGAGGTGAGGAAGGACTGCTTGCCCTCGGGGATCGCCACAGTCGGCGCGATCTGCGAGAGCCGGTCGTAGCGCTCCTGCTCCCCGGAGCTCTTGACGTCGAGGATGAGGTCGGGCTTCAACGACGCGATCTGCTCGTAGGACGGCTCCAGCGTCCCGATGAGCTCGGGGGCCTCGTCGTACAGGCCGTCCGCCCACGGGCCCACGCCCTCGCCTTCGAAGCCGAGCCAGTCCGAGGCGCCGACCGGCTGGACACCGAGGGCGAGCGCCGTCTCGGCATCGCCCCAGCCGAGGGCGACGACGCGCTCCGGCGCTTCGTCGATCGTGACATCGCCGAACTCGGTGGCGACGGTCGCGGGGAAGTCATCGCCGGCCGCCCCCTTGCCCCCGGTTCCCTCGGAGTCGTCGGCGCCGCACGCGGTGAGCCCGAGCGAGAGGGCGAGTGCGGCCACGGCCGCCGTGAGTCGATAGTGCATGGGTGCGGATTCCCCTCCGATGCTGTGGTGGCTCGTCCCGGGGACTGCCCAGGAAGCGAACTCTGACGTAGGCAAGCCTAAACTCATTGCCTGATGCCTCCTTCGTCCCCTCCCGTCGCCACCGGGCGCTCATCCGTCCGAGGGCGCCGTCAGACCGTCATCGTGCTCGCGCTGCTGGTTCTGGCGGTGGCTGCGGCTGTGAGTATCGCCGTCGGTGCGGAGTCCCTGTCGGTACGTCGGGTGATCGAGGCCTTGTGGGGGTCGCCGGATGACCCGACCGCCACGACGATCGTCCGTGAGACCCGAGTGCCCCGGATGGTCGCGGCGATCGTCGTCGGCGCGGGCCTCGCCGTGGCCGGTGCGGTGATCCAGGCGTTGACCCGCAACCCGCTGGCCGACCCCGGGATCCTGGGCGTGAGTGCGGGCTCGGCCTTCACCGTCGCCCTCGGCGTGGGATTCCTCGGTGTCTCGGGCACGCTCGCCACCTTGCCCTTCGCCTTCGCCGGCGCGCTGGTGACCGCGCTCGCGGTCTTCGCGATCGGGGGATCGGGAACGTCGTCGGCCCGCCTCGTCCTCGCCGGCGTCGCCTTCGGGTCCGTCCTCGCCGGCATCACGCGGGCGATCGTGCTGGCCGATCCGAAGGCCTTCAACACGATGCGTGTCTGGAATGCCGGATCCCTGGAGGGACGTGGGTGGGAGCACGCTGCCCCGGTCATCGCCTTCATCCTGCTCGGCCTCGTGATGGCCATGGCGATCACGCCCAGTCTCAATGCGACCGCGCTCGGCGACGACACGGCTCGTGCCCTCGGAGCCCGGCTGTTTCGGACCCGCGTGGTGGCTCTCCTGTCCATCACCCTGCTGGCGGGGAGCGCGACGGCGGTCGCCGGCCCCATC
Source organism: Aeromicrobium sp. YIM 150415 (assembly GCF_016918125.1). Taxonomy (NCBI): domain Bacteria; kingdom Bacillati; phylum Actinomycetota; class Actinomycetes; order Propionibacteriales; family Nocardioidaceae; genus Aeromicrobium; species Aeromicrobium sp. YIM 150415. The sequence goes on along the minus strand of NZ_JAERWM010000025.1, from coordinate 95,010 downwards.
GTGTTCGTCGGACTGATGATCCCCCATGCGGCCCGCGCGCTCGTCGGACTCGATCAACGCTGGATCATCGGGGTGAGCGCGGTGCTCGGGCCGGTGCTGGTGCTGGCATCGGACATCCTGGGCCGGGTCGCGCTGCCCAATGGCGAGTTGCCGGTCGGGGTCGTCACCGCCTTCGTCGGGGCCCCCGTGCTGATCGCGATCGTCCGGCGCCGGCAGGTGGTCTCGCTGTGACCATGCTGCTGCGCACCCGGTTGACCACCGCCCTGCTCCTGACGATCGCGCTGCTGGCGGCGATCGTCACACTCGGCTTCGGGGACTATCCGATGTCCGTGTCACAAGTGGTGCGAGCACTCGTCGATCCGTCGACGGGCTTCGACCACACCGTGGTCGTCGAGTGGCGGTTACCGCGGGTGGTCTCCGCCCTGCTCGTGGGCGCCTGCCTGGGGGTCTCGGGCGCCATCTTCCAGAGTCTCACCGCCAACCCGCTCGGGTCGCCGGACGTCATCGGCTTCTCGACCGGCGCCTATACCGGTGCGCTCATCGCGATGACCGTGCTCGGCCTGGGCCTCAGCGGAGCCACGGCGGGTGCCATCGTGGGCGGCCTGGGCACCGCTGCCGTGGTCTACCTGCTCGCCTTCCGCCAGGGGGTGCTCGGCTTCCGGCTCGTCGTGGTCGGTGTCGGCGTCACCGCGATGATGTCGGCGCTCAACACCTGGCTGCTGATGCGCGCCCAGCTCGAGGTGGCGTTGGGCGCCGCGATCTGGGGAGCCGGCTCCTTCTCGCTCACCAACGCGACTGACGCGTGGGTGCTCGGCGGCACGTTGGTGGTCTCGGCCATCGCCCTGCGAGCGGTCGCGCCGAGTCTGCGACAGCTCGAGCTCGGCGACGACACGTCGAGAGCACACGGTGTGCGAGTCGAACCGGCACGTCTCGCGCTGCTCGTGGTCGGCGTCGTGCTCGTGGCGGTGCCGACCGCGCTGGTCGGCCCGATCGCATTCATCGCGCTGGCAGCACCCCAGGTCGCCGCCCGGGTCACCCGTTCGGCCGGGCTGCCGCTCGTCGCATCCGCCGCCGTCGGCGCTCTCGTCCTCGTGCTCGCCGATGCCGTCGCGCAGCACGTCCTGCCCGGCGGCGTACCCGTCGGCACCGTCACCGTCGTCATCGGCGGCTGCTATCTCGTGTGGCTGCTCGCCGCGGAAACCAGGAGGCGCTGAATGCCCCAGCATCCCGCTCGGCTCGCCGCCGAGGACCTCACATTCGGTTACGAACGCCGCATCGTCGCCGAGGGGCTGTCGATAGCCGTACCCGACGGGGGATTCACCGCGATCGTCGGACCGAATGCGTGCGGCAAGTCGACCCTGCTGCGAGCTCTCGCGCGACTGCTCACCCCGAAGGAGGGCACCGTGGTGCTCGACGGCCGGGCTGCCCACGATCATCCGCCCAAGGACTTCGCCCGGCAGGTGGGGCTGTTGCCGCAGACCGCCTCCGCCCCCGATGGCATCACGGTGCGCGAGCTCGTCGGTCGTGGCCGGTTCCCGCATCAGACCTGGTGGCGTCCGTGGACGGCCGAGGACACCTCGGCTGTCGAGCTCGCCCTGGAGCAGACGGCCACCGTCGCACTGGCCGAGCGTCGCGTGGACGAGTTGTCCGGCGGGCAGCGCCAGCGGGTATGGGTCGCGATGGCGCTCGCGCAACAGGCGGGCATCCTGCTGCTCGACGAGCCCACGACCTTCCTGGACATCGCCCACCAGGTCGAGTTGATGGACCTGTTCGCCGAGCTCAACCGTGGTGGTGTGACGGTGGTGGCCGTCCTGCACGATCTCAACCACGCGGCCCGATACGCCAGTCACGTGATCGCGATGTGCGCCGGTGAGGTGCGGGCATCCGGTGCGGCGCGGGAGGTCGTCACCGCGGAGCTCGTCGAGGAGGTGTTCGGTCTGCGCTGCATCGTCATCGACGATCCCGAGACGGGCACCCCGCTCGTCGTCCCGCGCGCGCCGTCGCTCTGACATGGAGGTGACCGTCGCGTACGATGCGGTCCGGAACGGAGAGGAGATCGCGTGCGCGGACTCTATGCGCTGAAGCCGTGGTACAGCAGGAGACTCGATGCGTTCGTGCGAGGCGCGGTCCGGCGCGACCTCAGCCCGGATCTCTTCACGCTCGTCGGCGTGCTGGGTGCCTGCGCCGCCGCGGTCGTCGTCGCCTATGCCTGGTGGCCGCTGGTCATCCTCTTCCTGGCCGTCCGTCTCGCGGGGGCCAATCTCGACGGAGCCGTCGCCCGTGCACGCGGTGTCAGCCGGCCGTGGGGCTTCGTCCTCAATGAGATCGGCGACCGGGTGAGCGATGTGGTGGTCATGGGAGGTCTGGCGGTCCTGGCCTGGCGCACGGACGGCATCGACACCGCGCTCGTCGTCGCCATCGCCACCGTCGCCGCCACGCTGCCCACCTTCGCCTCACTCGCCGCGGCCGGTGCCGGAGCGACCCGTCGCAACGGCGGCCCGCTCGGCAAGACCGAGCGCTGCCTGTTGGTGATCATCGCCTCGATCGTGCCGGCATGGACGGTGTGGATCGCGTGGATCATCGTCGCCGGATCGGTGCTCACCACGATCACCCGTTTGGTCTCCACCCACCGTGAACTGAGCGCTCCATGAACGGGCCCGAGTCCCCGTCCGCGCTGCCCGACTGGCTCGTCGACGTCTACTTCGGCGTCCTCGATCTCGACCGCGAGTCGTTGAGCCTGGACTTCGACATCGGCCCGATCAGCGTCGATGTGGCGGGACGCAGCGTCTTCTTCTTCTGGGTGACGGTGATCCTGCTCGCGCTGAGCGGGGTCGCCGTCGCGATATCGCGCAAACGCGAACTGGTGCAGAAGTGGACCACCTGGGTACTGATCGTCCCGGTGGTGGGACTGCCCATCTGGTTCGGACGCGGGCCTACCGCCGTGCTCGCGATGATCCTGGCACTGATCGCCGTCCGCGAGTACGCCAAGCTCGTCGGACTGAGACCCTGGGACACCGCCATCCTTTACGCGCTGGCGATCGTCTACCCGCTCGCCGCGTGGCAGTCCCCGCAGCTGCTCGCGCTCGCACCGCTCGTCGTGCTGCTGTGTGCGTTGCCGGCCATCCTCTCCGGGGACACCGAGGACGGCGTCAGTCGATCGGCGTTCAGCGGCTTCGGCTCGGTCTGGATCTGTTGGTCCCTGGCCCACCTGGTGATTCTCTGGGAGGACGCCTTCGTGGTGGTGTTCGCGGCAGCCGCGACCGATGTCGCGGCGTGGTGCGGAGGCAAGGGTTTCAAGCGTTTCGGATGGGCGCGCCGTCCGCTGTCGCCGCTGAGCCCGAACAAGACGGTCGGGGGCCTTGCCGGAGCCGTGATCGGCGCCTTCCTGGTGCTGACCCTGCTCGGCACGATCTCGGTCGGGTTGCTGATCGCCGTCGCCTTCGGCGGGGTGCTGGGTGACCTGCTCGAATCGATGATCAAACGCCGAGCCCAGGTCAAGGATGCGGGGGAGTGGCTGCCGGGCTTCGGCGGTCTGCTCGACCGCATCGACTCGTTGCTGCTCGTGCTGCCGCTCGCCGCGGTGCTGATGTGAGATACCTGCCCGCGCTCTGGCGGCACCTCCTCTGGCGCCTGGCCTGCACGCTCGCCGGAGGGTTGCGTGTGACGGGACGGTGGCCGGGGGAGCGCCGTGGCAGAATCGTCGTGGCCAACCACTCCTCGCACGCCGATACCGCGGTACTGCTGGCCGCGCTCCCGGCATCCGCCTATCCCGTGTTCGCCGCCGCGGCGGACTACTGGTTCGACGTCTGGTGGCGTCGCGCTCTCGTGACCGGACTGGCCGGGGCGCTTCCCGTGCGTCGTGGAGAAGGTGGCGCTTACGCCTCGCTGCTCGACGCGGTGCGCCCAGCCCTCGCCGCGGGTCGCACGGTCGTGGTCTACCCGGAGGGCACACGCACCCAGGACGGCACGGTGGGCGAGTTCGCTTCCGGCGCCACCCGCCTCGCCCGCGACTGCGATGCGGAGATCGTGCCCGCCGCTCTGCTCGGCACCCGCGACCTGTTGCCGAAGAACGGCCGCTTCGCGCCCGGGGCGATGGAACTGCGGCTCGGCTCCCCGGTCGGCCCTGACGAGGCCACGCCCGAACGCCTCCGCGGAGATGTCGTCGCACTGCTCGAACAGGGTCCGGCGGAGGCGCGGGAATCGAGAGTCTGGCGGGCCGTCGCTCGTCTCGTGACCAGCCCGCTCGGACTGGTCGTGGCGTTCCTGTGGGGCTTCGCCGAGGCCTTGAGCTGGCCCGTCATGGCGGAGATGGCCTTGGTGTTCCTCGCGGTCGCGGTGCCGCGACGTGTGCCGTTGTGGGCCCTGTCGATCGTCGTCGGCTCGGTGACCGGGGCGGTCGTCAACGCCTGGCTGGCAGCGCGCGATGTCCTGGTGGCGACGCCCTGGACCACCGATCGCATGCGCGAGGTCGTCGAGGGGCACCTCGGGGACGGCGCCAGCGGCATCCTGCATCAGGCCCTCAACGGCATACCGGTGAAGCTCTACGCGCAGATCGCGGGGGAGCGGGACATCGATCTGGCGGCACTGGCCGGCTGGGCGACCGTCGAACGCGGTGCGCGCATGCTCGTCATCGCGGCGGTGCTGACCGTGCTCGCGCGGATGCTCCACCCTTGGCTCCGCCGCCTCTACGGGCCCTATCTGGTGGTGACCGTGCTCGGCTTCACGGTGGCCATCAGCCTCATCATCCGGGCGTGGAGCTAGCGTCCTCGCCCCGCCCGATGCGCTCACGACGACTGGCGCGTAGGTCGTAGGCTCCTACGAGCATCGCGACCCCCGATACCGCGATGATCGCGCCTAAGCCCACCGCGAGCGCGAGGTCCCATCCCGAGGACGTGGCCACGCCGAAGGCGATGGTCGTGATCACCGCGATGCCGACCGAGGTGCCGATGCGCTGACCGGTCTGCAGCACACCACCGGCGCTGCCTGCGTACCTGAGTGGGACCTCAGCGAGGCTGAGCGTCTGATTCGGCGATACGACCAGCCCCTGACCGACACCGGTGAGCATCAGCGTGCCCAGGAGCCACCATTCGGTCACACCGCTTCGTCCGTGAAGGAGCACGACCGCCGCGCTCAGCAGGAGCCCGAGCACCCCCACGCCCAGACCCCACAGCACGATCACGCGTCCCACCCGGACCACGTGACGTCCAGCGAGGGGAGCGGTGATCGCGCCGGCGAAGGCGGCAGGCAGTCCGATCATTCCGGCGACGAGGGCATCATGGCCGAGACCGATCTGCATGTACTGGGCGACCAGCAGCCAGAGACTCGTGAAACCCAGGAAGTACAGGGTCGTGAGCAGGGCCCCGCTGGCGAAGGACCGTGTGCGGAAGAGCTGCATGTCGACCATCGGAGTCCGGCCGATGCGTCGATACCGCAGTTCCCATCTCACCCAGGCGATCGCCAGGGCCACGCCGAGGACGAGCAGGCTCCAGACCCATGTTCCCAGGCCCGCCTCCATGAAGGACACCATGACGAACAATGTGGCGAGGGCGAGCAGGAGCATGCCGACCGGATCGAAGTCGATGCGTCGTCGTCCCGAGCGGGACGTGGCGGGATCGTTCTCGGTATAGGCCGCCTTCCACGCGGACGCTGGCAGGAAGACACGAGCCGCCACGATCCCCGCGATGGCGATCGGCACGTTGATCAGGAAGCAGGAGCGCCATCCCCATTCGGGACCCAGGGAGGTGATGAACACGCCGCCCAGCACGGGGCCGATCGCGACCGAGACGCCGACGGCCGAGCCGAGGGCACCGAAGGCGCGCCCGCGTGCTTCGCCCTGGAAGAACTGCTGGATGATGCCGCTGACCTGCGGAGTCAGCAGGCCCGATCCGATCCCCATGAAAGCGCGCGCCAGGTTGAGCACGGTGACGCTCGGTGCCAGACCCGAGACGAGGGATCCGATGGCGAAGAGCGCGAGCCCGAGGATGAAGAGCCTTCCACGTCCCCAGAGGTCACCCGCTCGTCCGGCGGCGACCAGCAGGACACCGAAGGCGAGCGCATAGCCCGAGACGACCCACTGCAGACCGGACGTGCCGGCCCCCAGCGAGGTCTCGATGGCGGGAAGGGCGACATTGACGATCGAGACGCTGAGCAGTGAGAGGAAGGCGGGTACGAGGATCGTCGGGAGAACGCGACGCTGTTCCGGGGCGAACCCGGTCTCAGCCATTCTTGGCGGCGGCCTTCATCGCCCTCTTGAACTCACGCACCTTGACGAGCGACTCCGGACTGGTGATGTCGGCGACCGATCGGTACGAGCCGTCGTCGCCGTAGTCGCCGGCGGCCTCGCGCCACCCGGCTCCGTCGTAGCCGTACTGCTTGCCCAGCAAGGCGAGGAAGATCTTGGCCTTCTGGTCACCGAAGCCGGGGAGCGCCTTGAGGCGCTTCAGCACCTCTTTGCCGTCCGGGGCGCCCTCGGTCCAGATCGCCTCGGCACTGCCGCCCCACCGGCTCTCGATCTCCGCGCACAGCGCCTGCACGCGCTTGGCCATCGATCCGGGATAGCGGTGCACTGCGGGCGTCTGCCGGAATGCCTCCTCGAGGGCCTCAGGGTCGTAGGACGCGAGCGTGGCGGCATCGACCGCGCCCACTCGCTCGCGCACCTTCAGCGGACCGGCGAAGGCGGTCTCCATCGCCACCTGCTGGTCCAGCAGCATGCCGATCAGGAGAGCGAGCGGGTTCTCGGTCAACAGCTCGTCGGCGGCCGGGTCGTCGGTGATGTGCAGTGCCATGTCTCTATTCTTCCATCGACTCGTTCTCGAGGCGCCGGTGCGCGATGACGCCGATCGTGGCGACCACGACGCACGTGACCGCCGCCAGTGACAGGCCCGCGGCGAGGTGCCAGCGCAGCAGCAACGCGCCGACCGCGGCCCCAGCGAGGAGAAGCCCGATGGCCAGCACACGCCGGGTCGAGGCACCCTGCTCCGCCCCGCCCGAGGTCGCATCGCTGGACAGATGGACGACGGTCGCGGTCACCGCCACGGTCGTGACATCGGGCACCGCCAGCGAACGGGCGGTGGCGGCCTGGAGTCCCATGGCCGACCCGAGCAGCGCTGTGACGGAGAAGGTCAGGCTCCTCCCCGGGGTGGCGAAGGCGTCGATCGTGGCCGAGCCGATGGCCAGCGATGCCACGACGACGGCCACGAAGCACAGGGCGGCCGTGGTGCGGGCGGTCCAGGCGGCGGCGGAGTTTCGGAGCAGTCGTCCGCCGACGGCGGCTCCGCCCATGAAGCCGGCGAGGGCGAGCAGCGGGCCGGCGACCGAGAGACCGTCGGCTCCCGCCAGGCCCATGCCGAGAATGACGACATTGCCGGTCATATTGGCGGTGAACACGCGATCCAATCCGAGATAGCAGACGGCGTCGACGATCCCGGTGGAGAAGGTGAGGACGAGCATGAGCCGGACGCGCAGGCGAGCGGTGCGTAGGCGTGGAGTCACGATCTGATCATGCCGTTACAGTGGACGCGACCTGCACGCGCCAGCCGTAGGGCGCGTCCCGACCCTCGAAGGTGACCCGTATGTCCGACCTCTCCGTGTCCGTGCTCTCGCCCGCCGGCGAAGGAGGTGAGATGGAGACGCGGAGTGTCGGGGCCGGCACCAAGGCCTGGCAGCTGTTCTCCGAGGACACCTCCGTGATCGCGGCCCGCGTCGGCGGCGAGCTGCGGGACTTGTCCCATGAGCTCGCCGACGGCGATCTCGTCGAGCCGGTCGCGATCGACACGCCCGACGGACTGGACATCCTGCGGCACTCCACCGCACACGTCATGGCCCAGGCGGTCCAGGAGCTGTTCCCCGAGGCCAAGCTCGGCATCGGTCCTCCGATCACCGACGGCTTCTACTACGACTTCGACGTGCCCGAGCCCTTCACCCCCGACGATCTCACCAAGATCGAGGCGAGGATGAAGAAGATCGTCAAGGAGAACCAGCGCTTCAGCCGTCGCGAGGTCTCCGACGACGACGCTCGCACCGAACTCGCGGACGAGCCCTACAAGCTCGAGCTCATCGGCCTCAAGTCCACGGCCGGAGACGCGGCCGAGGGCGCGAGCGTCGAGGTCGGCGAGGGCGGGCTGAGCATCTACGACAATCTCAAGCGCGACGGCTCGGTCGCCTGGAACGACCTCTGCCGCGGTCCGCACCTGCCCACCACCAAGCGCATCCCGGCGTTCACGCTGATGCGCTCCGCGGCCGCCTACTGGCGCGGGGACGAGAAGAACAAGCAGCTCCAGCGCATCTACGGCACGGCCTGGCCGAGCAAGGAGGAGCTGGACGACTATCTCCACCGGATCGAGGAGGCGCAGCGACGCGACCACCGGCGCCTCGGAGCCGAGCTCGACCTCTACAGCTTCCCCGACGAGATCGGCTCGGGACTGCCCGTCTTCCACCCCAAGGGCGGGGTCATCAAGCGGGAGATGGAGGACTACGTCCGCCGCCGGCACATCGAGGAGGGCTTCGAGTACGTCGGTACCCCGCACATCGCCAAGGAGGGTCTCTTCCACACCTCGGGCCACCTCCCGTACTACGGCGAGGGGATGTTCCCGGCGCTCGACGTCGACGGCATGGACTACCGCCTCAAGGCGATGAACTGCCCGATGCACAATCTGATCTTCCGATCGCGGCAGCGTTCCTATCGTGAGCTGCCGCTGCGGTTGTTCGAGTTCGGGCACGTGTACCGCAACGAGAAGTCCGGGGTGATCCACGGCCTGACGCGTGTCCGCGGTTTCGCCCAGGACGACTCGCACTCCTATGTCACGCCCGAGCAGGCCCCCGCCGAGGTCGAGCACCTGCTGAACTTCATGCTCAGCCTGCTGCGGGACTTCGGCATCGACGACTTCTACCTCGAGCTGTCGACCCGCGACGCCACCAAGGACAAGTTCATCGGCTCCGATGAGGACTGGGCGATCGCGACCCAGGTACTCGAGGACGTCGCCACTGCCACCGGCCTCGAGCTCGTGCCCGATCCGGGTGGGGCGGCCTACTACGGCCCCAAGATCTCGGTCCAGGCGCGCGATGCCATCGGCCGCACCTGGCAGATGGGCACGGTGCAGTACGACTTCAACCAGCCGGCGCCGGATCGCTTCGGCCTCGAGTACGTGGCCGCTGACGGCTCGCGTCAGCAGCCGGTCATGATCCACTCGGCCAAGTTCGGCTCGATCGAGCGGTTCATGGGCGTGCTCGTCGAGCATTACGCCGGGGCCTTCCCTCCGTGGCTCGCGCCGGTGCAGGTCGTCGGCATCCCGGTGGCCGAACGGCATCTGGACTACCTGTACGACCTCGCCGCCCGGCTCAAGGCCGAGGGCATCCGGATCGAGGTCGACGCCTCCGACGAGCGGATGCAGAAGAAGATCCGCACGGCGCAGACCCAGAAGATCCCCTTCATGCTGCTGGCGGGGGACAAGGATGTCGAAGCCGGTGCCGTCTCCTTCCGCTATCGCAGCGGCGAGCAGGAGAACGGGGTGTCGCTCGACGACGCGGTCGCCAAGATCGTCGCGGCGGTGCGCGACCGGGTCCAGGTCTGATGGCGCCGGACCCCGACGGTCTCGAACGGCTGTGGGCTCCCTATCGGATGGCCTATGTGCGGGGGGAGGAGAAGACGCCCCACGATGACCGCTGCCCGTTCTGCGCGATGGTCGAGGGCGGTCCCCAGAGCGAGCTGGTGGTGTATCGCGGCGAGCACTCCTTCGTCACGATGAACCTCTACCCGTACAACCCCGGGCACCTGATGGTGCTGCCGAACCGGCACGAATCGGATTTCACCGCGTTGTCCGAGGAGGAGTCGATCGAGCTGACCGCGCTGACGCAGCAGGCGGTCCGGGTGATCCGCCACGTGAGCTCGCCGCATGGCTTCAATGTCGGGCTGAACCTCGGGGGCGTGGCGGGCGGTTCGCTGTCGCAGCATCTGCATCAGCATGTCGTCCCGCGCTGGGGCGGCGACGCCAACTTCATGACCGTCGTCGGGCACACCAAGACGCTGCCCCAGGTCATCGAGGACACCGCGCGGATGCTGACCGACGCCTGGACTGCCGACATCGCAGAGAGGGGGTGACGGCCTGATGCTGGAGAGGTTCCGCGCCTTCTGGAACAAGCTGCTCTCGCCGATCGCCGACGGGCTCATCAAGATCGGCGTGACGCCGGACATGGTGACCTGGGTCGGCACGATCGGCGTGTGCGTCGGGGCGTTGTGGCTGTTCCCGCAGGGTGAGTTCTTCTGGGGCACGATGTTCGTCACGGCCTTCGTGTTCAGCGACATCGTCGACGGCTCGATGGCGCGCAAGCTCGGTCGCTCGTCGAAGTGGGGTGCCTTCCTGGACTCCTCGCTCGACCGGGTGGGCGATGCGGCGATCTTCGGCGGCATTGCGCTCTGGTACGCGTGGGAGGGCGATTCGCCGCTCTACCTGTGCCTGAGCCTGGCATGTCTCGTGCTCGGCATGATGACCTCCTATCTCCGTGCCCGGGCCGAGGGTCTCGGCCTGGAGGCCAAGGGGGGTATCGCCGAGCGCTCGGACCGGCTCGTCGCGATCCTCGTCATGACCGGTTTCGCCGGCCTCCTCGACCTGCCGATCCTGCAGCACGTCACACTCTGGGCGCTGGCGGTCGCCAGTCTCGTCACCTGCGGCCAGCGCATGCTCATGGTCCGCCGCCAATCCCTCACCTGAGTCCTTCGCGGCCCGAGGCGGCGGTGGGCTGGACACCTCTCGCTCGCCGCGGCGGTGTGCTGGACACCTCTCAGCGCGTCGGAGACGTGCGCTCGTCACCGCTGGTGACGACGAGCGCGCCCGAGGGCTCGACCGGTCCCGGCGGGCGGGCTTCGAGGCGGCGCGACACGGCTCGTAGACTGGAGGGGTGACCAGCGAAGAGACCACCACCGGAACCGCCCGGGTCAAGCGCGGCATGGCCGAAATGCTCAAGGGCGGCGTCATCATGGACGTCGTCAACGCCGAGCAGGCCAAGATCGCCGAGGACGCCGGCGCCGTCGCCGTCATGGCCCTCGAGCGCGTGCCCGCGGACATCCGCTCGCAGGGCGGCGTCGCGCGGATGAGCGACCCCGACCTCATCGACGGCATCATCGAGGCCGTCTCCATCCCGGTCATGGCCAAGGCGCGCATCGGCCACTTCGTCGAAGCGCAGGTGCTGCAGAGCCTCGGCGTCGACTACATCGACGAGTCCGAGGTGCTCACGCCGGCCGACTACGCCAACCACATCGACAAGTGGGCCTTCACGGTGCCCTTCGTGTGCGGCGCGACCCATCTCGGCGAGGCCCTGCGCCGTATCACCGAGGGCGCGGCGATGATCCGCTCCAAGGGCGAGGCCGGCACCGGCGATGTCTCCAATGCCACGGGCCACATGCGCAAGATCCGCGGTGAGATCCGCCGCCTCCAGACGCTGGCACCCGATGAGCTGTACGTCGCCGCCAAGGAGCTGCAGGCGCCGTACGAGCTCGTCAAGGAGGTCGCCGAGGCGGGCAAGCTGCCGGTCGTGCTGTTCACCGCGGGCGGTATCGCCACGCCGGCGGACGCCGCGATGATGATGCAGCTCGGCGCCGAGGGCGTCTTCGTCGGCTCGGGCATCTTCAAGTCCGGCAACCCGGCCGAGCGCGCCGCCGCGATCGTCAAGGCCACCACCTTCTTCGACGACCCCGATGTCATCGCCAAGGTGTCACGCGGGCTCGGCGAGGCCATGGTCGGCATCAATGTCGACGACATCCCCGAGCCGCACCGCCTCGAGACCCGCGGCTGGTGACCGGCCCCACCGTCGGCGTCTTCGCCCTCCAGGGCGATGTGCGGGAGCATCTCCACGCACTCGACCGGCTGGGCACGAGGGCGCTTCCGGTGCGCCGGCCCGAGGAGCTCGACCGCGTCGACGGCCTGATCGTTCCGGGCGGCGAGTCGTCGACGATGGACAAGCTGGCGCGGATCTTCGAGCTGCGTGAGCCGCTGCGCGAGCGGATCGCGGCCGGGATGCCGGCCTTCGGCACGTGCGCGGGCATGATCATGCTGGCCGACCGTCTGCTCGACGGCATCGAGGGTCAGGAGACCCTCGGGGGCATCGACATCACGGTCCGGCGCAATGCCTTCGGACGCCAGGTCGACTCCTTCGAGACGGGTCTCGCGGTCGACGGCCTCGACGCGCCGGTGCACGCGGTCTTCATCCGTGCCCCCTGGGTGGAGGAGGCCGGAGCGCGGGTCGAGGTGCTCGCCCGAGTGCCCGCATCGGCACCGGAACACGATGCCGCCGGTAGAATCGTCGCTGTTCGCCAGGGGCCGCTCATGGCGACGTCGTTCCATCCCGAGGTCGGGAACGACGATCGTCTCCACCGGCTCTTCGTCGACCTCGTGACTCAGTCGTAGGGAAGGACGCCATGTCAGGGCATTCCAAGTGGGCGACCACCAAGCACAAGAAGGCGGTCATCGACGCCAAGCGCGGCAAGCTGTTCGCCAAGCTCATCAAGAACATCGAGGTGGCGGCGCGCACGGGTGGTCCTGACCCCGAAGGCAATCCGACCCTCTACGATGCGATCCAGAAGGCCAAGAAGCAGTCGGTCCCCAATGACAACATCGATCGCGCGGTCAAGCGCGGCGGGGGTCTCGACGGCGGTGCGGTCGACTACACCACGATCATGTACGAGGGCTACGGTCCGAACGGCGTCGCGCTGCTCATCGAGTGCCTCACCGACAACAAGAACCGTGCCGCCATGGAGGTCCGCACGGCCATGACCCGCAACGGCGGCACGATGGCCGACCCGGGCTCGGTCTCGTATCTGTTCAATCGCAAGGGCGTCGTCATCGTGCCGGCGGAGCAGGGCGAGTCGACCACCAATGAGGACGACATCCTGGTGGCGGTGCTCGATGCGGGAGCCGAGGAGGTCAACGACCTCGACGGCTCGTTCGAGGTGGTCAGCGAGGCCACCGACCTGGTGGCGGTGCGCACGGCGCTCCAGGAGGCCGGCCTCGACTACGACTCCGCTGAGGCGTCGTTCCTGCCGAGTGTCCAGGTCGAGCTCGATGCGGCCGGCGCCGGCAAGGTGGTCAAGCTCATCGACGCGCTCGAGGACTGCGACGACGTGCAGAACGTCTACGCCAACTTCGACGCGCCCGACGAGGTGATGGCCGAGCTCTGACCGGCTCGGCGAGGCGATGAGGGCGCGCACGCCCGACGGTGTCGACTGGAGGCTGCGCTGTGCCCTCGCGAGGAGAGCGGATCGCGAGCGCGAGGTCATCGTGCCGGCGCCCTCGGTCGGCTTCGGGCTGTTGACGGCGCTCGCGGTCGTCCTCGTCATCCTGGCGCCGGTGCTCCTCTCCGCGGGGCTGGGGTGGCTGGTCGTCCTGGCGGTGCCCTGTCTGCTGCTCGCCTTCGCCGGGTACCGCTGGCGGAGCGTCGTGGTGGTGATCCGCCAGGACGAGGAGGTCTCTCGGTACGTCACCCGTGGGGCGGTGGGGGCCTTCCTGCTCGCCCGCGATCTGGCCGGTGAGATCGGCCGGACCCCGGACGCCGACCTGCGCTGACCGCCCGCTCGACCGCGCCGTGGCGGTAGCTCAGCAACCCTTCCCCTGTGGTGGCGGTACGCCATCAACCTCATCGCTGACTCGTAACGTTGACCAGCTACCGCCATTCGCGAGGTGGGGTTGACCAGCTACCGCCGCCGCGGGGTTGCTGGATGCGTGAGCCCCGGCGTGGCGGTGCGCGACCACACGGCTCGGCCCGTTAGGCTTTCGAACATGCGTTCTGTCCGCGTCATGGGGATCGACCCCGGCCTGACCCGTTGCGGTCTCGGCGTGGTCGAGGGCAGCGTCGGCAGGCCGCTCACGATGGTCGACGTCTCGGTGGTCCGCACGCCGGCCGACCTCGACCTCTCGCGTCGCCTGCTGCGGCTGGAGGAGGCGCTGGACGAGGCCGTGCGCATGCACCGCCCGGAGGTGATGGCCGTCGAACGCGTCTTCAGCCAGCACAATGTCAGCACGGTGATGGGCACGGCCCAGGCCAGCGGCATCGCGATGCTGGTCGCCGCACGGCACGGCCTCGACGTCCGGCTGCACACGCCCAGCGAGGTCAAGGCCGCTGTCACCGGCAGCGGTCGTGCCGACAAAGCGCAGGTCACCCTCATGGTCAGCCGGTTGCTGCGGCTGGCGCAAGCGCCCAAGCCGGCCGATGCCGCGGACGCCCTTGCCCTCGCGATCTGTCAGATCTGGCGCGGGGCCGCACACGACCGACTCGCCGCTGCCGTGGCGGCCCAGAAGGAGAGGACCGCTCGGTGATCGCACACGTCAAGGGACCGGTGGCGGCCGTCACCGTCACCTCCGCGGTGATCGAGGTCGGCGGAGTGGGACTCCAGGTCTTCTGCACGCCCGCCACCATCGCGAGCCTGCGGATCGGCCAGCCCGCGACGCTCTTCACCTCGATGGTGGTCCGAGAGGACTCCCTGACGATCTACGGTTTCGCCGACGCCGACGGACGCGAGATGTTCGAGCTCGTGCAGACCGCGAGCGGCGTGGGCCCCAAGGTCGCCCAGGCGATGCTCGCCGTGCTCGACCCCGAACGCATCCGGCAGGCCATCGCCGCCGGCGAGGTCAGCACGCTCACCACCGTCCCCGGCATCGGGCGCAAGGGCGCCGAACGCATCATCCTGGAGCTCAAGGATCGCGTCGGCCCGGTCACAGGCGCCTCTCACACGGCTGGGGGCGGCGTATGGCGCGGCCAGGTGCACGAGGCGCTCACCGGTCTCGGCTGGTCGGCCAAGGACGCCGATGCCGCGATCGACGCGACGGCAGCCGAGCTTCCCGAGGGCACCGAGCCCGATGTCTCGGCCGTGCTGCGCGACGCCCTGCGCACCCTCGGCAAGGGCCGCTGATGACGGGGGAATTCAACGACGCCGTCAGTGCCGAGGTGTTGCCCGAGGACCGCGCCTTCGAGGCAGCCCTGCGACCCAAGAGCCTCGATGAGCTCGTCGGCCAGGACCGTGTGCGCGAGCAGCTCGCGTTGGTGCTCGAGGCGGCCGTGGCACGCGGCCGCACGCCCGATCACGTGTTGCTGAGCGGACCGCCCGGGCTCGGCAAGACCACGTTGGCGATGATCATCGCCCACCAGCTCTCCGCCCCGCTGCGGCTCACCTCGGGACCTGCCATCCAGCATGCGGGCGATCTTGCGGCGATCCTCTCGGGGATCGGCGAGGGCGATGTGCTCTTCATCGATGAGATCCATCGCATGTCGCGTCCGGCAGAAGAGCTGCTCTACATGGCGATGGAGGACTTCCGCGTCGACGTCGTGGTCGGCAAGGGGCCGGGGGCCACGGCGATTCCCCTGGAGATCCCGCCCTTCACCGTCGTCGGCGCCACCACCCGCGCGGGGCTCCTGCCCGGTCCGCTGCGCGATCGATTCGGCTTCACCGCCCAGCTCGACTACTACGCCGCCGAGGACCTCTACGACATCGTGCGCCGCTCGGCGCGTCTGCTGGACCTCTCGATCGACGACGATGCCGCCCGCGAGATCGGCTCGCGCTCTCGTGGCACGCCGCGGATCGCCAATCGTCTCCTGCGGCGCGTCCGCGACTACGCCGAGGTGCGCGCCGGGGGCCACGTCGACCACGGGGTGGCCCGAGCCGCCCTGGAGCTGTACGAGGTCGACGATCTCGGCCTCGATCGACTCGATCGCGCCGTGCTGGACGCCCTCTGCCGCAGCTTCGGCGGCGGACCGGTCGGCATCTCGACCCTCGCGGTGGCGGTCGCCGAGGAACGCGAGACGGTCGAGGAGCTCGCCGAGCCCTTCCTCGTACGCCTCGGTTTCCTCGCGCGTACACCGCGGGGGCGCATCGCCACGCCGGCGGCCTGGCGACATCTGGGACTCACGGTTCCCCAGGATGTCGCGCAGCTCAGCTTCGACGACGCCGAGTGACCGGCGATGCGGCGGTGCCCCGTAGACTCGCCGTCGTACCTGTCCGTCGCGACCTGGAGTTCTCCGCGTGGAAATCATCCTTCTTGTGGCCATCGTGGCCGTCTTCTTCCTGCTCGTCCTGCGCCCCGCGCGACAGCGCCAGAAGCAGTTCCAGCAGGTGCAGAACACCCTGGAGCCCGGTAAGCGGGTCATGTTGACCAGCGGCATCCACGGGACCCTGGTCGAGGTCGACGATCAGACGGTCGACATCGAGGTCGCTCCCGGCACGGTCCTGACCGTGGCCCGTCCCGCGGTCGCGCAGGTGTTCACTCCGCTGGAGGCCGACGACGCCGACGAGCTCGAGGAGTACGACGAGGTCGAGGAGCTCGACGAGATCGAGCCGGCCGACACCGACGACGAGAAGCGGTGATGCGTCGCCGGTGGGTTGCCGGCATCGCGGTCGTCGCGACACTCGGTGCGCTGTCGGCCTGTAGCGACGACACCGACGCCTACTGCGACGAGCTGGAGAAGGTGAGCGAGCCCTTCGCGGACCTCAGCTCCGGGGACTTCTCGCAGATCGACCAGGTCATGGATGACATGACGGCGCTGGAAGAGAAGGCGCCAGAGGAGATCCAGGACGACTGGCAGACCTTCGGGTCGACGATCCGTGAGCTGCAAGCCGCGGTCGAGGACGAAGGGCTGACGATCGCCGAGATGATCGAGCTCGCGCAGCAGCCCGACCTCAGCGAGGAGGATCAGGCGAAGCTGATCGCGGTCGACGACGCGCTGTCCGATCTGGACCTGGAGGCAGTCGGCACCGCGAGTGCCGAGATCTCCGAGCATGCCGAGCAGACCTGTGACCTGGACTTGGAGGGTACGACCGATGACCAGCAGTGAGCAGTTCGCGTCTCTGGCTCGCGATCACATCAGGGCGATCGAGGACTGGCCCGAGCCCGGTGTCACGTTCCGCGACATCACTCCTCTGCTCGCCGACCCCGCGGGGCTCGCGGGCACGGTCGACGCGCTCGCCGGCATCGCCGCCACCTGGGGCCCGATCGACAAGGTCGTCGGGATCGAGGCGCGCGGTTTCGTGCTGGCACCGCCGGTCGCGATGCGTCTCGGGGCGGGCTTCGTCCCGGTCCGCAAGGCCGGCAAGCTTCCCGCCGCGGTCGAGTCCCGCACCTATGACCTCGAATACGGGTCGGCCACGGTCGAGATCCACCGCGACGCGATCGTCACCGGCGAGCGCGTGCTCGTGCTCGACGATGTCCTCGCCACGGGCGGGACCCTGTCCGCCGCCCGCGACCTGGTGACCGGTCTCGGTGGGCGTGTCGTCGGTCAGCTGGTGCTGGTCGAGCTGGCTCCGCTCGGCGGTCGCGCGCGCCTGGGTACGCAGACCCCTACCGCTGCGTTGGTGACCTACTGATGATGAGCCGGCGGACCATGCAGATCATCGCCCTCGTCGCGGCCGGGGCACTCGTCGCCGGATCGGCGGCGACCTTGTTGACGATGCTGCTCTGAGGGCCGGCTCGCCCGGGATGCCGGCGGCTCTCGCGCGGGACCGGACGGAGGACGTGTCTTCACGGTTGTCATAGCAACCAGCAAGACACATCCTTCGTGCCGGGCCGGTTCCAGCTTTCGCCCGCGAGTGCCGCCGCGCGCGGGCGTGCGAACCCCGTGCGTACGATGGTCCCAAGGAGGCGTGACGTGGCAGATCCGCAGGTCGACAAGACCACCGGGCCGAAGACTTCGGAGTCGGCACCGGCGGGCGCACGCGTGCGCAGCCGACTCGCGCGCATGGGGGGCCGGACAGCCGCCCCGAATGCCGTGCTGGATCCCTTGCTGAAGGTCTATCGAGCGACCCATCCCAAGGGCGATATCGCCTCGATCGAGAAGGCGTACCGCATCGCGGCGCAGATGCACGAGGGCCAGACGCGCAAGAGCGGTGACCCGTACATCACGCATCCGCTGGCCGTCGCCACCATCCTCGCCGAGCTCGGCATGACCGCGCCGACGCTGTGCGCGGCGCTCCTGCACGACACGGTCGAGGACACCTCGTACACGATCGATCAGCTGCGCGAGGACTTCGGCGACGAAGTGGTGCATCTGGTCGACGGTGTGACCAAGCTCGACAAGGTCAAGTACGGCGACTCGGCGCAGTCGGAGACCATTCGCAAGATGGTCGTGGCGATGAGCCGCGACATCCGTGTGCTCGTCATCAAGCTCGCCGACCGCCTGCACAACATGCGGACCCTGCGGTATCTGCGACAGGACAAGCAGGAGCGCATCGCCCGCGAGACCATCGAGATCTACGCCCCGTTGGCTCACCGGCTCGGCATGAACACCATCAAATGGGAGCTGGAGGACCTCGCCTTCGGCACGCTGCATCCGAAGGTCTACGACGAGATCGTCCGCCTCGTCGCCGAGCGGGCGCCCTCGCGCGAGGGCTTCCTGGAGCGAGTCATCAGCGATGTCACCTCCGATCTCGGCCACTCCAAGATCAAGGCGAAGGTCACCGGCCGGCCCAAGCACTACTACTCGATCTATCAGAAGATGCTCGTGCGCGGTCGCGAGTTCTCCGACATCTTCGATCTGGTCGGCGTGCGTATCCTCGTCGACGATATCGCCGACTGTTACGCCGTCCTCGGTGTGCTGCACGCGCGCTGGAACCCGATCCCGGGCCGCTTCAAGGACTACATCAGCGTCCCGAAGTTCAACATGTACCAGTCGCTGCACACGACCGTCATCGGTCCGCAGGGCAAGCCGGTGGAGCTGCAGATCCGCACCTACGCGATGCATCGTCGTGCCGAGTACGGTGTCGCGGCGCACTGGAAGTACAAGGAGGACGGCCTGGCGCAGGTCGCCGGCTCCAAGGGCGGTAAGGCCAAGGCCCCCGATGTACAGGACATGGTCTGGCTGCGCGAGCTGATGGACTGGCAGTCCGAGACCGAGGACTCCAGCGACTTCCTGGACTCCTTGCGCTTCGAGATGGGCAATGCGGGCGTCTACGCCTACACCCCGCGTGGCGACCTCATCCAGCTGCCGGCCAACGCCACCCCGGTCGATTTCGCCTACGCCGTGCACACGGAGGTGGGCCACGCCTGTATCGGTGCCCGCGTCAACGGACGGCTGGTCTCCTTGGAGTCGCAGCTGGAGAGCGGCGATGTCGTCGAGGTCTTCACCTCCAAGTCTCCTGATGCCGGTCCCAGCCGCGACTGGCTCGACTTCGTCCAGAGCCCGCGTGCCCGCAACAAGATCCGCCAGTGGTTCACCAAGGAGCGTCGCGACGAGGCGATCGAGCGGGGCAAGGACCTCATCGCCAAGCAGATGCGCAAGGAGGGACTGCCGCTGCATCGGCTGTTCAGCCAGGCGAATCTCGAGGCGGTCGCCCACGATCTCGGTCTGAACGACATCTCCGGCCTCTATGCGGCGGTGGGCGAGAGCAATGTCGGCGCCCAGAATGTCGTCGAGCGTGTCATCGACCTCTCCGGGGGGCGCGAGGGTGCCGAGGAGGATATCGCCGAGGCGACGACCATCCCGACCGTCGCGCAGCGCTCCGCGCCGACGTCACGCAGTGTGGCGGGCGTGGACGTCGAGGGCATCGACGGCGATGTGATGGTCAAGCTGGCGCGCTGCTGCACGCCGGTGCCCGGAGACGACATCTCCGGGTTCGTGACGCGCACCTCCGGGGTCTCGATCCACCGCACCGACTGTGTCAACTTCCAGGCGTTGCGCGATCAGCCCGAG
Source organism: Aeromicrobium sp. YIM 150415 (assembly GCF_016918125.1). Taxonomy (NCBI): domain Bacteria; kingdom Bacillati; phylum Actinomycetota; class Actinomycetes; order Propionibacteriales; family Nocardioidaceae; genus Aeromicrobium; species Aeromicrobium sp. YIM 150415. The sequence goes on along the minus strand of NZ_JAERWM010000025.1, from coordinate 75,348 downwards.
CGCATCGTCGGGGTCTCCTGGGCGCCCACGGCCAAGAGCATGTTCCTCGTGGCGATCCAGGTCGAGGCCCTCGACCGGCCGCGGTTGCTCAGCGATATCACCCGGGTGATCTCCGATCAGCACGTCAACATCCTGTCCGCCGGTCTGAGCACAGGGCGCGACCGGGTCGCCAAGACCAAGTTCACCTTCGAGATGGCCGATCCCAAGCATCTCGGACACGTGCTGAGCGCGGTGCGCTCGATCGAGGGCGTCTTCGACGTCTACCGCCTTCACCAGTGACCCTCGCCCGTCCCAGGGCGGTGACTTACGCACCTCTCATGCCGGTGGGCGGTGAGATGCGCACGTCTCGAGGTGGTGAGCGGTGGCCTACGCACCTCTCAGCGCGCCCGAGAGGTGCGTAGGTCACCGCCCGCCACGCGATGGGCGAGAGGCCGCGCGACAATGAGGCGGTGGCCGCCGTCTCCAGCATGTCGAAGCGTCGTCGTCTCCTGCTCGTCGTCCTCGGCCTGGTGCTGGCGCTCGTCGCGGTGGTCGTGGTGGCTCTCGGCCGCGTGCCGCGCGATGACGTGTCCACCCTCGACCCCGGCCAGCTGCGGATCGAGGCAGGAGTCGGCGACGACCTGAGCACCGGCGAGCTCACCGTGTCCGTCGAGGACGGTGACGCACCCCGGGTCGTGATCGCCACGGCCGACGACACGGTCTGGAGCAGCGAGCCCGGGCACGCCTTCCTCGGTGCCGGGCGCGGCGAGGTCGCGGCGGAGGAGCATCGCGGCTACTTCTGGCTGAGCACCGAGCACGAGACGACCTGGGCCACGCAGACGATCGACCGGGCCGAGCTCGAGGGCGACGCGATCGCGCTCGGGGGCCGTCTGCTCGACGATGACGACGAGCCCGGCCCGCGATGGAGCGCACGCATCGCGGAGACCGGCACCGGCGCCGTGCTCGATGCCCAGCTCGACGAGACTGGCGGAGCCACGTCGCTGACGCTGTGGAGCGCGCGCGAGGAACGCGCCGCCGTCCACGGCTTCGGCGAACAGTTCACCGATGTCGACCTCGACGACCGGCTGCTGCCGATCATCGTGCGCGAGCAGGGTGTGGGACGCGGCGAGCAGCCACTGACGGTGCTTGCCGATGTCACCAATCACGGGGCCGGCGGCACCGAGCAGATGACCTATGCGGCCTGGCCTTCGTGGGTGACGGAGGACCTGCGGGGTGTGCGGCTCGATCCCGAGCTCGGGGCGTCCCACGCCCTCGGCGTCGCGGATACACGGTCCGCCGGTCGCGTGGGACTCGAGATGTGGGCGACGACGCTGCGGGCCGAGCTGACCGCGGCGGCCACCCCTCGCGAGCTCATCGAACGACAGCAGGCCGGCCGGGAGCGTCCGGAGCTCGCGGCCTGGACCGGTGAGGGCGCCGTCATCGGCATCCAGGGCGGCACCGAGACCGTGCGCCGCACCGTGCGGGAGCTGCAGGATGCCGGCACCGAGATCGCCGGGGTCTGGCTGCAGGATTGGACGGGTCAGCGCACGACCTCGTTCGGCGAGCGGCTCTGGTGGACCTGGCAGCCGGACCGCGAGCGCTACCCGGGTTGGGAGGAACTGGTCGCGGAGCTGAATGCCGAGGGCATCGCGGTCACGACCTATGTGAACGCCTTCCTCGTCCACGGGTCGTCGAAAGAGCCGGCACCCGAGCGCGATCTGTGGGCCGAGGCTGACGAGCTCGGCTATCTGGTCCAGAACGCCGAGGGCGACCCCTATGCCGTGGACCAGGGCGGCTTCGACGCCTACCTCGTCGACCTGACCGATAGCGCCGCCCGCGACTGGTACGCCGAGGTGATCGCCTCAGAGGTGCTCGGAGACGGGGTCTCGGGGTTCATGGCCGACTTCGGCGAGGGCCTTCCGCTCGATGCGGTGCTCTCCGAGGGGGACGCGGCGATCGCCCACAACCGTTGGCCGGCGCTCTGGGCCGAGACGGTCCGCGAGGCGTGCGAGCTCGCGGAGCAACCGGACTGCGTGACGTGGTTCCGCAGCGGCGCGGGAGGCATGGACGAGTCGACGCCGATGTTCTGGAACGGCGACCAGCTCGTCTCCTTCGGAGAAGAGGATGGCCTGGGATCGGTCCTGCGCGGCACCTTCTCCGCGGGATTCTCGGGCTGGCCGCTCGTGCACTCCGATGTCGGGGGTTACACCTCGATCGACGCCGTGGTGAAGGACTACACCCGCACGCCGGAGTTGCTCGCCCGCTGGGCCGAGCTGGAGGCCTTCGGGGTCATGATGCGCACCCACGAGGGCAATCGGCCCGAGGACAACGTCCAAGTGGTCGACACCGCGGAGACCCGGTCGCGTTTTGCTCACATGACGCGGGTCTTCGCGGCGCTCGCGCCCTATCGACGCGAGGTCGTCGAGGAGGCACTCGCCACGGGCGTGCCCGCGATCCGGCACGGTTGGCTGGTGGCACCGGGCACGGTCGCCGCGGAGGTGGACACGCAGTTCTTCCTCGGGCCATCGGTCCTCGTCGCACCGGTCACGACGGAAGGTGAGGAGAGCGTCGAGGTCACCTTCCCGCCCGGCACCTGGCGGCACCTGCTTACCGGAGACGAATACGCGGGCGACACGACCCGTGAGGTCGCCGCCCCGGTCGGCACCCCGGCGGCCTTCGTGGAAACCTCTGACCCCTGGGCCGACCGCTTGGACCTCAGCTCGGTGCGCTAAGCGGGATGCTTCACGCGCGAGACGTATCGAGGCCGTCATACCAGGCTCCGGCTCCTTCCTCGCCGTTACCCGATCACCGACATCGATCGTCGGCGGTTCAGCGCACATGCGGGAAGCCGATCTGTTTCACAAACGGACCAGTCGGTCATTTTCGGTGTTACGATCAGCAGATCGGTCGCCTCCTGCGGCTCTCGCGTGAGATTGGAGCCATGATGCGAGGAACGCGGTTCAGGCAGGTGCTGGTCGGTCTTGGCGCCGCCCTGATCGTCGTGATTTCGACATCGATGAATGCTGTATCTTCTTCGGGCCTGCCGCCGGAGGACGTAAGCGACCACCGCATGTCTGCGAAGGAAGCGCTCCACATGGACGCCGAAGCCACGGGGGTGGCGCCCGAGCAGTTGAACTGGGAGATGGAGTTCTCGGAACTCGTCACGTCTTACTCGATGGACCAGTCGCGAGGCTATTCGTACTCGGAGATCGTGGCCCCACGCGAAGCCGTTCTGGCATTCAGCGGTGCGGCGCCTGAAGGGCTGGACGAGGAACTGGCCACACGAGGTGGTCGTGTGAAAGTGCTCGAGCACACCGGCTTCACTGAGCTCGAGATCCAGGAGGCCGCGGGTCGTGCGGTTCAGGTGGTCCTCGACCTTGGTGCCACCTCGGTGCTGGCCATCCCCGATGCGCGTGACCGCACGATCACCGTCAGCTTCAGTGGTGTGGCGCTGGGCGCTGCCGAGCTCGGCAGCGCGCAGTCCACGATCGAGGATGATGTCCTCGGCGGCGTGTTGGCGGCCGCCGGATTCTCGGTGACCTTCGACGAGTCCGAAGCGCAGGTCTTCGAGGCCGATGACCTCGCCAGCGCCGAGTGATCGGCGGGCCGAACTCGACCTATGGGACTTCTGCAGTCATGAGATGACGGCGGACGTCCCCACGGTGCCACGGGCTGCCCGCCCACCGAGATCAGCCGAAGTCGGAGGCGGTCTTGCGGGCGATGTCGAGGAAGGAGCGCCGTGACTCGAGGTTCTCCGTCAGGTTCTTGACCTTCTTCTCGTCACCGGCGACCCGTGCCTTCTCCAGCTCCGCCTCGGTCTCGGCGATCGCGGCCTCGAGCTTGCCGATCATGTCGTCGGCGCGCGCCGACTTCTCCGGATCGGTGCGCTGCCACTCGCGCTGGCCGGCGTCGCGGATCGCGTTCTCCACCGTGCGCAGGCGTCCCTCGAACTCCTTGATACGCGCACGCGGCACCTTGCCGGCCTGCTCCCAGCGGTCCGCGATCGACTGCCACGCGCGCCGTGCCGCGTCGAGGTCCTTGATCGGCAGCAGTGCCTCGGCCTCGATGAGGAGCTCGGCCTTGACCTCGGCGTTCTTCTCGTACTCGGCATCGAGCTCGGCATTGGCGGAATCGCGTGCGGAGAAGAAGACGTCCTGGGCCGCGCGGAAGCGCTTCCAGAGTTTGTCCTCGACACCACGTGGGGCGGAGCCGGCCTTCTTCCACTGCTGCATCAGATCGCGGTAGCGCCCCGAGGTCGGACCCCAGTCGGTGGACTCCTGCAATGACTCGGCCTCGGCGATCAGCCGCTCCTTGACCTTGGCGGCCTCGTCGCGGCGGGCCGACTGCTCGCTGAAGTGGGCCTTGCGACGCTTGGTGTAGGCCGTGCGCGCCGAACTGAAGCGATGCCAGAGCTCATCGTCGAGGGACTTGCTGAGCCGTGGCAGTGACTTCCACTCGTCGAGCAGTTGCCGGAAGCGGTCCGCGCCGCCTCGCCAGTCGTTGCCGGTCGAGAGCTTCTCCGCCTCGGCCACGATCCGGCTCTTGGCCTCCTTGGACTCGGCCTGGCGCTGCTCCCGCTCGGCCTTGCGCTGTTCGCGCAGCGAGGCGACCTGCGGTTCGATCGCCTCCAGGCGCGCCGCGAGGGAGGCGAGATCGCCGATGGCCTGGGCGTCCGTGAGCTGTTCGCGAACCTGGGTCAGGGCCTTCTGGGCATCGTCGGGGGCGACGGAGCCGGCGGCCATGCGCTGCTCGAGCAGCTCGACCTCCGTCTGCAGCCCCTCGAACCGACGCGTGTAGAGCGCGATCGCCTCGGCCGGATCACCACCGACCCATTGGGCGATGAGTCGCTCACCGTCGCCCTCGCGCACATACACATTTCCCTCGGCGTCGACGCGACCCCACTCCTGCTGGGCGGCGGCAGGTCGCTCGCTTCGCTCGCTCATGGTGACGAGTGTAGTGGTGCGCCGACCGGCGAGGAGGTGCACGTCACGTCTGATGTCTCGCGTAGGCTGGCCGACGTGCTTCTCACCATTTTTCCGGCCGGTCCGCTGCAGGCGAACTGCTACTTCGTCGCCGAGGGCGAGGGTGGTGCCTGCGCGATCGTCGACCCGGGCATGGAGTCCTTCGAAGCGATCGAGAAGGTCATCGATGAGCATGGCTTCACCGTGGTGGCCGTGCTCGTCACCCACGGGCACTTCGACCACATGTGGTGTGCCCAGGATGTCGCCGCTCGGTACGGCTGCCCGGTCTGGATCCATCCGGCGGACCGGCACCTGTTGAGCGATCCGATGGCCGCGGTCTCCGGACAGTCCGCCGCGATGCTGCGTCAGCAGTTCGCCGATATCGAGATGCCCGATTTCGTCGAGCCCTCGGACGTGCGCGATGCCGTCGACGGCGCCCGTATCGAGGTCGGCTCGCTGATGCTCACCGTCGACCACTGCCCGGGCCACACGCCGGGCACGGTGATGTACCGGGTCGACTACCCGGGTCCGGAGCCCGTCTCGCAGGTGGCCTTCTCTGGCGACTTCCTGTTCTTCGGCTCGATCGGCCGCACCGATCTGACCGGGGGAGACCACGGCCAGATGCTCCACAGCCTGCGCACCAAGGTGCTGACGCTGCCCGATGACGTCGTCGTGCTGCCCGGCCACGGCCAGCAGACCTCCATCGGTCGCGAGAAGGGCACCAACCCCTTCCTGCTGGAGCTGAGCGCATGAGCGAGCGCAGCGAGCGAGCAGTGGTCACCTCATGTCGTCGGCTGCCTATCGCGGGCTTTCTCTGGCAGGTGACGACATGAGCAGGGGTGGCAAGCTTTCGGGCTTTCCCGAGTATCTGCCGGCCGAGCGCAATGTCGAGCTCGCGGTGCTCGATCACCTGCGCCGGGTGTTCGAGCTGCACGGCTTCGCGAATGTCGAGACCCGCGCGGTGGAGACGATCGAGCAGCTGACCCGTAAAGGCGAGATCGACAAAGAGGTCTACGTCCTTCGCCGCCTGCAGGCCGCCGAGGACGGTGCCGACGCCGGCATGGGCCTGCACTTCGACCTCACCGTGCCGTTCGCGCGCTATGTGGTCGAGAACGCCGGCAGGCTCGTCTTCCCCTTCCGCCGCTACCAGATCCAGAAGGTCTGGCGAGGCGAACGGCCGCAGCAGGGCCGGTTCCGCGAGTTCACGCAGGCCGATATCGACATCGTCGGCGAGGGCACGCTGCCCTTCCACTTCGACGTCGAGGTCGCCCGCGTCATGGCCGAGGCGCTCTCCGGCCTGCCCGTGCCCGAGCTGACCCTGCAGGTCTCTAACCGTAAGGTGCTCGAGGGCTTCTACCTCGGGCTCGGGCTGACCGATCCCACCGCGGTCATGCAGGTCATCGACAAGCTCGACAAGCTGCCCGGCGAGCGGATCGTCGAGCTGCTGCTCGAGCTCGGACTCGACGAGCCGCAGGCGCGCCAGTGCCTGGCCCTCGCCGAGATCCGCAGCGCCGACACCACCTTCGTCGACCGCGTCCGCGGTCTCGGCGTCGAGCACCCGATGCTCGACGAAGGTCTCGACGAGCTCGCCGCCGTGGTCGGCGCAGGGGCCGATGTCGAGGGCGTCACCGTGATGGCCGACCTGCGCATCGCCCGCGGCCTCGACTATTACACCGGCACCGTCTTCGAGACGCGCATGGCGGGTTATGAATCACTCGGCTCGATCTGCTCAGGCGGCCGGTACGACGAGCTCGCCAGCGACGGCAAGCGCACCTATCCCGGTGTCGGCATCTCGCTCGGCGTCTCGCGTCTGCTCGCGCCATTGCTCGCCGACGGCATGACCTCGACGCGCAGTGTGCCGTCCGCCGTCCTCGTCGCCCTCGCCGATGAGGACGCCAGGGCCGTCGGCGATGCCGTCGCCCAGCGGCTCCGCGCACGTGGCGTCCCCACCGAGGTGGCCGCGAGCGCGCAGAAGTTCGGCAAGCAGATCCGCTACGCCGAGCGGCGGGGGATACCCTTCGTCTGGTTCCCGCCCGCCGAGCCCGATGGCGAACACACCGTCAAGGACATCCGCTCGGGCGACCAGGAGCCGGCCGACCCGGACGCCTGGACCCCGCCCGCCACCGATCTGCGACCTCAGGTCGTCACCCCCGAAGGAGACAGCACGTGATCCGCACCCATGACGCCGGAACCCTGACCGCCGCGAATGTCGGCGAGCAGGTCACGCTCGCCGGCTGGGTCGCCCGCCGCCGCGACCACGGCGGTGTCGCGTTCATCGACCTGCGCGAGGCGTCCGGCGTCGTGCAGGTGGTCGTTCGCGAGGATGTCGCGCACCAGCTGCGCTCGGAGTTCTGCCTCAAGATCACCGGCACCGTCGAGCGCCGTCCCGAGGGCAACGAGAACCCCGCGATCGGCACGGGCGAGATCGAGGTCATCGCCGACGATGTCGAGATCCTCAGCGCCTCGGCGCCGCTGCCGTTCCCGATCGACGAACATGTAGAGGTCGGCGAGGAGGTGCGGCTCAAGTACCGCTACCTCGACCTGCGCCGCCAAGGCCCCGCCGAGGCGATCCGGCTGCGCTCGAAGGTCAACGCCGCCGCGCGGTCGGTGCTGGAGCGCCACGCCTTCGTCGAGGTCGAGACGCCGACCCTCACCCGCTCGACCCCCGAGGGCGCGCGCGACTTCCTCGTCCCCGCACGCCTGCGGCCCGGCAGCTGGTATGCGCTGCCGCAGAGCCCGCAGCTGTTCAAGCAGCTGCTGCAGGTCGGTGGCATCGAGCGCTACTACCAGATCGCGCGCTGCTACCGCGACGAGGACTTCCGCGCCGACCGGCAGCCCGAGTTCACCCAGCTCGACATCGAGATGAGCTTCGTCGAGGCCGACGACGTCATGAAGCTCGCTGAAGAGGTCTACGCCGAGCTGTGGAAGCTCATCGGGGTGGAGCTGTCGACGCCGTTCCCGCGCATCACCTATGCCGATGCGATGAACAAATACGGCTCGGACAAGCCGGATCTGCGTCTGGACCTCGAGCTCACCGAGTGCACCGAGTTCTTCGCCGACACGCCCTTCCGGGTCTTCCAGGCGCCCTATGTCGGTGCCGTCGTGATGCCCGGCGGCGGTTCGCAGCCCCGGCGCCAGCTCGATGCCTGGCAGGAGTGGGCCAAACAGCGCGGGCACAAGGGGCTCGCGTACATCCTCGTCGGCGAGGACGGCGAGCTGTCCGGGCCGGTCTCCAAGAACATCACCGATGCCGAGAAGGCCGGTATCGCCGCGCATGTGGGCGCCAAGCCCGGCGACTGCATCTTCTTCGCCGCGGGGCCGCGCAAGTCCGCGCAGAACCTGCTGGGCGCGGCACGCCTGGAGATCGGCCGCCGTTGCGACCTGATCGACGAGTCGGCGTGGGCCTTCTGCTGGGTCGTGGACTGGCCGATGTTCGAGTCGGTCAGCGACCTCGACTCCGGTGATGTCGCCGTCGGCGGGGGAGAGTGGACGGCCGTGCATCACGCGTTCACCGCGCCGCAGGACGTCGCGACGCTCGATGATCCGGGAACCTCGCTGGCTCAGGCCTACGACATCGTCTGCAATGGCAACGAGATCGGCGGTGGCTCGATCCGTATCCATCGCCAGGACGTGCAGGAGAAGGTCTTCGGGATCATGGGGATCGGCGAGGAGGAGGCCCGCGAGAAGTTCGGCTTCCTGCTCGACGCGTTCAGCTTCGGCGCCCCGCCGCACGGCGGGATCGCCTTCGGCTGGGACCGCACGTGTGCGCTGCTGTCGGGCGTCGACTCGATCCGCGAGGTGATCGCCTTCCCGAAGTCCGGCGGCGGCTACGACCCGCTGACCGCGGCTCCGGCTCCCATCACCCGCGAGCAGCGCGCCGAGGCCGGCGTCGACGCCGAGCCCGAGCCCGACGAGGACTGAGAGCCCGCGCGGCGGCGGTACGTGGTCAACCCTTCCTCGCCGGCGGCGGTACGCGGTCAACGTATTCACGCCTCGATGAGGTTGACGGCCTACCGCTGCCGATCGCGAAAGGTTGACGGCCTACCGCCACCACGTGCGGCGGGAGTGACGGTGGGGATGGGTAGGCTCGATCCATGCCCTCCGACGGCCTGTTCGACCTGCCCGACGCGCCTCCGTCGCTACCCGAGTCCAGCGGTACCCTCGCGGGCAATCAGTTCGCGACGGCGCCACTGGCGGTCCGGATGCGTCCCCGCAGCCTCGACGAGCTCGTCGGCCAGCAGCATCTGCTCGGTCCGGGCTCGCCGCTGCGGCAGATGATCGACGGGCATAAGCCGCTCACCATCCTGCTCTGGGGTCCACCCGGCACCGGCAAGACGACGCTGGCGAGCCTCATCAGCACGCAGACCGACCGCCGCTTCGTCGAGGTCTCGGCCGTCAGCGCCGGGGTCAAGGAGGTGCGCGAGGTCATCACGGGAGCCCGTAAGACCCTCGCGTCCACCGGCCAGGAGACCGTCCTGTTCGTCGATGAGGTCCACCGGTTCAGCAAGGCCCAGCAGGACGCCCTGCTGCCCGGCGTCGAGAACCGCTGGGTGAGCCTCGTCGCCGCCACCACCGAGAATCCGCACTTCAGCGTCATCTCGCCGTTGCTCAGCCGCTCATTGCTGCTCACCCTCGAATCGTTGACCGATGACGACATCGCCGTCCTCGTCGACCGCGCGCTCACCGACGAGCGGGGGCTGAACGGCGAGGTCACGCTCACCGACGACGCCAGGGATCATCTGGTGCGGCTCGCCGGAGGCGACGGCCGTCGGGTGCTCACCTATCTGGAGGCGGCCGCCGGCGCTGCCACGTCCCAGGGCAAGACCGAGATCGACGTCGAGGATGCCGCGCAGGCCGTCGACCGCGCGGCCGTTCGCTACGACCGTCAGGGCGACCAGCACTACGACGTCACGAGCGCCTTCATCAAGTCCATCCGCGGCTCGGATGTCGATGCCGCCCTGCACTACCTGGCCCGGATGATCGAGGCGGGGGAGGACCCGCGGTTCATCGCCCGCCGGCTGATGATCCACGCCAGCGAGGACATCGGCATGGCGGACCCGACCGCCCTGCAGGCGGCGACCACGGCGGCGCAGGCGGTCGCGATGATCGGATTCCCCGAGGCGCGCATCCCTCTCGCTCAGGCCGTCATCCACCTGGCCACGGCTCCGAAGTCCAATGCCGTCATCCGCGCGATAGACGCGGCTCTCAGCGACGTGCGGGCGGGCAAGGTGGGTCCCGTGCCGCCGGCGTTGCGCGATGCGCACTACTCGGGCGCCAAGAAGCTTGGCCACGGGCACGACTATCTCTACGCCCACAACGACCCGCGCGGAGTGGTCGCCCAGCAGTACGCCCCGGACGATATCGACGGCACCGAGTACTTCGAGCCGGGCCGTCATGGGGCGGAGGCCGCTCTCGCCGATCGTCTGGCCCGCATCCGCGCCATCCTGCGCGACCGCTGACCTTCGCCCGACCCGGCCGCGGGCGGTGAGCTATCCCGTACCTGAGGTGGGTGGGTACGTGATGAGGCACCGCCCACCGGCCGAGTGCGGGGTGACGCACCGCCCGACCCCCGAGACGTCCCGGTGACCGGTAACCTCGTCATATGCCTGTCGACGTCGTCGTGCTCGTCGTGGCCGCGGTCCTCGCCGTGGTCGCGCTCGTCGCCGCCGTCGTCGCCCTGCGCGCGGTCCGCGAAGTCAAGGCCCTGCGCGAACAACCCCCCGAACCCGTTGAGTGGGGCGTTCGGACGGCGGAAACGACGAGTTCACCGTCCGAACGTTCACCCAAGGACTCCGCTGCGCTCCGTCTCCCCCAAGCACTCCGCAGAGCTCCGTGCAGGGAGGTGCCCCCAGGGAGGTACCCGCACCCTCAACGGGGAGGCGATGCGCAGCTCGCGGTCCGCCGGGCCGCGGAGCCGCAGGAGGCACGCGTGATCGAGGGCCGGGTCATCGTCCCGCCGACCCAGGAGCAGGTGGTCGCGGCCCAGATGACCCGACCGGGCGTGCGGATCGCGATCGTCCTCTCGGGGGTGGCGCACGCGTTGCGTCCCGAGAGCCGCGACCGGATCAGCGGGCTGGTGCGCCGCGAGTACCGGCAACGGCGTCGAGCGCGTCAGCGTGCCGGCAGGCGGGCGGCGCGCGCTACCAACAGCCCACCGACGCAGACCGACGGATGGATGAGCTCATGACTCCACGTGCCCTTTGGTTCGTCGCCGGCACAGCGGCCGGGGTATATGCCTCGGTCAAGGCCCGGCGGGCGGCCTACCGGATCTCGATGCCCGGACTGATCGACCAGGCCGGCGCCCTCGGCTCGGGCTGGCGAGCGTTCAGCGCCGAGATGCGCGACGGCCGCCAGGCCAAGGAGCACGAGCTGCGCACCCAGGTGCTGGGCGCGCCCGAGCTCGGAGCGTCCGCCCACGACCCCTCCCACCCACTGGAAATCGAGAAGGACCCCACCTGATGGACACCGCTGAGATCCGGCGCCGCTTCCTGGCTCACTTCGAGGCCGCCGGCCACACGGTCGTGCCGTCCGCGCCCCTGCTGCTCGACGATCCCAATCTGCTGTTCGTCAACGCCGGCATGGTGCCGTTCAAGCCGTACTTCCTCGGTCAGGAGACCCCTCCGTTCGACCGTGCGACCAGTGTGCAGAAGTGCGTCCGCACGCTCGACATCGAGGAGGTCGGCAAGACCACGCGGCACGGCACGTTCTTCCAGATGAACGGCAACTTCTCCTTCGGCGACTACTTCAAGGAGGGGGCGATCACCCACGCGTGGAATCTCATCACCGGGAGCGTCGCCGACGGCGGGCTCGGATTCGATCCCGCGGACATCTGGGTCACGGTGCTGCACAGCGACACCGAGGCACGTGAGCTGTGGAAGAAGATCGCGGGCCTGCCCGACGAGCGCATCCAGAACCGCGGACTCCTCGACAACTACTGGCACATGGGCGTCGAGGGCCCCGGCGGGCCCTGCTCGGAGATCTACGTCGACCGCGGCCCGCAGTATGGTCCCGATGGCGGCCCTGAGGCCGATGAGGACCGTTTCCTGGAGATCTGGAACCTCGTGTTCATGCAGGAGGAGATCACCAACGTGCGCGCCAAGGACGTCTTCGACGTCGTCGCGCCGCTGCCGCAGCAGAACATCGACACCGGCATGGGTCTCGAGCGCGTCGCCTATCTGCTGCAGGGCAAAGAGAACATGTACGAGATCGACGAGGTCTTCCCGGTCATCGCGAAGGCTGCCGAGCTCAGCGGCAAGCGGTACGGCGCCGATCCCGTCGACGATGTCCGCTTCCGGGTCGTGGCCGACCACGTGCGCAGCGGCCTCATGCTGATCGGCGACGGTGTCACCCCGGGCAACGAGTCCCGCGGCTATGTCCTGCGCCGCCTGCTGCGCCGCGCCGTCCGCTCGATGCGACTGCTCGGCTACGAGGCGCCGGCACTGCCCGAGCTGCTGCCCGTCAGCCTCGACAAGATGAAGGCCTCGTATCCCGAGCTCGAGGTCGACTTCGCGCGCATCAGCCAGGTCGCCTACGCCGAAGAGGATGCCTTCCGCTCCACCCTCGCCAAGGGCACGCAGGTCTTCGACCTCGCCGCGAGCTCCACCAAGGAGTCCGGCCGCAGTGTGCTCGCCGGCGATCAGGCCTTCGCGCTGCACGACACCTACGGCTTCCCGATCGACCTGACCCTCGAGATGGCCGCCGAGCAGGGACTGACGGTCGATGAGGAGGGCTTCCGCGGTCTCATGGCCGAACAGCGTGCGCGGGCCAAGGCCGATGCCAAGGCCAAGAAGGGCAGTCACGCCGACACCAGCCTCTACCGCGAGACCCTCGACACGCACGGTCCCACCGACTGGCTGGCCTACACGACCCTCAGCACCGAGTCGAGCGTGCTCGCGCTCTACGCGCAGGGCGCCGCAGTTCCCGCGGCGGGTGCCGGCACGGTCGCGGAGGTCGTGCTCGATCGCACGCCGTTCTACGCCGAGTCCGGTGGACAGAATGCCGACGCCGGAATGCTGTCGTGGGACGGCGGTCGTGCCGAGGTGCTCGATGTGCAGCGTCCCGTGAGGGGGCTCGTCGTCCATCAGGTGCGCGTCTTGGAGGGCGAGCTGACGCTCGACACCTCACTGTCGGCCGATGTCGACCGCGACTGGCGGGTCGGCGCGGCCCAGGCGCACTCGGGTACGCACGTCGTGCATGCCGCGCTACGCGAGGTGCTCGGCCCGACGGCGCTGCAGTCCGGCTCGTACAACCGTCCCGGCTACCTGCGACTCGACTTCGGCTGGAACGGTGCCCTGTCTCCCGAGCAGCTGCGCGATGTCGAGGAAGCCTCCAACCGTGCCCTCCGCGAGGATCTCGCGGTCTCGGCAGCGGTGATGCCGCTGGCCAAGGCACGCGAGATCGGCGCCCTGGCACTGTTCGGCGAGACCTACGGCGAAGATGTCCGCGTGGTCGAGATCGGCGGCCCCTGGTCGCGCGAGCTGTGCGGCGGCACCCATGTGCAGCGGTCGAGCCAGATCGGCACCGTGGTGGTCACCTCCGATGCCTCCGTCGGAGCGGGCAACCGCCGTGTCGAGGCCCTCGTCGGACTCGAGGGATTCCAGTACCTGGCCCGTGAGCGCGACCTGGTCCTGCAGCTCACGGACCTGCTCAAGGCCAAGCCCGACGATGTCCCGCACCGCGTGTCGGACCTGATGTCGCGCCTCAAGGCGACCGAGAAGGAGCTCGAGAAGTTCAAGAGCGCCCAGCTCCTCGGTGCCGCCGGAGACCTGGCCAAGGGGGCGCGCGATATCGGAGGAGTCGCCCTCGTGACGCACCGGGCGGATGGTGTGGGCGGCGGCGATGTTCGGCAGATGGCCCTCGACATCCGTGGACGTCTGTCAGACCGGCCCGCGGTGGTCGTCGTCATCGGCACCGCCGGTGACAAGCCCAGCGTCGTGGTCGCCGTGAACCCGGCCGCGCAGGAGCGCGGCGTCGCGGCGAACCAGCTCATCGGGGTGATCGGCGAGAAGATCGGTGGCCGCGGAGGCGGCAAGGCCGATGTCGCCCAAGGCGGTGGCACCGATCTCGGTGGCATCGAGGCGGCCTTCGCAGCGGTGGAGGCTGCCCTTTGAGGCCGGGCCGTCGCCTGGGGATCGATGTCGGCGATGTCCGGATCGGTGTCGCCGCGAGCGATCCGGAGGGTCTCATCGCCTCACCGCTCGAAACGGTCCCCGCGAAGGGTGATCCGATCGCCCGGATCCTCGCCATCGCGGGGGAGTACGAGCCGATCGAATGTGTCGTCGGGCTGCCCATCGGACTGTCCGGTCAGGAGGGCGCGGCCGCGGCCAAGGCCCGCGCCTTCGCCGGACGACTGATCGCGGCGCTCCCCGGAGTCTCGATACGGTTGGTCGACGAACGGATGTCCACGGTGACCGCGGCGAGCCAGCTGCGGGCATCGGGACGTAACGCGAAGAAGTCGCGCTCGGTCATCGATCAGGCTGCGGCGACTGTCATCTTGCAGACGGCCTTGGACGCCGAACGCACGCGGGGAACCGCCCCGGGTGAACTCATCGAAGGGACCGCATGAGCGAGCGAAGCGAGCGAACGATGGGTACTGACGAATGCCGCCGTCGCCTAGGGTGCTTTTTCCAGGTGGTGGCGGCATGAGCGAGCGAAGCGAGCGAACGATGGGTACTGACGAGTGCCGCCGTCGCCTAGGGTGCTTTTTCCAGGCGGTGGCGGCATGAGCGACCGGAACGACAGCGGGCTGAACCTGCTCACCGGGGGCTCAGGGGATGACGGTGGCCCTGCGCGCAGCGCCGGACATCGTCGCGCCGAGCCGCCGCGCCGTTCATCCGTGGGCAAGCTCGTGGCGATCCTGGTGGCGATCGTGCTCGTGGTGCTCGCCGGCTTCTGGGTCGTGGGCCAGATCCGCGATCGCTTCGGCGCACCGGCCGACTACGAGGGCAATGGCGAGGGCGAGACGACCGTGCAGATCGTCGAGGGCGCCAACGGCGGGCAGATCGCGCAGGTGCTCTACGACGCCGACGTGGTCGCGTCCACCGAGGCCTTCTACCGGCTGTCGTTGAACGACGAGCGCGCGCAGACCATCCAGCCCGGCACCTATCAACTGCGCGAGAAGATGTCGGCGGAGGCGGCCCTCGCGGCGTTGAGCGATGTGAGCAATCGCCTGGAGGCGCGGGTCACGATCCCCGAGGGCTCGCGCATCGACGACATCATCCCGGCGATCGCGGAGAACACCGATCTCACCGAGGAGGATCTGCGGGCGGCGCTCGAGGATCCCGCCGCGATCGGATTGCCGGAGGTCGCCGGGGGCAATCCGGAGGGCTATCTCTTCCCCGAGACCTATTTCGTCGAGCCGGACACGACCGCGGTGCAGCTCATCGGGCAGATGGTCGCGCAGACCGCGCAGGTCACCGAGAGCCTCGACATCGCGAACCGCGCCTCCGAGCTCGGCTACAACGGCGAGGAGATCATGACGGTCGCCAGCATCCTCGAGCGCGAGGTCAACAACGACGAGGACTTCCGCAAGGCCGCTCGGGTCATCTACAACCGGCTCGACGACGGTATGCCGCTGCAGATGGACTCGACGGTGCACTATGTCAGCGGCCGCCAAGGGGATGTCTTCACGACCCCGGACGAGCGCGATGCCGATACCCCCTACAACACGTACCGGTATGCCGGGCTGCCTCCGGGTCCGATCGGGTCGCCGGGCAGGGCGGCCATCGAGGCGGCGCTGAACCCCGACGAGGGCGACTGGATGTACTTCGTCGCGGATCCGGAGACCGGGGAGACGACCTTCAACGACACCTACGAGCAGCATCAGCAGGCGTGTCAGGACGCTGGATTCCAGTGTTGACCTCTCAGCGGCGCTGCGCGGTGGTGGGCCGCCCGGTCGCGCATTCGCTCTCCCCGGTCATGCACCGGGCGGCGTACGGCGTGCTCGGGCTTCCGTGGACGTACGACGCGGTCGAGCTCGCCGACGGCGAGCTGGCCCGTTTCGCCGATGGG
The DNA here is from genome assembly GCF_016918125.1 of Aeromicrobium sp. YIM 150415. Classification (NCBI taxonomy): domain Bacteria; kingdom Bacillati; phylum Actinomycetota; class Actinomycetes; order Propionibacteriales; family Nocardioidaceae; genus Aeromicrobium; species Aeromicrobium sp. YIM 150415. The sequence continues at coordinate 59,398 of NZ_JAERWM010000025.1, read as the reverse complement.
CTCGACGAGACGTGGAGGGGGCTGTCGGTGACGATGCCCTTCAAGCGCGAGGCCGCCGCCCTGGCCGCCCACCGCACGGACGATGTGGTCTTCCTCGGCGTGGCCAACACGCTGGTACGCGAGGAGGACGGCTGGTACGCGTCCAATACCGACGTGCCCGGAGCTGTCCTGGCGCTGCGCGAGGCGGGGATCGAGCGGGTCGAGACGGTCCGGATGCTGGGGGCGGGTGCCACCGCGGCGTCGCTGGTATTGGCCGCGTCGCGGTTGGGTGCTCGATCGGTCGAGCTCTTCGTCCGCGACGCGGCGCGAGCGAGCGAGGTCGTCGCGGTCGCTCACGAGCTCGCCCTGGATGTCGACGTCGTCGATCTCCACGCACCCGCCGATGCGTCCGTGGACCTGCTCGTCAACACGATCCCGGCTGCCGCGGTGGCCGGACGCGAGCATGCCCTCGCCGGTGCCGCGAACGCCGTGTTCGAGGCGATCTACGATCCGTGGCCCACCTCGTTGTTGAGCGCCGCCCAGGAGGAGGGACTGGCCACCGCTACCGGTCTCGACCTGCTGGCGCACCAGGCTGTGCTCCAGCTGCTTGCGATGACCGGCGAGGCCGTCGCGCCCGATCTGCTGCGTGAGGCCGCGTTGGAGGCCCTGGGCGTCTGACTCGCCGATCCGCGGTTGTCCACAGGGCTGGACCGTTACGCCCGCCTCCCGCCGGTGCACACGGTAGGGTCGGCGCGTGCCTGCCGCCTCGTTGACCGTCGTCGCCGCCGCGCTCATCGCCGCTGCGACGCGGTGGTGGCTCGCTCGCCTGCCGGAGCCGGAGGTGGACGTCGATGAGCACAAGATTCCCTACGCCGAGCTCGCGCGGCCGGTGGTGCCGACCTTGGCCATGGTCGTGCTCGCCGCCCTCCTCGCGGCGGTCGCGGCCTGGCAGCTCCCGCCCGTCCTGTTGCCGGCCTGGGCGGTGGTGGCCGGCGTGGCACCGGTCCTGGCCTATGTCGACCTGCGGACGCACCTGTTGCCCTATCTCATCGTGGCCCCGACCTACCTGGCGGTGTGGGCGTTGACCCTCGGCGTCGCGATCGGCACCCGCGACGCGGGCCTGGCCCTCGCCGCGCTGATCGGCAATGTCGTGGTCTTCGCTGTGTTCTGGATCCTGTACGTCATCGCCGGCCGGTTCCTCGCGGGGGGCTTCGGCTACGGCGACGTGCGGCTCTCGGCGGTCCTGGGAGTGCTGCTCGGTCCCTTGGGCGCTTCGGCGACCTTCGTGGGGATCTACGCCGGATTCGTCATCGCCGCCATCGCCGGCGTGGTACGTAACCGGGGACGGGTCCGAGGTGGTCCGCCGGTGGCCTTCGGTCCGGCCATGGTCGTGGGTGCCTTCGTCGCCGTGTTCGTCTGACGGGCGCATCGCGGGCGTCGGCGCGCCCCGTGAAAGAATCGCCCCATGCTTCGTTGGTTGACGGCCGGAGAATCGCACGGCCCAGCGCTGGTGGCAACCCTCGACGGCCTGCCGGCAGGTGTCGAGGTCGGGAGTGCGGAGATCGGTGCGGCTCTCGCGCGTCGTCGTCTCGGTTACGGTCGCGGTGCACGGATGAACTTCGAGGCGGATGCCTTGGAGATCATCGGCGGCATCCGCCACGGGCTCACCCTCGGCAGTCCGGTGGCGCTGCGGATCGGCAATTCCGAATGGCCCAAGTGGGAACGGGTCATGGCGGCCGATCCGATCGATCCCGAGGAGCTCGCCGGGCTCAAGCGCGGTGCTCCGCTGACCCGTCCGCGGCCCGGACACGCCGACCTGGCCGGCATGCAGAAGTACGACTTCGACGAAGCTCGTCCGATCCTCGAACGAGCGAGCGCCCGCGAGACCGCGGCGCGCGTCGCGCTCGGCGAGATCGCTGCCCGGTTCCTGCGTCAGGCCACGGGTGCCACGATCGTCAGTCACGTGGTCGAGCTGGGCACCGTCGTGGCTCCGGCCGGGATCGTGCCCACCGCCGAGGACGTCGAGCGGCTCGACGCCGATCCGCTGCGGTGTGCCGATCCGGCCACGTCCGAGCGGATGGTCGCCGAGGTCGACGCTGCGCACAAGGACGGTGACACGCTCGGCGGCATCGTCGAGGTGGCGGTCTGGGGACTGCCTCCCGGACTCGGCTCCCACACGCAGTGGGATCGCCGCCTGGACAGCCGATTGGCCGGAGCGCTGATGGGGATCCAGGCGATCAAGGGGGTCGAGCTCGGCGACGGTTTCGAGCTCGCGCGGACGCGCGGTTCCGCCGCCCATGACGAGATCGTGCCCACCGACGACGGCATCCGCCGCGTGAGCGATCGATCCGGCGGCACCGAGGGCGGCATGACCACCGGCGAGCTCCTGCGGGTGCGCGCCGCGATGAAGCCGATCGCCACCGTCCCGCGGGCGTTGCGCACCGTCGATGTCGCCACCGGCGAGGGGGCCGCTGCCCACCACCAGCGTTCCGATGTCTGCGCCGTGCCCGCGGCGGGGATCGTCGCCGAGGCGATGGTCGCCCTGACACTGGCCGATGCCGTGCTCGAGAAGTTCGGCGGCGACTCGGTGGGCGAGACCCGCCGTAACGTGGAGTCCTATCTGGCCAATCTGAGGTTCCGCTGATGGCACCGATCGTGATCGTCGGCCCGCCAGGAGCGGGCAAGTCGACGATCGCGCAGCTGGTCGCCGAACGCATCGGCCTGGCCGTCCGCGATACCGATGCCGATGTCGAGGCCGAGCAGGGTGTCAGCGTCCAGGACATCTTCGTCGAGGCCGGCGAGGCGAGATTCCGCGAGCTGGAGCATGCGGCGGTGGCGCGGGCACTCGCCGAGCACGACGGGATCGTCTCGCTCGGTGGTGGCGCTCCCGTCCACGAGGACACCCGCAAGCTCCTGCGCGAGCACCGCGTGGTGTTCCTCGACGTCGGTCTCGCGCAGGCGGCGGCTCGTGTGGGCATGAACTCCGGGCGCCCCCTGCTGCTCGGCAATGTCCGCGGGCAGCTCAAGAGGCTGATGGACGAGCGGCGGCCGATCTATCTCGAGGTGGCGACCACTGTCATCGACACCGATGCCCTGTCGCCCGATGAGGTGGCCGATGCTGTCATCGCCTTCGTGGAGGAGGTCCGATGAGGCGGCTGGCGGTCGCGACGGCGCAGCCCTATGAGGTGGTGGTCGGCGCGGGTGCCGTGGGTGAGCTCTCCGGACTGGTGCCCACCGATACCGAGCGGGTGGCGATCGTGCACGCGCCCGCGGTGACCGACCGGGCGGAGGCTCTGGCGGCGGAGCTGGCGCACCTGCAGGTACTGCTCATCGAGACTCCGGACGGCGAACAGGCCAAGACTCCCGAGTTCCTCGCGCATTGCTGGAGCCTGCTCGCCCAGCACGGCTACACGCGGTCGGATCTCGTCGTCGGGGTCGGCGGGGGAGCGACCACCGATCTGGCCGGCTTCCTCGCCGCGAGCTGGTTGCGTGGCGTGCGATTCGTGACGGTGCCCACCACGGTGCTGGGCATGGTCGACGCGGCCGTCGGTGGCAAGACCGGCATCAACCTGCGCGAGGGCAAGAACCTCGTCGGCGCTTTCCACGAGCCGATCGGTGTGCTGTGCGACCTCGACGCGCTCGCGACGCTCCCGGCGGCGGAGATCCGCAGCGGACTGGCGGAGATCGTCAAGTGTGGTTTCATCGCCGATCCGGACATCCTCGACATCGTCGAGAGGGACCCGGCCGCGGCCGCCGACCCGTACGATCCGGTACTCGCCGGCCTGATCGGGCGCGGCATCGCGGTCAAGGCCGCGACAGTGGCGGGGGATCTCACCGAGCGCGGCCCCGGGGGAGCCATCGGCCGCGAGGCGCTCAACTACGGGCACACGCTGGGTCATGCGATCGAGCGGCACGAGCGGTATGGCATCCGGCACGGCGAGGCGATCGCGATCGGCATGGTCTTCGTCGCGGAGCTGGCGCACCGGGCCGGGCGTATCGACTCGCGACTGCTGGCGCGGCACCGTCGCCTGCTGTCCTCGGTCGGGCTGCCCACCACCTACCGCGCCGACCAGTTCGATCAGCTGATGGCCGGGATGCGTCTGGACAAGAAGTCGCGGGGCTCCACCCTGCGCTTCGTCGTGCTCGACGCATTGGCCCGTCCGTCCATCCTCGCCGCCCCCGACGAGACCCTCTTGCGCTCCAGCTACGAGGCGATCCTCGAATGATCATGTCCGCCGTGGCGCGATGAGCAGGGCTGACCGCCGCGAGAGGCTCGGCCGGCTGATCGCCGAGCAAGGGGCCGACGCGCTCTACGTGGGCGATCTGGTCAATGTCCGGTACCTCACGGGATTCACCGGGTCCAATGGCGCGGTGCTGGTCTTCGCCGACGGATCGACGGTGTTCTTCACCGACGGACGCTACCGCGACCAGGCCGCCCAGGAGCTGCCCGATGTCGAGCACGTCATCACCCGGCACCTGCTGGACGAGGCACGTCACCGCGCCCGTGGCCTCCTGCTGGCCGAGACCCACGTGCTGAGCGTCGACGCCTGGCGCCGGCTCGGCGAGCCCGTCTCGTCCGGGAGGCTGGTGGAACGGTTACGCGAGGTCAAGGACGACGGCGAGATCGAGTCCCTCCGCCGAGCCTGCGCTGTCTCGGCGGAGGCCCTCGAGCAGTTGCTCGACGGCCGGCTCGTCGGCCGTACCGAGCGCGAGCTCGCCCGCGAGCTCGAGGACCGCATGTTCCGGCTCGGGGCCCAGGACAAGGCCTTCGACACGATCCTCGCGGCGGGCGAGAACTCGGCCATCCCGCACCATCACCCGACCGACCGCATCGTCGAGCGCGGCGACCTGCTGAAGATCGACTTCGGCGCGCTGGTCGACGGCTATCACGCGGACTGCACACGCACCGTCGTGCTCGGGAAGGCCGCCGACTGGCAGCGCGAGATCTACACCGCCGTGCGGGAGGCGCAGGCGGCCGGACTGGAGCGACTCCGCGCCGGTGTGCCGGTCGCCGAGTCCTACACGGCCGCCACCACCTCGCTCGACACCGCGGGATGGTTGTCGGCCTTCACCACGGGCCTCGGGCACGGGGTCGGCCTGCAGATTCACGAGGACCCGTTCATCGGCGCGGCGCACCCCGGTAGACTCACTCGGCGCACTGTCTTGACGATGGAGCCCGGCATCTACCTGCCCGGGCGTGGGGGAGTGCGCATCGAAGACACCGTCGTCGTGACGGACGCCGCACCCGAGGTGCTGACCACGACGGCCAAAGACCTCATGGAGATCGCCTGATGGCCACCACGAACGACTTGAAGAACGGCATGGTGCTCAATATCGACGGACAGCTCTGGTCCGTCATCTGGTTCCAGCACCACAAGCCCGGCAAGGGCGGCGCGGTCGTGCGCACCAAGCTGAAGAACGTCACGAGCGGCAAGACGGTGGATCGCACCTTCAATGCCGATGTCAAGGTCGACGTCGCCAATGTCGACAAACGCGATATGCAGTTCCTGTACCACGACGGCACCTCCTATGTGTTCATGGACAACTCGACCTACGACCAGCTCGAGCTGAACGACGCCGTGGTCGGCGACGCCAAGGACTACATGCTGGAGAACCAGAACGCCGTGGTCGCGGTCAATGAGGGCAACCCGCTCTACATCGAGCTGCCGGCCTCGGTCGAGCTGACCGTCGAGTACACCGAGCCGGGTCTGCAGGGCGACCGCTCCAGCGGCGGCACCAAGCCGGCCCGCCTGGAGACCGGCAAGGAGATCCAGGTGCCGCTGTTCATCGACAACGGCGAGCGGGTCAAGGTCGACACCCGCGACGGCAGCTACCTCGGGCGCGTCTCGGCCTGATGGGAGCACGTACGCGCTACCGCAAGCGGGCCTTGGACATCCTCTTCGAGTCCGAGGCCCGCGGCGGTGACCTCTCGGCGACCCTCGCCGACCGGGTCGCGGTGAACGATCCACCCATCAACGCCTACACGGTGGCGCTCGTCGAGGGTGTCACCGCCCATCAAGCCCGGATCGACGGTCTGCTCGCGGAGAACGCGCGCGGCTGGACCCTCGAGAGGATGCCGGCGGTCGACCGCAATCTGCTGCGGATCGGCGCCTACGAGATCCTCTACAACGACGACGTCCCTGACGCCGTCGCCGTGAGCGAGGCCGTCGACCTCGCGACGGACCTGTCCACCGACGAGTCCCCGCGTTTCGTCAGCGGTCTGCTCAGCCGGGTGGTCGAGCTGAAGCCCTCCCTGACGGAGTAACCCCCCCCCCCCCCCCACGCGTGGGTGGTGAGCTGTCAACGACCCTCGTCCCAGAGCGCTGGTTGACTGCTCACCGCCCTCTGCGAGCGGGGAGCCGGCGAGCTGGTCGACCATGGTGGATCGTCCCGGGCCGATTCCGTATGTCGCCGAGCGCCGACGTCTCACCATGCGACCGGCGCGAGTGGAGCAGATCCGATCTTTTTTCCTCGGTCAAAAGTTCCACTTAATGCGGGGCGAATGGGGGATTCAGCACCCCTGATCTCGCCCGCGCCGGGCTGCGAGCGCGGCAGAAGCCCGTTACCGTCATGTGCTGGCCGCGAAAGCCGTGGCCGCTCACGGACGAGGACGGTGCATGACGGCCATCTCCGATTTCTTCACGTTCATCGGGGAACGATGGTCGGTGCTGTCGTTCCTCGCCTACCAACACATGAGCCTGGTCGTCCAGAGTCTGCTGCTCGCGACGCTGCTCGCGCTGGTGCTCGGGGTTCTCGCCACGCAGACCAACTGGGGCGTCACCGTCGCCCAGACCTTCTCCGCCGTCGGCCTGACGATCCCGTCCTATGCCCTGCTGGGTCTGCTCGTCGGCATCGTCAGCATCGGCGTCCTGCCGTCGGTCATCGTCCTGGTGTTCTTCGGCTTCCTGCCGATCCTGCGCAATGTCGTCGTCGGACTGCGCGGGGTGGACCCGGCGCTGATCGAGTCCGCCCGGGGCATGGGCATGAGCCGGATGGCCACCCTCGTGCGCCTGGAGATTCCGCTGGCATGGCCCGTCATCATGACGGGGGTCCGCGTGTCGGCCCAGATGCTCATGGGGGTCGCCGCCATCGCGGCCTTCGCCCTCGGACCCGGCCTCGGCGGCTACATCTTCTCGGGCATCTCCCGTATGGGCGGCGCCAATGCCACCAACTCCGTGGTGGCGGGCACGCTCGGCATCATCATCCTGGCCATCATCCTCGACGTCGTCCTCAACCTGTTGACGCGACTCACGACCTCGAAGGGCATCGCACGTGTCTGAGACCACCAGTACCGCCGGCGAGCGCATCCTCCTCGACGGCATCACCAAGAAGTACCCCGGACAGAGCGACCCAGCGGTCGACGACATCACGATCGAGTTCCCCGCGGGCGAGATCGTCATGCTCGTCGGTCCCTCGGGCTGCGGCAAGACGACCACGATGAAGATGATCAACCGGCTCATCGAGCCGACCTCGGGCCGCATCCTCATCGGCGAGGAGGATGTCACCGACACCGATCCCGATGAGCTCCGCCGCCGCATCGGCTACGTCATCCAGGGAGCCGGGCTCTTCCCGCACTTCACGGTCGGCGACAACATCGCCCTGGTGCCGCGGATGCTCAAGTGGGACAAGAAGAAGGTGAGCGATCGCGTCGACGAGCTGCTCGACCTGGTCGGCCTGGACCCGGCCGAATACCGCGACCGCTATCCGCGCGAGCTCTCCGGCGGCCAGCAGCAGCGCATCGGCGTGGCCCGGGCGCTCGCCGCCGACCCGCCGGTCCTGCTGATGGACGAGCCCTTCGGCGCCGTCGACCCGATCACCCGTCAGCGCCTCCAGGACGAGCTGCTCCGCCTGCAGGAGGAGCTGCACAAGACCATCGTCTTCGTGACGCACGACTTCGACGAGGCGCTCAAGCTCGGCGATCGCATCGCGATCCTGCAGACCGGCTCGCAGATCGTGCAGTACGACACACCCGAGCAGATCCTCGCGAACCCGGCCGACGAGTTCGTCGAGGGCTTCGTCGGTGCCGGCGCGGCGCTCAAGCAGCTCTCGCTCACCCGGGTGCGCGATATCGAGCTGCACGAGGCGGCCGTCGCCCACGTCGGCGACGACCCGGCCGATGCGATCTCGGCGGCCGAGGCCATCGGCCGCGAGCACGTGGTGGTCCTCGACCGATTCGAGCGGCCGCAGCGCTGGGTCTCCCTGCGAGAGCTGCGCCGCATGACGAATCTGGAGAACGTGCGCCGGGACACGGACCTGGAGACCGTCTCCCTCGCCTCGACCCTCAACGACGCCCTCGATGAGATGTTGACGTCCTCGCACGGGGTGGTCGTGGTCACCGGACGCCGCAACTCCTATCAGGGCGTCGTGCGGGTCGAGACCGTCATGGAGGCGATGCAGCAGCTGCAGCAGCCGCCGACGGAAGCGGTGACATGAGCACCGCTGAGACCTCGACCCTCGACACCGCGACCTCGGCCGGCCCGGACAAGCCGGGCATCGCCCGGTACGTGACCCAGCCGCTGGTCTGCGTGCTGGTCGTCGTCGGCTGCCTGGTCTTCGTGCAGGTCGCCGATGTCTCCGACAGCGAGGCGCGCTCCCTCGCCGTCGGCAATCTCCTGCCGCTCTTCGGACAACACCTGAGTGTCAGCTTCATCGCCACCTTGGTCACCGTCGCGGTCGCTGTGCCGGTGGGCGTGCTGCTGACCCGCGGGCCGATGCGCCGGTTCTCCAAGCCGATCATCACGGTCGCCGGATTCGGGCAGGCCGCGCCGGCGATCGGCCTGATCGCCCTGGGCGCAGCGATCTTCGGCATCGGTACCCTCGGAGCCACCGTGGCGCTGGTCGTCTACGGTCTGCTGCCGATCATCGCCAACACGGTGGCCGGTATCGACTCCGTCGACGCGAAGCTCGTCGAGGCCGGCCGCGGTATGGGCATGTCCGGACTGGCGACCCTCCTGCGGGTCGAACTGCCGCTCGCCCTGCCGATCATCATCGCCGGCGTGCGCACGGCGCTCGTGCTCATCGTCGGCACCGCGGCCCTGGTGTCCTTCACCGGTGGCGGCGGACTGGGCCAGCTCATCACCTCGGGGATCAAGCTGCAGCAGGATGTGGTCCTCGTCATCGGTGCCTTGCTCATCGCCGCGCTCGCGCTGTTCATCGACTGGATCGCCCGGGTCGTGGAGATCGTGGCGTCGCCGAAGGGAGTCTGACGTGTCCATCCGCCGACTTCGTGCCCTGACCCTCGCCGGGGCCGCCACCGCTCTGCTGGCCGCCGGATGCGGCCTGCAGTCCTCCTCCGGAGCCGTGCTCTCGGCCGAGCCGGCCGACATCGAGCACTACGACTCGCTGGAGGGCGTGCCGGTGACGGTCGTGGCGAAGGACTTCACCGAGCAGCTGGTGCTCGGCAACATGGTTTCGACCATCCTCGACGTCGCCGGCGCCGATGTCACCAATATGTCGAACACGCCGGGCTCCTTCGGAGCGCGCCAGGCCATGCTCGACGGTGACGCGGACATCTCCCCGGAGTACACCGGCACCGGCTGGATCAACTACCTCGGCAACGACGAGCCGGTCAAGGGCGAGGAGGAGCAGTGGCAGGCGGTACTGGAGGCAGACGAGCCCAATGGCCTCGTCTGGCTCCCACCGTCGCCGATGAACAACACCTACGCCTTCGCGATCCGCGAGGACAAGGCCGAGGAGCTCGGCGTCGAGAAGTTCTCCGATCTGCTGGAGCTGCCGCCCGAGGAGCTCACCTTCTGCGTCGAATCGGAGTTCGCGACCCGCAACGACGGTTTCGAGCCGATGCTCGCCGCCTACGACCTCACCCCGGGCGATCTCGCCGATGTGCTCACCCTCGACACGGGTGTGGTCTACACCGCGACAGCCGAGGGCCGCTGCAACTTCGGCGAGGTGTTCACCACCGACGGACGCATCCCCGGCCTCGACCTGCGCGTGCTGGAGGACGATCGGCAGTTCTTCCCGCTCTACAACCTCTCGATGGTGGTCAGTGCCGACCTGCTCGACGAGCATCCGGAGATCCAGGAGGTCCTCGACCAGGTCTCGCCGCTCATCACCAACGAGGTCATGCTCGAGCTGAACGCGCGGGTCGACAGCGACGGCGAGGACCCGGCGATCGTCGCCCGCGACTGGTTGGTCGAGGAAGGTCTCGTCGAGCTGCCCTGACCCGGGCCGCCTCCCCGGTCTCGTGGTGGGCGGTGACCTGCGCACGTGTCCGATCCTCGAGCGGTGGCTCAGGCACCTCTCCGGCGTGACGAGACGTGCGTAGCTCACCGCTCCTCGTGGCGAGGGGTGCGTAGCTCACCTGTAAGTCTTTGTGGTGGCTGGCCTGGGGCTGGCTGGTGGGGTGATGCTGGTTCTGCTCGTGTCGTGACTCGTAGCTCACCTGGCTCCATTCGTGGATGCCTTCTGTGGCGATTTGTCCGGCGCGGGCGGCGCCGGCGTCGTCCCTGGCCCACCAGGATGGCTTGATCAGAAGCATGTCCGACCCCTGCGGGTTGTGACCCATTACAGGACTGCCTCGTGGTGACTCTTCATCCCGGGCCGACGCCGGCAACGACGTCACCCGTGGAGAGGAAACATCGCATGTCCATCGTTGCAGAGACCTACAGATTCGTCGTGGGAGTCGATACCCACGCGGCGCATCACAGTTACGCGATCATCGCCGCGCCGACCGGCGCGGCGATCGATCAGGCACGGTTCCCGGTCACGCCCGCTGGCCTGGACCGTGCGGTGAGTTGGGTCGCCCGTCGCACCGGAGGTGAACGCGATGAGGTGTTGATCGCGGCTGAGGGCACCGGCTCCTACGGAGCCACCATGACAGAGAAGTTCACCCACGCCGGCTACCGCGTCACCGAAGCCCCGACCCCCTCGACGGCACGGTTACGAGGCACCGGCAAGACCGACGAACTCGACGCGCTCACCGCGGCCCGATCGAGTCTGGCCATGGCCACCAGCCAGCTCCGCGACGCACGAGCCCACGGAACACGAGCAGCACTACAGACCCTGACGAGCCTGCGTGATCTGCTCAACGATCAGCGACTAGCGCTGATCAACGCGCTGACCGCGCTCGTGCGCGGTCACAGCCTGGGCATCGACGCCCGCCGGGCGTTGACCCGCACCCACATCCGTCAGATCGCCTCCTGGCGCACACGCGACGAGGCCCCACACCTCGCGCTGATCCGCGCCACCGCAACCCGTCACGCCCAAGCGATCCTCGACCTGGAGACCGAACTGACCCACAACCGAACCCAGATCAGCCAGATCGTCACACGCCAAGCACCTGAACTCCTCCACCTCCACGGCGTCGGACCGATCACCGCAGCAGTCGTGCTGACCGTCTGGTCCCATCCCGGCCGAATCCGTTCCGAAGCAGCCATGGCCGCCATCGCCGGCACCAGCCCGATCCCAGCCTCCTCCGGCAACACCAGCCGGCATCGCCTCAACCGAGGCGGGGACCGCAAACTCAACCGAGCCATCAACACCATCGTGCTGACCCGCTGGCGCTCCTACCCCGAAACACAGGCCTACATCAAACGCCGACGCCAAGACGGCAAACCCGACCGCGACATCCGACGATGCCTACGCCGCTACACCACCCGACAACTATGGAGAACCCTCAACACCCACACTTGACACACATAGAAGCATCGCCCCAGGTCGGGCCTCCTGGGCGAAGCACGGGTCGTGGCGTCCCCGCGAGTGCCTGACTGTTAGGCTGAGGCGACCGATCGACATCCTTTAACCACCGTCCCGTGAGGCGGAGAAGGAGGTCAGCATGGTGGTGTCTGCCGACACGCCCACGCCTGACGACGTACCCGCGCGCACCGTCCTCGACGACCAGGACATCTCCCGCGCTCTCACCCGCATCACCCACGAGATCCTCGAACGCAATCGCGACTCCCGCGATGTGGTGCTGCTGGGCATCCCCACCCGCGGAGTCCATCTCGCCCGGCGCATCGCCGAGCGGATGAGCGAGGTCGAGGGACGCACGATCACCCCCGGATCGCTCGACGTCACGATGTACCGCGATGACCTGCGCATGCGCCCCGCACGCGCCCTCGAGCACACCTCGATCCCCGAGGACATCGACGGCAAGATCGTGGTGCTCGTCGACGACGTGCTCTTCAGTGGCCGCACCATCCGTGCCGCTCTCGACGCGCTCAACGACCTCGGCCGCCCGCAGGCCGTCCAGCTGGCGGTCCTCGTCGACCGCGGCCACCGCGAGCTGCCGATCCGCGCCGACTTCGTCGGCAAGAACCTCCCCACCTCGCTCGCCGAGAAGGTCCAGGTCCGCCTCGCCGACCACGACGACGAACCCGATTCGGTCACCATCGTGGGAGGTGCGTCCTGATGGCGATGCCCCGACACCTGCTCTCCGCCGGGGACCTGGACCACGAGGCCGCCACCCGTGTGCTCGACACCGCCGAGGAGCTGCTCGGCGTCGCCCAGCGGCCGATCAAGAAGCTGCCCACGCTGCGCGGCCGCACCGTCGTGAACCTCTTCTTCGAGGACTCGACGCGCACGCGCATCTCCTTCGAGGCCGCGGCCAAGCGCCTGTCCGCCGATGTCATCAACTTCTCGGCCAAGGGCTCGAGCGTCAGCAAGGGCGAGAGCCTCAAAGACACCGCTCTCACCCTGCAGGCCATGGGCGCCGATGCCGTCGTGATCCGGCACCCCGCCTCGGGCGCTCCCCATCGGCTCGCCACCAACCGCTGGATGAGCGGTGCGGTGGTCAACGCGGGCGACGGCATGCACGAGCATCCGACCCAAGCGCTGCTCGATGCCTTCACGATGCGCCGCCATCTCGGCGATCTGGCCGGCAAGAGCGTCACGATCGTCGGCGATGTCCTGCACAGCCGGGTCGCGAGGTCCAACGCCCTGCTGCTGCACACCCTCGGTGCCGAGGTCACTCTCGTGGCGCCCCCGACCCTGCTGCCCGTCGGCGTCGAGAGCTGGCCGGTGACCTGCTCCTACGACCTCGACGACAGCCTGGAGAAGGCCGATGCCGTCATGATGCTGCGGGTGCAGCGCGAGCGCATGAACGCCTCGTTCTTCCCCAGCGCCCGGGAGTACAGCCGCCGCTACGGGCTCGACACCGCCCGCATGAACCGGCTGCCCGACCACGCCATCGTCATGCACCCCGGCCCGATGAACCGGGGTATGGAGATCACGGCCGATGTCGCGGACTCACCGCGCTCGGTCATCGTCGAACAGGTCACCAACGGCGTCGCCGTGCGGATGGCCGCCCTGTATCTACTGCTCGGCGGCGCCGAGAACGAGGAGACGGCATGAGCGAGCGAACAATGGGCACTGCCACCACGATCCTGCGTCAGGTGCGCCCCTTGGGCGGGGAGCCCGTCGACATCGCCATCGAGGACGGTGTCATCACCGCTATCGGCACCGGACTCGAGGGCGACGAGGTCATCGAGGGCGGCGGACATATCGCGCTGCCCGGTCTCGTCGACCTCCACACTCACCTGCGCGAGCCGGGACGCGAGGACGCCGAGACCGTCCGCACCGGCTCGCAGGCTGCGGCACGGGGTGGCTTCACCTGCGTGCACGCGATGGCCAATACCGAGCCCGTCGCCGACACCGCCGGTGTCGTCGAGCAGGTCTATCGGCTCGGTGTCGAGCACGGATTCTGCGATGTGCAGCCGATCGGCGCCGTCACCGTCGGCCTGGAGGGGGAGCGCCTCGCCGAGCTGGGCGCCATGGCGACCTCAGCCGCCGGTGTGCGGGTGTTCTCCGATGACGGCAAGTGCGTCTCGGACGCTGTGCTCATGCGGAGGGCGCTCGAATACGTCAAGGCTTTCGACGGCGTCGTCGCCCAGCACGCGCAGGAGCCGCGGCTCACCGAGGGCGCGCAGATGAACGAGGGTGCGCTGTCCGGCGAGCTGGGACTCGCGGGCTGGCCGGCGGTCGCGGAGGAGGCGATCATCGCCCGCGACGTGCTGCTCGCCGAGCATGTCGGCTCGCGGCTGCATGTCTGCCACCTGTCCACACGCGGCTCGGTCGAGATCGTGCGCTGGGCCAAGAGCCGCGGCATCGACGTCACTGCCGAGGTCACCCCGCACCACCTGCTGCTCACCGACGAGCTCGTCCGCAGCTACGACCCGATCTACAAGGTCAACCCGCCGTTGCGCAGCGCGGACGACGTCGCCGCGGTCCGCGAGGGCCTGGCCGACGGGACGATCGACATCGTCGCCACCGACCACGCACCGCATCCGATGGAGGACAAGGAGTGCGAGTGGGATGTCGCCGCCTTCGGCATGCTCGGTCTGGAGACCGCGCTGTCGATCGTGCAGCAGACGATGGTCGACACCGGCGCGATCGGCTGGGAGCGCGTGGCCGAGTCGATGTCTGCGGCGCCCGCGCGTATCGGGCGCGTGGAACGGCACGGACGCCCGTTGGCGGTCGGTGAGCCGGCCAATATCGTCGTCTACGATCCCGCGGCGACCCGCGTGGTCGAGCCCGCCGATACCGCCTCGCTGTCCCGCAACACCCCCTACGCCGGTATCGAGCTGCCCGGCCGGGTCGTCGCCACGCTGCTGCGCGGCCGCCCGACCGTCCTCGACGGCGCCCTCATCGAACAGGAGGTCTCCGCATGACCGGGAGCATCCCTGCCGTGATCGTGCTCGAGGACGGCCGTGTCTTCCACGGCGAGTCCTACGGCGCGCAGGGCACCACCATCGCCGAGATCGTCTTCAACACCGGTATGACCGGCTACCAGGAGACGCTGACCGATCCCTCCTATCGCGGCCAGATCGTGGTCATGACAGCCCCGCATATCGGCAACACGGGCGCCAATGCCGAGGATTTCGAGTCCCGGCGGGTGTGGGTCGAGGGATATGTCGTGCGCGACCCCGCGCGTCGCTCCTCGAACTGGCGGGCCGACCGCACCCTCGACGAGCTGCTGCGCGACGAGGGAGTCGTGGGCATCAGCGGCGTCGACACACGGGCCCTGACCCGGCACCTGCGGGAGCGGGGCTCGATGCGTGCCGCGATCAGCAGCGAGACCCTCGACACCGACGCGCTCGTCAAGCAGGTCAACGAGGCCCCGCAGATGACCGGATCGAACTTCCTCGCCGATGTGACCACCTCCGAGGCCTATGTCGTCCCGGCGGTGGGGGAGAAGCGGTACACCGTCGCCGCACTGGACCTGGGCATCAAGGGCATGACGCCCCGGCGGATGGCCGAGCGCGGCATCGAGGTCCACGTCCTGCCGGCCACCTCCACCATCGACGATGTCCTCGCCGTCGATCCCGATGGCGTCTTCGTCTCCAACGGGCCGGGCGACCCGGCGACCGCGGACGGCCCCGTCGAGGTCGTGCGAGGAGTGCTCGAACGCAAGATCCCCTTCTTCGGGATCTGCCTCGGCAACCAGATCCTCGGTCGCGCGCTCGGGCGAGGCACCTACAAGCTCGCCTACGGCCACCGCGGCATCAACCAGCCGGTGCAGGACCGGACCACCGGCAAGGTGGAGGTCACCGCGCACAACCACGGCTTCGCGGTCGATGCTCCGCTCGACACGGACTTCGAGACGCCGTTCGGGCCCGCGCACGTCACGCACGTCGGCCTCAACGACGACGTGGTCGAGGGGCTCGCGCTGCGCGAGCAGCCCGGCTTCAGCGTCCAGTACCACCCCGAGGCCGCGGCGGGCCCGCACGATGCCGCCTATCTGTTCGACCGGTTCGTCGAGACCATGAGCCGGTCCACCACCACGCCCGAGGGGACGGTCTGACATGCCCAAGCGGAACGACATCGAGTCCGTCCTCGTCATCGGCTCCGGCCCGATCGTCATCGGCCAGGCCTGCGAGTTCGACTACTCCGGGACACAGGCCTGCCGGGTACTGCGCGAGGAGGGCATCCGGGTCATCCTGGTGAACTCCAATCCGGCCACGATCATGACCGATCCGGAGTTCGCTGACGCCACCTACGTCGAGCCGATCACGCCCGAGTTCGTCGAGAAGGTCATCGCCGCGGAGCGCCCCGACGCGCTGCTGCCGACTCTCGGCGGCCAGACCGCCCTCAACGCGGCGATCGCCCTGCACGACAACGGTGTGCTGGAGAAATACGGGGTCGAGCTCATCGGAGCCTCGGTCGAGGCCATCGAGAAGGGCGAGAACCGCGAGATCTTCAAGGAGATCGTCGAGGGGCTCCCGGCCGAGTGGGGTGCCGAGGTCGCCCAGAGCGCCATCTGCCATTCGATGGAGGAGTGCCTCGAAGCCGTCGGTGAGCTCGGGTACCCCGTGGTGGTGCGTCCCTCGTTCACGATGGGCGGTTCCGGCTCAGGGCTCGCGTACGACGAGGCGGACCTGCACCGCATCGCCGGCAACGGCCTCGCGCTCAGCCCCACCACCGAGGTCCTCCTGGAGGAGTCGATCCTCGGCTGGAAGGAGTACGAGCTGGAGGTCATGCGCGACAAGGCCGACAATGTTGTGATCGTCTGTTCGATCGAGAATGTCGACCCGGTCGGGGTGCACACGGGCGACTCGATCACCGTCGCTCCCGCCATGACCCTCACCGATGTGGAGTACCAGCGGCTGCGCGATATCTCGATCGGGGTCATCCGCGAGGTCGGCGTCGACACCGGCGGCTGCAATATCCAGTTCGCGGTCGACCCCGCGAACGGACGCATCGTCGTCATCGAGATGAACCCGCGCGTGTCCCGGTCGAGTGCGCTGGCCTCGAAGGCCACCGGCTTCCCGATCGCCAAGATCGCGGCCAAGGTGGCCATCGGCTACACCCTCGACGAGATCCCCAACGACATCACCGCCGAGACTCCGGCCTCCTTCGAGCCGACCCTCGACTACGTCGTCGTCAAGGTGCCGCGGTTCGCCTTCGAGAAGTTCCCGGCCGCCGACGCGACGCTGACGACGCATATGAAGTCCGTCGGCGAGGCGATGGCGATCGGGCGCAACTTCACCGAGGCGCTGCAGAAGGCCTTGCGCTCGCTGGAACGCAATGGTGCGGAGTTCGACTGGACCAAGGAGTGGGTCGATCTCGACAAGGAGACGCTCCTCGCCGAGATCGCCGTTCCTCACGACGCACGGCTCAAGAAGGTCATGGACGCCATCCGTGCCGGCGCGACCCCCGATGACGTCTTCGAGGCCACGGGCATCGATCCGTGGTTCGTCGACCAGCTCATGCTGATCAACGAGGTCGCGCAGGAGCTCATCGAGGCCGAGGAGCTGTCGCCGGGCCTGCTGCGCCGGGCCAAGCGGCACGGCTTCAGCGACAGCCAGCTCGGCCGCATCCGCGCGATGTCGGCCGACGTGGTGCGGGGGGTGCGTCATGCTCTCGGCGTGCGGCCGGTCTACAAGACGGTCGACACCTGTGCGGCGGAGTTCGCCGCGCAGACGCCGTACCACTACTCGTCCTATGACGAGGAGACCGAGGTCGAGCCCCGTGAGCGTCCTGCGGTGCTGATCCTCGGCAGTGGGCCCAACCGCATCGGCCAGGGCATCGAGTTCGACTACTCATGCGTGCACGCGGCGCTCGCGCTGAGCGAGGCTGGCTACGAGACGGTCATGGTCAACTGCAATCCCGAGACCGTCTCGACCGACTACGACACGAGCGACCGCCTCTACTTCGAGCCGTTGACGCTCGAGGACGTGCTGGAGGTCGTGCACGCCGAGCAGCAGGCCGGACCCGTCGCGGGCGTCATCGTGCAGCTGGGCGGCCAGACGCCGCTCGGGCTCGCCGCCGGTCTCGAGGCCGCGGGGGTGCCCATCGTCGGAACGCCGCCCTCGGCCATCGACCTCGCCGAGGAGCGCGGCGCGTTCGGCCGCGTGCTGGAGGAGGCCGGCCTGCCGGCGCCCAAGCACGGCACGGCCACGACCTTCGAGGGCGCCAAGCGGGTCGCCGACGAGATCGGCTATCCGGTGCTCGTCCGCCCGTCCTATGTGCTCGGCGGACGCGGCATGGAGATCGTGTACGACGAGGAGGCGCTCAAGAGCTACATCCGCACGGCCACCGAGATCTCGCCGGAGCGCCCCGTCCTCGTCGACCGCTTCCTCGATGACGCGGTCGAGATCGACGTCGACGCGCTCTACGACGGAACCGAGCTGTTCCTCGGCGGGATCATGGAGCACATCGAGGAGGCCGGCGTGCACTCGGGCGACTCGGCCTGCGTCTTGCCCCCGATCACCCTCGGGCAGCTGGAGATCGACAAGATCCGCGCCTCCACCGAGGCGATCGCCGACGGGGTCGGGGTCCGCGGGCTCATCAACATCCAGTTCGCCCTGAGCTCGGACACCCTGTTCGTGCTGGAAGCCAATCCGCGCGCATCGCGGACGGTTCCGTTCGTCTCCAAGGCGACGGCCACGCCGTTGGCCAAGGCCGCTGCCCGGCTCATGCTGGGCGAGTCGATCGCCGAGCTTCGCGCGGCGGGGGTCCTGCCCGAAGGCACCGACGGCGGCACCCTGCCGATCGAGGCGCCGATCGCGGTCAAGGAGGCCGTGATGCCGTTCAACCGGTTCCGCACGTACGAGGGCACCTATGTCGACACGGTGCTGGGCCCGGAGATGCGGTCCACGGGCGAGGTCATGGGCATCGACGCGTACTACGGGGCGGCCTATGCCAAGAGTCAGGCCGGTGCGCAGAACGGTCTGCCGACCTCGGGCAAGGTCTTCGTGTCGGTCGCCAATCGCGACAAGCGGCACATGATCTTCCCGGTCAAGCGGTTGGCCGATCTCGGCTTCGAGATTCTCGCCACGACGGGCACGGCCGAGGTGCTGCGTCGTAACGGCGTCCAGGCGACCGTCCTGCGCAAGCTCCACGAAGGTGACACGGACGGCAGCGCACGCAGCACCGTGGTCGACAAGATCCACGCCCGTGATGTGCAGCTGATCATCAACACGCCGCACGGCATCACCAGCGGCGGCAGCCCGCGTGTGGACGGCTATGAGATCCGGACGGCCGCGGTGGCCGAGGGGATCCCGTGCATCACGACGGTCCAGGGGCTGGCGGCTGCCGTGCAGGGCATCGAGACCCAGATCGCCGAGTCGATCGGCGTGCGCTCGCTGCAGTCCTGGGCGACCTCGATCGGTGAAGGACGGTCGAGTCTCTCCTCCGGTGGTCGAGCAGCCGCGAGGGACGAGCGGCGTATCGAGACCACGTCGGTCGTAGGGTCGGTCGAATGAGTTTCGGATCGCGGGTCCAGGCCGCGTCCCTGGCCTACGGTCCGGTCTGCGTGGGCATCGACCCGCATCCCGGACTGCTGGAGCAGTGGGGGCTGGAGGACTCCGTCGAGGGCCTCGAACGGTTCGCCGCCACCTGCGTCGAGGCGTTCGCCGGACAGGTCGCCTTCGTCAAGCCCCAGTCGGCCTTCTTCGAGCGCTTCGGTTCTCGGGGAGTGGCCGTACTGGAGCGTACGATCGCCGACCTGCGCCACACCGGCTCGCTGGTGGTCCTCGACATCAAGCGCGGCGATATCGGCTCGACGGCCGCGGCCTATGCGACGGCCTATCTGGATGAGGACTCGCCGATGGCGGTCGACGCGGTCACGGTGAGCCCGTATCTGGGCTTCGGCACCCTGACGCCGTTCTTCGCGACCGCCGAGCTCAACGATGCGGGAGTCTTCGTGCTCGCGCTGACCTCGAATCCGGAGGCGCCCCAGGTCCAGCACGCCGTGACCGAGTCGGGCCGCACCGTGGCGGGCTCGGTGCTCGCGCAGCTCAAGGCGGCCAACGAGGGCTTGGAGCCCATGGGCCCGCTGGGCGCTGTCGTGGGCGCAACGATCGGCGAGACCGATGAGGATCTCGATATCGGCGGTCCGCTGCTCGTCCCCGGCTTCGGTGCGCAGGGCGGGGGAACAGGCGACCTCGACCGGCTGTTCGGCCACCTGCCACCGGAGCGGCTGCTCGTCTCGACCTCTCGCGGTGTGCTCTCCGCGGGCCCTGACGCGGGTGCGCTGCGTGCCGCCGCCCTCGACCTCAACGAGCAGCTCCGACGCAGCTAGCCCCCTCACACGGGGTCTGGGTACGCGGAATGGCCGGGGTCATGCTCGGTCGGGCGTATCCTGGTGTCATGGCGACGCTCGCTCCTACCCGGCGATCGATGGAACTGCGTGCTCTTCTCGCTCAGCACCAGGGAGAGCTGGAGGCTGTATTCGAGCAGTACGGCCTCGCGCATGTCCGAGTCTTCGGCTCGGTGGCTCGAGGCGACGCCGACGATGAGAGCGATGTTGATCTGCTCTTCGAATGCCCCGAAGGGATGGGGTTGCTGACGATGAGCCGAGTGGAACGGGAGCTTTCGGAGATTCTTGGGGTCGCCGTCGACCTCGTGCCCGAGACCGCTCTGCTCACCACGGCGCGCGCGAACGTCGAGAAAGATGCGCGGCCGCTGTGAGCACCCGGGCTGACGCCGAGCGCATTGCTGCGGCTCTCGAGCATTTGGATGCCATGCATCGTCATCTCGCGCAGGGCGACATTCGTGAGAACGTGATCGCCGATGCTGTGAGTATGCGGCTCCTGGCTGCCATCACGGCTGTGCATGACGGCGACCCAGCTCTTGGCCAACGCCTGTTCTCTACGGAATGGCGCGACATCTGGGGCATGCGGAACAGGATCGCCCACGGATATCTCACCACGGATCCAGTGATCATCCGCAGCACGGTGAGCAACGATGTCCCCGCCTTCGAACGTGCGTTGCGCGAGGAGCTGGCGATGCTCCACAGGTCCTCCCGGGAGGACCGGAGCGCTCCTTGACCTAGGCGTCGGATCGCGTGGCGACCTAGTAGGGTCGTGGGAGTGAGGAACCGGTGGGTTGGCGCAGCCGTGGTGCTGCTGGCGACGACGACGTTGTCGGGCTGCTTCGGCAGCGATCCGTACTGCGACGCGGTCAAGGAGCACGAGGAGACGTTGAACTCCTTCGGCGCCGAGCGCACCGACGCCGCCTATGCCGACTACGCCACGGCGGCCAAGGAGATCGCTGAGGCCGCACCGGAGTCCATCGCCCCCGACTGGGAGACCATCGCCGAGGTCACCGACGGTGTCATCGCCGCGCAGTCCGAGGCAGGCGTACCGTTGGAGAACATGGGCGACTCTGACACGGTGGCGCAGTTGTCCCAGGAGCAGCGCGACGCGCTCAACGCGTCGTATCAGGCATTCAACGACACCGTCGAGCAGCGCAGGGCCGTGGTCGCCGATATCGACGACCAGTGCGGCGTCACCCTCGAGCAGCCGGAGGCGAAGGAGTAACGATGGCCCTGCCACCCTTGACCGATGAGCAACGACGTGAGGCGCTGGCCAAGGCCGCCCGCGCGCGGGCGGTGCGCGCCGAGGTCAAGAATAGGCTCAAGCACTCGGGCGCCTCGATCGCCGATGTGCTGAAGCTCGCCGGCTCCGATGAGGCGATCGCCAAGATCAAGGTCCTCGACCTGCTGCAGTCGATGCCCGGCGTCGGCAAGATCACGGCGAAGGAGATCATGGAGCGGCTCGGCATCGCCGAGTCGCGCCGGTTGCGGGGTCTCGGGCCTCACCAGCAGCGCGACCTCGTCGCCGAGTTCGCTCGCCGCGGCCGATGACCGCTCCTTCGCGCCTGGTGGTTCTCGCCGGGCCCACCGCGGTCGGCAAGGGCACGGTCGCCGCGCGCGTCCGCGAGACCCAGCCGGATATCTGGATCTCGGTATCGGTCACCACCCGGGCGCCGCGTCCCGGTGAGGTCGACGGCCGGCACTACTGGTTCATCACCGAGGAGGAGTTCGATCGGCTGATCGCCGAGGACGGACTGCTTGAGTGGGCGGTCGTGCACGGGCGGCACCGGTACGGCACGCCGCGCGCCGCCGTCGAGGAGCGGCTGGCCGCCGGCGATTCGGCGCTTCTCGAGATCGATCTGCAGGGGGCGCGCCAGGTGCGCGAGCGGATGCCCGAGGCGCTCATGGTGTTCCTCGCGCCGCCCAGCTGGGACGAGCTCGTGCGACGACTGGTCGGCCGCGGAACCGAGACGGAGGCCGAGCGTGAACGCCGGTTGCGGACGGCACGCGAGGAACTGGCCGCGCAAGCCGAGTTCGACGTCACGATCGTCAACACCGATGTCGATGAAGCGTGCGCGGAGTTGGTAGAGTTGTTCTCGAACATGAGCTCCTCGACCGCCGAATAGCCACGCGGCCCTGCCCGCCGTCGCGCACGACCGTCGCCGCGCTCGCCCTACACACCGACCACGAGAGGTGCGGATCTTCGTGTCCACCACCCGTTCCGCCGCCGAAGGCATCACCAATCCTCCTATCGACGACCTGCTGGAGAAGTCCGAGTCCAAGTACAAGCTGGTGCTCTACAGCGCCAAGCGGGCTCGCCAGATCAATGCCTACTACTCGCAGCTCGGCGAGGGCCTGCTCGAGTACGTCGGTCCGCTGCTGGAGACCGAGGTGCAGGAGAAGCCCCTCTCGATCGCCCTCCGCGAGATCAACGAGAACCTCCTGACCGTCGAGGACATCGATCCCGAGGCCGAGGCGGCTGCCGCACAGGCCGCACGCGACGCGGCCGGCGAGAGCTGACTCTGCACCCATGAGCGAGCGCAGCGAGCGACCGATCGAGATGTCGTCATGCCGGTGCCGGTCTACGCTGCTTTTCCTTGAGACGGTGTCGGCATGAGCGAGCGCAGCGAGCGACCGATCGAGATGTCCTCATGCCGGTGCCGGTCTACGCTGCTTTTCCTTGAGACGGTGCCGGCATGAGCGAGCGCAGCGAGCGACCGATCGAGATGTCGTCATGCCGGTGCCGGTCTACGCTGCTTTTCCTTGAGACGGTGCCGGCATGAGCTCGATCGTGCTCGGTGTCAGCGGGGGAGTGGCGGCCTACAAGGCGGCGCTGCTCCTGCGGCTGTTCACCGAGGCCGGTCACGACGTGCGAGTCGTCCCCACCGAGGCCGCGCTCGAGTTCGTGGGCGCGGCGACCTGGGAGGCGTTGTCGGGCAAGCCGGTGCAGACCGGCACCTTCGAGAACGTGCCGCAGGTGCCGCACGTCGCGATCGGGCAGCACGCCGATCTCGTCGTGGTGGCTCCCGCGACAGCCAACACGCTGGCCAAGGCCGCGCACGGTCTCGCGGACGACCTGCTCACCAATACGCTGCTCACCGCGCGCTGCCCGGTCGTCTTCGCCCCGGCGATGCACACCGAGATGTGGGAGAACGCCGCCACCCGGGCCAATGTCGCGACGTTGCGCGGGCGGGGCTCGACCGTCATCGAACCGGCGGTCGGACGCCTGACGGGGGCTGACTCCGGAGCCGGGCGGCTGCCCGAGCCCGAGGACATCTTCGCCGCGTGTCTGCGCGTCCTCGACGGCCGTCCCCAGGACCTGACCGGTCGGAGGGTCGTCGTCAGCGCCGGTGGCACCCGCGAGTTCCTCGACCCGGTGCGCTTCCTGGGCAACCGCTCCTCGGGCCGCCAGGGCCTGGCGCTCGCGCAGGCAGCGGCCGCCCGCGGAGCCGAGGTGACCTTGGTGGCCGCGAATGTCTCCCTTCCGGCCCCGGCAAGTGTCGAGCGCATCGACGTCGTCACCACGGCCGAGCTGCGTGACGCGGTCGTCAAGGCCGCGGCGACTGCCGACGCAGTGGTCATGGCCGCGGCACCGGCCGACTTCCGGCCCGCCAACTACGCCGACGCCAAGATCAAGAAGGTCCCCGGAGGCGACGCGCCGACCATCGAGCTGGTCGAGAACCCCGACATCCTCGCCGAGCTGGTGCGCTCGCGCCCGAGCGGCTCCGGCGAGCCGTTCATCGCCGGATTCGCGGCGGAGACCGGGGACGAGAACGCCACCGTCGTCGAGCACGCGCGTGCCAAGCTGGCCCGCAAGGGCTGCGATCTGCTGGTCGTCAACGATGTCAGCGCCGGCGCGGTCTTCGGAGCCGACGACAACGAGGTCATCCTGCTGACCGCCGACGGCGAGGCGCGGCCTCTCGCGCGCGCGGCCAAGTCCGAGGTCGCGAACGCGATCTGGGACACGATCGTCCAACGACTGGGATGACCCGCCGGGCTCGCCACGGCCTAGTACAGTACTGACGTCGTCCATCATCAGGAGAGTTCTTCACCGTGAGCCGTTTGTTCACCTCCGAGTCCGTGACCGAGGGTCACCCGGACAAGATCGCCGATCAGATCAGCGACAGCATCCTCGACGCGCTGCTCGCGGTCGATCCCAAGAGCCGCGTCGCGGCTGAGACCTTCGTGACCACCGGCCTCGTCCTGGTCGGCGGCGAGGTCACCACCGAGGCCTATGTCGACATCGCGCGGATCGCGCGCGACCGGGTGCTGGAGATCGGCTACGACTCGTCCACCAAGGGCTTCGACGGAGAGTCCTGCGCCGTGCAGGTCACCCTCGACGCGCAGTCGCCCGATATCGCGCAGGGCGTCGACACCGCCTTCGAAGGACGCACCGGTGTCTCGGAGGATCCGCTGGACCGCCAGGGCGCGGGCGATCAGGGCCTCATGTTCGGCTTCGCGATCGACGAGACGCCCGAGCTCATGCCGCTGCCGATCACCATCGCTCACCGGCTCTCCGAGCAGCTGACCCGCGTGCGCAAGGACGGCACGCTGCCGTACCTGCGCCCCGACGGCAAGACCCAGGTCACCATCGAGTACGGCGACGACGACAAGCCCAAGCGGGTCGAGGCGATCGTCATCTCCACCCAGCACGAGGACGGCATCGACCTCGAGAACCAGCTGCCGCAGGACCTGAAGAAGCACGTCATCGACGTGGTCCTCGCCGACTACGACATCGACGGCAGCGACGCCAAGCTGCACATCAACCCCACCGGCAAGTTCGTCATCGGTGGTCCGATGGGCGATGCCGGCCTGACCGGTCGCAAGATCATCGTCGACACCTACGGCGGCTATGCGCGTCACGGCGGCGGCGCGTTCTCGGGCAAGGACCCGAGCAAGGTCGACCGCTCCGCCGCCTACGCGATGCGCTGGGTCGCCAAGAACATCGTCGCCGCGGGTCTGGCCACCAAGGCCGAGGTGCAGGTCGCGTACGCGATCGGCGTCGCCCACCCGGTCGGTTTCTATGTCGACACCTACGGCACCGAGACCGTTCCGGTCGATACGATCCGTGAGGCCGTGCTCGAGGTCTTCGATCTGCGCCCCGCGGCGATCGTGCGCGACCTGGACCTCCTGCGTCCGATCTACGCGCAGACCGCGGCCTACGGCCACTTCGGCCGCCCCGGCCTGCCGTGGGAGTCGACGGACCGCGCCGACGCTCTGCGCGCGGCCGCCGGTCGCTGATCGGCGTCCCCAGACACAGCTCGTACCGACGGCGGGAGAGACTTGGTCTCTCCCGCCGTCGGCGTCGTAGGAGGCCCTCGTGCTGGATCCGAACTGGGTGTTCCTCAGCGCGGCGCTCGGACTGTTCGGGAGCCTGCGCTACGCGGCCGCGACCGTTGCGGGACGGGTCCGGCCCAATCTGGTGACGTGGTCGCTGTGGGCGGCCGCGCCGCTCATCGCCTTCCTCGCCCAGCTCGACGCCGGGGTCGGCCTGCCCGCCGTGCCGACGCTGTCCGCGGGGCTCGGGCCGCTGGTGGTGGTCGTGGCGAGCCTCGCGGCGCGGCGACACCGCGCCAGCCTCGGTCCCTTCGATCTGGCCTGCGGGGTCACCGCCGCGGTGGCGCTCGGCGTGTGGATCGGTCTCGGGCAGGCGCCCGCGGCCGTCATCATCGCCGTGGTCGCCGACGGCGTGGCGGCCCTGCCGACGATCGTCAAGGCGTGGCGCGATCCCTGGTCCGAACAGGCGACCTTCTACGCTCTCATCGGCGTCGGCGCGGTGATCACCCTGCTGACCATCACGTCCTGGGAGCCGGCCGCGTGGGCCTTCGCCGGCTACATCCTGGGACTATGCACGTTGCTGTGCGCCGTGCTCGTGGCGCGTCGCCGTCACCTGCGCTGAGCCGACTGTGGGTGGCGGCTGGGAGAATCGCGACGTGGACGAACAGCTCGCGATGCTCCAGGTGGAGGCGGCACGCCCTCCTGCCTCGGTCGCCCGCGTCCTGATCGACTCCCCGCTGCCGCATCTGGACCGGCTGTTCGACTATCGGGTGCCCGATGAGCTGGCCGCGGACGCACGGCCCGGATGCCGCGTCAAGGTGAGATTCGCCGGCAAGCTGACCGACGGCTTCCTGGTCGAGCTCTCCGACTCCACGGAGCACCAGGGCACACTCGCGGCCTTGCACAAGATCGTGTCGCCCGAGCCGGTGCTGCGACCGGAGGTGTTGCGCCTGGCGCGTGCAGTCGCCGAGCGCTATGCCGGGACCGTCACCGATGTCCTCCGGCTCGCCATCCCCCCACGGCACGCTCGCGCCGAGGCGCATCCGGTCGGCGATCCGGTCTCGCCGCCGGACGATCCGGGCAGCGCCGCGTGGTATCCCTATGTCGACGGGCCGGCCTTCGTTGAGGAGCTGGCCGCGGGACGCTCGCCGCGCACGGTGCTCGCGGTCCTGCCACGTCACGAGCCGGAGCGAGCCGTCGCGGAGGCGGTCGCCGCGACGGCCCGCTCGGGGCGAGGCGCGATCATCTGCGTGCCCGATGCCCGAGACGTCGAGCGCTGGGACGCCGTCGTCACCGAGGTGCTCGGTCAGGACCGCCATGTCGTGCTGACCGCGGCACAGAAGCCGGCCGCTCGCTATCGCTCCTTCGTCCGTGTCGCACGCGGTGAGGTCTCGATCGTGCTGGGCACCCGTGCCGCGGCCTATGCCCCGGTGCGCGACCTCGGTCTGGTGGCGATGTGGGACGACGGCGACGACCTCTTCGCCGAGCCTCGCGCCCCGTATCCGCACGCTCGCGAGGTCCTGCTGACGCGCGCGGCGCAGCAGGGTGCCGGTGTCCTGCTGGCCTCCTATGCGCGTTCGGTCGAGGCGCAGTCGGTGGTGGAGTCGCGCTGGTGTGCCGACCTCGGCGGCGATCAGGCGGCACGTCGTCGCGAATGGCCGCAGCTGACGGTCACCGACGGCACCGAGACGGGGGCGGCGCCGGTGCGCCTGCCTCGGCAGGTCTTCACGGCGATCCGCGGCAGCGGGGGGCACGTTCTCGTACAGGTTCCTCGGCGCGGCTACCGCAGCTCCCTGGCCTGTCAGCGCTGCCGGACACCTGCGCGCTGTCGGCAGTGCGAGGGACCGCTGGCGCAGACGTCCGCCCGGGCACCCGTCGTCTGCCGCTGGTGCGGGACCCAGGACCCGCACTGGCGGTGCCACGAATGCGGCGGCGATCGGCTCCGCGCGCCCGTCGTAGGCCAGCTGCGCACGGCGGAGGAGTTCGCGCAGGCCTTCACGAGTCATCGGGTCGTGACCTCAGGAGGCTCGTCGGTGCTCGACACAGTGGATCCCGGTCCGGAAGAACGGGCGCTGGTCCTGGCGACACCTGGAGCCGAACCCATGGTTCCCGGAGGCTACTCGCTGGTGGTGTTGCTGGACACCTGGCTGATGCTCGGCCGTGACGAGGTCCGGGTGGTCGAGGAGGCCCACCGCCGGTGGTTCAACGCCCTGGCGCTCGCCGCCCACCACGGTGAGGCGGTCGCCGTCGGGGACCCGGCGTCTCTCCAGGCGCTCGTGCGTGCCGATCCGGTCGGACTGGCGGTCCGGCAGCTGGCCGAGCGCGCCGAGACCCATCTGCCGCCGATCGGGCGTCTGGCCACGATCGATGCTCCCGCCGAGGTCCTCGCCGAGTTGGCGCATCGGTCGTGGACCCCGCACACCGAGCTCCTCGGTCCGGTGCCGGTGGACGCCGACCGCGAACGGCTGATCCTGCGCGCCCCTCGCCGCGAGGGTCTCGCGCTCGCCCGTCTCGTCAAGCAGGCGTCCGCGGAGCGCAGCGCCGCCAAGCTCCCCGCCTGGCGGGTCCAGGTCGATCCGATCGATTTCTGAGTCCCCTCACCCGGTGGCGGTAGGCCATCAACCCTTCCGGGGCGGTGGCGGTGGGCTGTCAACCTTTCCGCGGTGGCTGCGGTAGGTCGTCAACCTTTCCGGTGGGTGATGGGGTTGACCAGCTACCGCCAGGGGGCTCGGGGATGCGACGACCCGTTCCGCGGTGGTGGCGGTGGGCTGTCAACCTTTCCGGTGTGGTGGCGGTAGGTCGTCAACGTTTCCGGTGGGTGGTGGGGTTGACCAGCTACCGCCAGGGGGCTCGGGGATGCGACGACCCGTTCCGTGGTGTCTGCGGTGGGCTGTCAACCTTTCCGGTGTGGTGGCGGTAGGTCGTCAACGTTTCCGGTGGGTGATGGGGTTGACCACCTACCGCCAGAGGGCTCGGGGATGCGACAACCCGTTCCGTGGTGTCTGCGGTAGGTCATCAACCTTTCCGGTGTGGTGGCGGTGGGTCGTCAACGTTTCCGGTGGGTGATGGGGTTGACCACCTACCGCCAGAGGGCTGGGGGAGAGGCGACGGCCTAGACTCGATCGACGTGAGAGTCGTCTTCGCCGGAACCCCCGAGACCGCCGTCCCGACACTGCGCGCCCTGCTCGCGAGCCGGCACGAGGTGATCGCCGTGGTGACCCGGCCGGACGCCCGCGTCGGGCGCGGACGACGGCTCGAACCGTCCGCCGTCGCGGTGGCCGCCGAGGAGGCGGGTCTGCCGGTGCTCAAGCCGGTCTCGGCCTCGGATCCGGAGTTCCTCAACGAGCTGAGGTCGTTGAAGCCCGATGTCGGGACGATCGTCGCCTACGGAGCGCTCCTGCGCCGTGACTTGCTCGACCTGCCCGAGTTCGGCTGGATCAACCTGCACTTCTCCGTGCTGCCCGCCTGGCGTGGTGCCGCGCCGGTTCAGCGGTCGATCATGGCCGGGGACGAGGTCACGGGTGCGACGGTGTTCAGTCTCGTCGAGGAGCTCGACGCCGGCCCGGTGTTGGGCACGATCACCGAGCGCATCCGGCCCGAGGACACGTCGGGCACGCTGCTCGAACGGCTCGCCGACCTCGGGTCCCGGCTGCTGGTCGATGCCGTCGATCACATCGAGGACGGCGATATCGGTGCCATCGCTCAGCCTGAGGACGGGGTCTCGTACGCGGCCAAGCTGAGCACCGAGGATGCCCGCATCCTCTGGGATCGTCCGGCCTTCGCGGTCGACCGTCAGATCCGCGGATGCACCCCGGCGCCCGGTGCCTGGACGACCTACGACGACGCCCGGCTCAAGGTCGGCCCGGTCGAGACCACCGAGTCCAGCGATCTCGCCCCCGGCGAGGCGCGTATCACCAAGCGAGAGGTGCTCGTCGGCACCGCGACCGAGGACATCCGGCTCGGCCGGGTGCAGCCCCACGGCAAGAAGGAGATGGACGCCGCGGACTGGGGCCGCGGACTCGGCGGCGCGACGACGGTGAGTCTGCGATGAGCGCGCCGAGAACCGGGATTCGCTCTTGGTCGACGACGTGGGAGCACATCGTGGTACGGGTGGGGGAGCGATGAGTATCGACCCCGTTCGTGCGGTCGCCTACGAGGCGATGCGTGAGGTCGACGACAAGGACGCCTACGTCAACCTGGTCGTGCCGCGGCTGCTCCGCGATCGCGGCGTGACCGGACGCGACGCGGCCTTCGCGACCGAGCTGGTCAGCGGCACGATCCGGCTGCGCGGCACCTACGATGCCATCATCGCGACCCTCGCCCGACAGGGACTGGACCGGGTCGACGCGCCCGTCCTGGACGCCCTGCGGCTCGGCGCCCATCAGCTGCTCAGCATGCGGGTGCCCGATCACGCCGCCGTCTCGACCACGGTCGAGCTCGTGCGTCGGCACGTGGGTCACAAGCCGGTAGGCTTCACCAACGCCGTCCTGCGCAAGATCGCCTCGCGCGATCTCGAATCTTGGATCGGTGAGGTGACCCGCGAGCTGGAGGGCGATGAGGCACTGGCCGTCGCCTACTCCCATCCGGTCTGGATCGTCCGGGAGCTGCGAGCGGCCTTGCCCGACCCCGCCGAGCTGCCCGCACTTCTCACGGCCGACAACGCCCCGCCCAAGGTCACGCTCGTCGCCCGGCCAGGCCTCATCGATCCCGATGAGCTGCCCGGAACTCCCGGCGCGCTCTCCCCGTACGCC
This sequence comes from Aeromicrobium sp. YIM 150415, assembly GCF_016918125.1. Lineage (NCBI taxonomy): Bacteria > Bacillati > Actinomycetota > Actinomycetes > Propionibacteriales > Nocardioidaceae > Aeromicrobium > Aeromicrobium sp. YIM 150415. The sequence goes on along the minus strand of NZ_JAERWM010000025.1, from coordinate 29,398 downwards.
CGCATCCTCGACGCGGGAGGGGTGCCGGGGGACATCGCGGCGGTTCGTGACGGGCGAGCCGGTGTGCAGGACGAGGGCTCTCAGCTCGTGGCCCTCGGGGCGGCCGAGGCCCCGGTCGACGGGCGCGACGAGCGGTGGTTGGACCTGTGCGCCGGTCCCGGCGGCAAGGCGGCGCTCTGGGGCGCTCTGGCCAGACAGCGCGGTGCCGTGGTGGTGGCGAACGAGGTACAGCGACATCGCGCGGACCTGGTCCGTCAGGGGGTTCGCGCTCTCGACAATGTCGAGGTCACGGTCCACGACGGCCGGCACGGGCCGTGGGAGCCGGGCAGCTTCGACCGAGTGCTGGTCGACGCGCCGTGCACCGGCCTCGGCGCCTTGCGTCGTCGCCCGGAGTCCCGATGGCGGCGAACGCCGGACGACCTCGCCGATCTGACCCGATTGCAGCGCGATCTGCTCGACCGCGCTCTCGAGCTCGTCCGTCCCGGCGGTGTGGTCGCGTACGCGACCTGCTCGCCGGTCGTCGCAGAGACGCGAGGCGTGGTCGATGCGGTGGCCCGGGATCGGCCCGATGTGGTGCTGGAGTCGACTCGCCAATGGTGGCCGCATCGCGACGGTACGGATGCCATGTTCCTCGCCCTCCTGCGGCGTCCGGCCTGACCGACCCCCGTCCGTCCGTGAGCGGTGAGTTACGCACCTCTCGTCCCCTTGGGCGGTGAGTGACGCACCTCTCGCGGCACTTGAGGGGTGCGTATCCCACCGCCCGAACGGTTGAGGGGTGCGTAGGTCACCGCCCGAGCTGGGGCGGGCGGGCTGCGATGAGCCCGCCGCCTCGAGTCCTGCCACGACAGGTCACTAGGCTGAGCGCCATGGCCGACGTGCGTATCACCCCCAGCCTGCTCAACGCCGACTTCGCCCGGATCGCCGAGGAGGCGGCCCGGATCCCGAGTGCCGATTTCCTGCACATGGACGTCATGGACAACCACTTCGTGCCCAATCTGACCCTGGGGGCGCCGGTGATCGAGTCGCTCGCCCGCAGCGCCGCGCAGCCGATCGACGCTCATCTGATGATCGAGGATCCCGATCGCTGGGGACCGGCCTTCGTCGAGGCCGGGGCATCGAGTGTGACCTTCCACGTCGAGGCCGCTCACGCGCCCGTCCGCCTCGCGCGAGAGCTGCGGGCGAAGGGGGCCCGGGCGTCGATGGCGCTCAAGCCCGCGACGCCGATCGAGCCCTACGCCGATCTGCTGCCCGAGCTGGACATGGTGCTCGTCATGACCGTGGAGCCCGGCTTCGGCGGCCAGAAGTTCCTCGATCTGTGCCTGCCCAAGATCCGGCGCACCCGCGAGCTGTTGGACAAGGTCGGCGGCGATATCTGGCTCCAGGTCGATGGGGGAGTCTCCGTCGAGACGATCGAGCGCTGCGCCGAGGCCGGCGCGGACACCTTCGTCGCCGGTTCGGCGGTCTTCGGTGCCGACGACCCCGGCGCGATGGTCGAGACCCTGCGCGCACAGGCCGCCGCCTGCCGCCACTGAGCCGGGTGATCTCACCCCTGGGCAGGTGAGCTATCCCCTACCTCTCCGGTGTCGGTGCGGGGTGACGCACCGCCCGTGGAGCCGGGTGCGGGACGACCCACCGCCGACTCAACCGACGAGTGGGTGACCGGCCGTGTCACGAGCCGGGTAGACTGATCGCCATCAGAGCCATGTGCTCGCGTGCCCGGGGTCGGTGAAAGTCCGAGCCGGCGGTGACAGTCCGCGACCCGCGCCCTTCGGGGCCGGTTGACCTGGTGGAACTCCAGGACCGACGGTGAAAGTCCGGATGGGAGGCGCACGCGACGACGGTGAGCCACGTGCCCCGTCGTCGGACCCCGGACGTGCGGGCATCGACCGCGGAAGGGGACCAGTGCCGACCACTGAGCACGAGATCGCCGCCATGCGTCGCGCCCTCGAGGCCGCCCGCGACAATGTCAACGTCCTGCCCAATCCGAGCGTCGGATGTGTGATCCTCGACGATTCCGGACAGGAGCTCGCCCTCGGCCGCACAGCCCGGCCCGGCGGCCCGCACGCCGAGGCCGACGCCCTCGCGCAGCTCGGCGGCATCGCCCAGGGCGCGACGGCCGTCGTCACCCTCGAGCCCTGTGGGCACACCGGCCGTACCGGTCCGTGTGCCCAGGCGCTGATCGATGCCGGTGTCGCCCGCGTCGTGTACGCGATCGACGATCCGCACCCGGCCGCCGGCGGGGGAGCGACGATGCTCCGCGACGCGGGCGTCCACGTCGAGTCCGGCCTGCTCGCCGACGAGGTGCGCGAGCAGCTCGCTCCGTGGGCCTACCGCTACTGGCACGGCCGGCCGTACGTCACCTGGAAGTACGCGGCCACGCTCGATGGGCTCAGCGCGGCACCGGACGGCACCAGCAAGTGGATCACGAGCCCCGAGGCGCGACGCGACGTACAGCGCTTCCGTGCCGAGTGCGATGCGATCATGGCCGGGACCGGTGCCGTGCTCGCCGACGATCCCCGGCTCTCCGTCCGCGACGAGAACGACCTGCCCTTGCCCTATGAGCGACAGCCCATGCGGATCGTCGTCGGCGAGACCACGATCCCCAACTACTACCGGGTGTTCGACCGGGTCGCGCCGACGCTGCTGATCCAGTCCCGCGAGCCGCGAGACGTGCTCGCCAAGCTGATGGAAAACGACATCCACCACGTGTGGCTGGAAGGTGGTCCACGCCTGGCCGGAGCCTTCTGGAACGAAGGCGTCATCGATCGCGTCATCGGCTACATCGCCCCGGCGATGCTCGGTTCGGGACGCGCGGCCCTGGAAGGCGAGGCCACCACCCTCGCGGATTTACGGCCGATCGAGATCGACGATCTGCGCACAGTCGGGCCGGACATCCGCATCGTCGGCACACCGGGTCCGCCCCCGCGCGAGGCCATGGGCAAGGGAGAGGGGTACGAGTGATGTTCACCGGTCTGATCGAAGAGGTCGGCGAGGTCATCGGCGTCCAGGACCAGGGCGATGCCGTCCGGCTCACCGTCCGCGGTCCGGTCGTCACCGACGGCGCCCGGCACGGCGACTCCATCGCCGTCAACGGGGTCTGTCTCACGGTGACCGATCCCACGGCGGACACCTTCACCGCCGACGTGATGCGTGAGTCGCTGGAGCGGTCGTCACTCGGTGATCTGACAGGTGGCTCGCGGGTCAACCTGGAACGCGCCATGCTGCCGACGACGCGCTTCGGCGGGCATGTCGTGCAGGGGCACGTCGACGGGACGGCGCAGCTGCTCGACCGGACGCCCAGCGAGCATTGGGAGGTCCTGCGGTTCGCGCTGCCTGAGTCGCTCGCGCGCTATCTGGTCGAGAAGGGCTCCATCACGGTGGACGGCACGTCCCTGACCGTGGTGGAGGTCGCCGACGATCCCGAGCCCTGGTTCTCCGTCTCGCTGATCCCCACCACCCTCGCCGACACGACGCTGGGGGCCTTGGCTCCCGGCGCGCGTGTGAATCTCGAAGTCGACGTGCTGGCCAAGTACGTCGAGCGACTGCTCGCGAAAGGAGCCGTCCATGGCTGAGTCCACCCGTATCCGCCTCGACTCGATCGAGCGGGCCGTCGCCGACATCGCTGCCGGCAAGGCCATCGTCGTCGTCGACGACGAGAACCGTGAGAACGAGGGCGACATCATCTTCGCCGCCTCGAAGGCCACACCGGAGCTGATGGCCTTCCTCGTCCGCTACTCCAGCGGCCTGATCTGCGCGCCGGTCGTGGGGGAGATCCTCGACCGGCTGGCGATCCCGCTGATGACGCCGCACAACCGCGATCGGCTGCGAACCGCGTACACGGTGTCGATCGACGCGCGCGACGGCGTCACCACCGGCATCTCCGCGGCCGATCGTGCCCGGACCTGCCGGGTGCTGGCGGACTCGGCGACCGAGCCCTTCGAACTCGTTCAGCCCGGTCACATCGTCCCGCTGCGGGCGAAGCCCGGGGGCGTGCTGGAGCGCCCGGGCCACACGGAGGCCGCCGTGGACTTCGCTCGCCTCGCCGGGCTCACGCAGGCGGGCGTCATCGGCGAGGTGATGAACGACGACGGCACGCTCAAGCGTCTGCCCGACCTGCGCGCCTTCGCCGACGAGCACGATCTCGCTCTGGTCTCCATCGAGGACCTGCAGATCTACCGCCGGTTGCACGAGTCGCAGATCGAGCGGCGCGCCACCACGCGGCTGCCCACCGAGTTCGGCGAGTTCACCGCGTACGGCTTCCGCGACACCATCGACGGCTCGGAGCACATCGCGCTGGTCTACGGCGAGCCGGGCGCCGATGACGTCTTGACCCGGCTGCACTCCGAGTGCCTCACCGGCGACGTGCTCGGCTCCCGGCGCTGTGACTGCGGTCCGCAGCTGCAGGCGTCGATGGCCGCGATCACGGCGGCAGGGGCGGGCGTGGTGGTCTATCTGCGTGGACACGAGGGCCGAGGGATCGGCCTGCTGCACAAGCTGCAGGCCTATGAGCTGCAGGACCAGGGGCGGGACACCGTCGACGCCAATCTCGAGCTCGGCTTCGGGGAGGACGATCGCGATTACGCGGCCGGCGCGCAGATGCTGCGTGAGCTCGGTATCGCCTCCGTGCGGCTGCTGACCAATAACCCCGACAAGGCCGTTCAACTGGGACGGTACGGTGTCACGGTGGCGGAACGGCTGCCGATCGCGGTGCGCCCGACCCGTGACAATCTGCGCTACTTGCAGACCAAGGCGGCCCGGATGGGACACGACCTGCCCGACCTGACCGCCTACGACGACGTCGACCTCGATCAAGGAGTTTCACTATGAGCGGGCATGGAGCGCCCTCGCTGAGCACCGACGCCTCGGGGGCCAAGGTGGCGATCGTCGCCTCCAGCTGGCACACCGCCGTCATGGATGGTCTCGTGGCGGGCGCCCAGCTGGCTCTCGCCGATGCGCACGCCAGCGATGTGACCCTCATCCGCACCGCCGGGTCCTTCGAGCTGCCGCTCGTCGCCAAGGCGGCGGCGGAGGCCGAGTACGACGTCGTCATCGCCCTCGGCGTCATCATCCGGGGCGGTACGCCGCACTTCGAGTACGTCTCCTCAGCGGCCACCGACGGCCTGTCGCGCGCGTCCCTGGACACCGGAGTCCCGATCGGTTTCGGCCTGCTCACCTGCGACACCGAGGAGCAGGCCCTCGACCGTGCGGGCCTGGCCGACAGCCGTGAGGACAAGGGCCGCGAGGCCGCCGAGGCCGCGCTCGCGAGCTGGGCGACCCTCGGCTGGCTACGCGGTTGACCGGCCGGCCAGAGCACCCGGATAGACTGACGCGCGATGAAGACGTTCGAGGGCCTGTTCGCCGAGCTGCAGCAGAAGGCCGCTGCGCGCCCTGAGGGCTCGGGCACGGTCGCCGAGATCGATGCCGGCGTCCACTTCATCGGCAAGAAGCTGGTCGAGGAGGCCGCCGAGTCGTGGATGGCGGTCGAGCACGAAGGCCCCGAGCGCGCGGCCGAGGAGCTCAGCCAGCTGCTGTACCACGCGCAGGTGATGATGATCGCCGCCGGCATCTCGCTCGACGACGTCTACGCGCATCTGTGACGGCAGCGGGCCTCGACCACCGAATGCCCCGGGCTCCGCCGCTGCCGTGAACCGAGCCCGATCGGACGAAAGAGTCAGACCATGTTGAAGGTCGCCGTTCCCAACAAGGGGGCCTTGTCTGAGGCCGCCTCCCTCATGCTCACCGAGGCCGGCTATCGCCAGCGTCGCAATGCCAAGGACCTCGTCACCGTCGATCACGACAACCAGGTGGAGTTCTTCTATCTGCGTCCTCGCGATATCGCCATCTACGTCGGTGAGGGGACGCTCGATGTCGGTATCACCGGGCGTGACCTCCTGCTGGACTCGGGCGCGCAGGCCGAGGAGATCATGACCCTCGGCTTCGGGGCCTCGACCTTCCGCTTCGCGGCGCCGGCCGGGACGCTGGCGGCGGAGAGCGAGCTCGCGGGCCGGCGCATCGCGACGTCCTATCCGGGCATCGTCCGCCCGCATCTCGAGCGGCTGGGCATCGAGTCCGATGTCGTACGGCTCGACGGCGCGGTGGAGACCTCGATCCGACTCGGCGTCGCGGATGCGATCGCCGATGTCGTCGAGACCGGCACCACCTTGCGCCAGGCAGGACTCGAGGTGTTCGGGGAGCCGATCCTTCGCTCGGAGGCCGTCGTCGTCACGCGGGGCAATGGCACCGATCCCGACGGGTTGGAGGTGTTCCGCCGCCGGCTGGAGAGCGTGATCGTGGCGCGGACCTACGTGATGATGGACTACGACATCAGCACGGACCGGGTCGAGGACGCCGTGCGTCTGACTCCCGGCATCGAGTCGCCCACGGTGTCGCCCCTCCATCGCGAGGGCTGGGCCGCGGTGCGGTCGATGGTGCCACGTGAGACCGCTCAACGGGTGATGGACGATCTGTTCGCGATCGGTGCCCGCGGCATCCTCGTCACCGATATCCTGGCCTGCCGGATCTGATGTCCGAGGTGCGCAGGTTCCGCCCGGTGGCGGTGGCGATCGTGATGTGGATGTCGACCGCCGTCCTCGTGGTGATGATGGTCGTGGTCGGCAATGCCATTCCCGAGGACTACCGTTTCAGCGTGCTGCAGGCACTGACCCTGTGGGGTTTCATCGGCGTCATCGCTCTCTTGGCCTTCGCCGTCACGTGGAGCAATGTGCGGGCTGACGCCGAGGGACTGACCGTCGTCAACGGGTTCCGGCGGCACCGCTTCGCGTGGTCGCAGATCGCCGCGATCTCGATGCGCGACGGTGCGCCCTGGCCGACACTCGTCACCCAGGAGGACCGACGCGTCATCCTCTTCGCGATCCAGGGCAGTGACGGCGATTCTGCCCGCGAGGCGGTCCGCTGGCTGCAGGAGCAGATCTCATGAGCGAGCGGGAACATGAGCGCTCCCTGGCCGAGCCGGCCTTCCCGGGCGACGACGGGCAGATCGACCCCTTGCTGGCCGAGGTGGCCGATGGTGAGCTCGTCGATGTGTTGAGCCGCTACGGCGCCGCGCGGGTCTTCGTGCCGGTGGTGGCGGTGCTCACCTCCGATCCGCAGACCGCGCTCACCGAGGGCGACAAGGGCGCCGACATGGCCGCGGTGCTGATGACCGGGGCCGACGGTCGCCAGGCGCTGCTCACGTTCACCAGCGTCGCGGCGATGCAGCGATGGAATCCGCAGGCCAGGCCTGTCCCGGTCTACGGACGCGATGCCGCCCGCTCGGCACGCTCCGAGGGCGCCGCCGCGCTCCTGGTCGACCTCGGATCACCGGGGTTCCGCGTCATCGAGACCGAAGACCTGGAGCACATCGCCGCCGAGCACGTCCTGGTCCGCACCGCGACCGGGACGGCCTGGGTCAGCCCAGGTCAGTGATCACCGGTCGACGGCCCGCAGGGCACGCTCGACGGCGTCGAGCGCCTTCGGCACCGAACGCTGGTTGACGAGCCCTTCCAGGGCGTGCGCCGTCACCTCGACCCGATCCCGCAGCCAGACCAGCTGGACCACCGCGGTGTTCATGTTCAGCCATCCGGTTCCCATCAGGCCGATCACCGCGGCATCCTCCGCCGAGGGGAGCTCCTGCCGCAGGAGCCGCCGCACGGCCTTCAGCGCCTCGGTTGAGCGGGGGACCGGCACCGTCCTGGTCTGGCCGAGCACGCGGGTGAACATGCGTGCTCCGAGGCGCCCGCCGGTCCGCCCACCGCTCGATCCGCCGCGTGCACCGGCGGCGCCGCCGATCGCACCGCCGACGGCTGAGCCGCCGATCGCGCCGCCGACGGCACCCCCGGCGGCCCCGGCCTCGCCATTGCTGTCGATGAGGATCTCGCGTACGCGATCGGCGGTCAGCAGAGGCGATGGATGGTCCCGTCGAGGCTGAGAGCTCATGGCACCATGATGGCGGCGGAGGCGGGCGCTGCGTCCTGGCGGCCCCGATTTCCTCGGGAACAAGAGTGCTGCTACGATGGTTGATCGAAGTGGAGGTCACCTCCCACCTGCCTGGTCCCCGGACCTTGAGGTTCTGCGCATGGCGTACACGTGTCGTCATGCGTCCGGAGCGGTAACGCACGCTCCGCTGGTGGCCTTCGTTTCGCGGAGGCCATTTTTCATGTCCTCCCTCCACGACCCACAGGAGGACCCATCAGCAACGAGCTGCGCGTCAACGAGCGGATTCGCGTTCCCGAAGTACGCCTCGTCGGACCGAGTGGTGAGCAAGTCGGCATCGTCCGTATCGAGGATGCCCTGCGCCTGGCCGCCGAGGCCGACCTCGACCTCGTCGAGGTGGCCCCCCAGGCACGCCCGCCGGTCGCCCGTCTCATGGACTACGGCAAGTTCAAGTACGAGGCGGCGCAGAAGGCCCGCGAGTCCCGGCGCAACCAGACGAACACGATCATCAAGGAGATGAAGCTCCGACCGAAGATCGATCAGCACGACTACGACACCAAGAAGGGTCACGTCGTGCGGTTCCTCAAGGCCGGAGACAAGGTCAAGATCACGATCATGTTCCGTGGCCGTGAGCAGCACCGCCCCGAGCTCGGCTTCCGCCTGTTGCAGAAGCTCGCCGAGGATGTGCAGGATCTCGGCTTCATCGAGTCGAACGCCCGCCAGGACGGTCGCAATATGACGATGGTGCTCGGCCCTCACAAGAAGAAGTCCGAAGCGCAGGCGGAGGTCCGGGCCGAGAAGGAACAGACCACCGCGCAGCGAGCCGCGGATGCCGAGGCGGAGGCGGAGGCCGAGAAGGCCCACCGCGAAGCCCACCAGCAGAACGCGACGCCGAAGAAGCCCCGGCGTCGCTCGGAGAACCTCGACCCAGACATGGAGGCATAACATGCCGAAGTTCAAGCCCCACTCGGGCATGAAGAAGCGCGTCAAGACCACGGGCAAGGGCAAGCTGCGTCGCCAGCAGGCCAACCGTTACCACCTGGCGGAGCACAAGCCCTCGTCGCGGATGCGTCGCCTCGACGGCACCACCGGCGTGTCCAAGGCCGACACCAAGCAGGTCAAGAAGCTGCTCGGGCTCTAAGGGGTTCCGCCGGCAGGGGAGGCTCGAAAGGCGTCCGAGCCTGCCAGCGAGCCTGCGCCTTGCGAGCATCCCACGGCTGCGACGCTCGCAACGCCACCCCCACCAGCGGAACCTCTAAGCCCCGTCCGCGACACCAGAACTTTCTAAGGAGACACCTATGGCACGCGTCAAGCGTTCCGTGAACGCCCAGAAGAAGCGCCGCGAGGTCCTCGATCGCGCATCGGGCTACCGTGGTCAGCGTTCGCGCCTGTACCGCAAGGCCAAGGAGCAGGTCACCCACTCGCTGGTCTACTCCTACAACGACCGCCGCGCCAAGAAGGGCGACTTCCGTCGGCTCTGGATCCAGCGCATCAACGCCGCGGCGCGTGCGCAGGGTCTGACGTACAACCGCTTCATCCAGGGCCTCAAGGCCGCCGAGGTCGAGGTCGACCGCAAGATCCTCGCCGATCTGGCCGTCAACGACATCGACGCGTTCAACGCCCTCGTCGAGGTGGCCAAGGCCAACCTGCCCGAGGATGTCAACGCGCCCAAGGCCGATTCCGCGGCCTGAGCCGGACCCGACGACTCACGTGGCGAGCTCGCCCGGTGTGCTGAGTGTGCGTTCCGCACGCGTCAAGCACGCTCGGCGGCTCGCCGCGCGGTCGTTCCGGGCCAAGACCGGCGAGTTCCTCGCCGAGGGGCCGCAGGCGGTCCGTGAGGCGCTGACCCTCGCCGGCACCGTCATCGAGGTCTTCGCGACGGCCGAGGCCTCGCGGCGACACGAGGCCTGGCAGGCGGACGGCCTGACGTGGCACGTCGTCGACGACGACGTGCTCGTCGAGATCGCCGACTCGGTCCAGCCGCAGGGGATCGTGGCCCGGTGTCGTGACCTCACCCGCACGATCGCCTCGATCGAGGCGATCGCCTGGCGGCTGGTGATCGTGTGCTTCGAGATCCGCGATCCCGGCAACCTCGGTGCGGTCATCCGGGTGGCCGATGCGGCGGGTGCCGACGCGGTCCTCGTGATCGGCGACAGCGTCGATCCCCTCAATCCGAAAGTCGTCCGTTCGACGGCCGGTTCGCTGTTCCATCTGCCGATCGTCGTCGAGCGCGATGCCGATCGGGCGTTGACCCTCATCGGACGGCGTGATGTTCAACTGCTCGCTGCCGACGGCGGGGGAGAGGCGCAGCTCTTCGATGACGCGGTCGATCTCGCCCGTCCCACCGCCTGGCTGATGGGCAATGAGGCTCACGGCCTGCCCATGGCGGTCCGTGAGCGCTGCGACCAGGTCGTGGGTGTTCCGATCTACGGGCGGGCTGAGAGTCTCAACCTGGCCACGGCCGCCGCGGTCTGCGCGTATGCCTCGGCCCACGCGCTGCGGGGCTGATCCGCGATAGCCCTCCCGAGTGGGACGGTACCGTCCGCTCGGACTATCCTCGATGGTGTGCTCGAGAACTTTCCCGACGGGATCGTGATCGCCGATGCCGAGGGCCGCGTCACCTTCGTCAACGCGCGGACGCGCGAGATGGCGAGGGCCGTCGGCGACGAGATGCTCGGCATGCACATCAAGGACGCCATCCCCTTCGACGATCTCAGCGGTCACTCCTGGTACGACGTGGTGCGTCCCTACGACGGCTTCGAGCTGCGCACCCGGATCTCGGAGCATTCCTGGTGGTCGCCGCGCGGCAGTGAGTACCTCATCACCGCTTCCCTGGAGCGTGAGCGTCCGGCCGGACGGGTCGTACGGGTGGTGGTGTCGATCCGCAACGCCCGGATCCGCAACCAGCGTGACCGTGAGCGCTCCGACATGGTGGCGACCGTGGCGCACGAGCTGCGATCGCCGCTGACCGGTATCAAGGGGTTCACCGCCACGCTGCTGAGTCGCTGGGACCAGTTCAGCGAGGACCAGCGCAAGTTCATGCTCACGACGGTCGACGCGGACGCCGACCGGTTGAGCCGGCTCATCGCCGAGCTGCTCGATGCCGCGCGGATCGATTCGGGGCGGCTCACCTTGCGCACCGGGCCGGTCACCGTCGATGCGCTGGCGGGCCGCGTGCTGGCCAGCGTCTTCGCCGCCTCCGACGAGCGACCTGAGCCGGTGATCGAGGGGGAGATCCCCGTCGTGTGGGGCGATGAGGACCGGTTGACGCAGGTGCTCACCAATCTCGTGGAGAACGCGATACGGCACGGCGAGGGCCTGCGCGATGTCGTGGTGCGCGCGGTCGGGGACGGGATCGAGCTGGAGGTCAGCGACCACGGCAGCGGCATCCCCGCCGAGCTGCGGCAGCGCGTGTTCAGCCGGTTCTGGAAGTCCGGCCCCGGTGCCGGGAGCGGCCTGGGCATGTTCATCGTGCGCGGCGTCGTGGAACAGCATCACGGCACGATCGACATCGGCTCGACCGAGGTCGGCGGCGCACGCATCACCGTGAGGCTGCCGATCAACGAGCCCGCCGGTCTGACCGACTAGCGCCCTCCGGGCCCGACTTTTGCCGGGTTGTGGCCCTGTGAGACATCGGGAACGGGCCACAACCCGGCAAAAGTCGCACGCCTTGCGGCCCTGTCCACCGGGTGGACGCCCCGTCGATAGACTCGTTCTCATGTCCGCGCCCAACTCCGACTACGACCCCGTCGAGGTCACCCCCCTGCGTGCCGACGAGGTCGAGCGCATGCGCGACGAGGCGCTCGCGGCGATCGCCGCGGCCGACTCGATCGAGGCGCTCAAGCAGGTCAAGATCGAGCACGTCGGCGACCGCTCGCCCCTCGCGCTGGCCAATCGCGAGATCGGGGCGCTGCCCCCGCAGGCGCGCAAGGAGGCCGGGCAGCGAGTCGGCCAGGCGCGCGGTGCCGTCAGCCAGGCCCTCGCTCGCCGCACGGACGAGGTCGAGGCGCAGGAGTTCGAGCGCAGGCTGGCCGCCGAGGCGGTCGACGTCACCCTGCCGACCGACCGGGAGCCGGTCGGCGCTCGCCATCCGCTGACGACGATCCAGGATCACGTCAGCGATATCTTCGTCGCGATGGGCTGGGAGATCGGCGAGGGCCCCGAGGTCGAGGCCGAGTGGCTCAACTTCGATGCCCTCAACCTCGGCCCCGATCATCCGGCTCGCACCATGATGGACACCTTCTGGGTGACCCCGGAGTCTGCCGCGATGGTGCTGCGCACCCACACCTCGCCGGTCCAGGCGCGCACGATGCTGACCCGCACCCCACCCATCTACATCGCCTGCCCGGGCCGGGTCTTCCGCACCGACGAGCCCGACGCGACCCACGCCCCCGTGTTCCACCAGGTCGAGGGACTCGCCATCGACGAGGGCCTGTCGATGGCCCACCTCAAGGGCACGCTTGACCACCTCGCCCGGGCGATCTACGGAGCGGACATCACCACGCGTTTCCGTCCGTCGTACTTCCCGTTCACCGAGCCGAGCGCCGAGGTCGACCTGCTCTGCTATGTGTGCCACAACGACCCCGCGCACGTGGCCGACTGCCCGACCTGCCGCGGCGAGGGATGGGTCGAGTGGGGCGGCTGCGGCGTCGTCAACCCGCGCGTGCTGATCGCCTGCGGGGTCGACCCCGAGCGGTACTCGGGTTTCGCCTTCGGCATGGGCCTGGACCGCACCATCACCAGCCGTTACGACATCGCCGACCTGCGCGATCTCTGGGACGGCGACATCCGCTTCACCGAGCCCTTCGGCATCGGTCTGTGACAGTCGAGAGGTAACCCCACCCCATGAAGGTCCCTGTCTCCTGGCTGCGTGAGCTCACCTCGTTGCCCTCCTCGGTCTCCACCGAGGACCTGGCCGCTCGGCTCACCGCCTTCGACCTCAAGCTCGAGGAGATCATCGGCGGGCAGATCACCGGCCCGCTGGTGGTCGGTCGCGTCCTGACCGCGGAGCCCGAGCCGCAGAAGAACGGCAAGACCATCAACTGGTGCCGGGTCGACGTCGGCCCCGAGCACAACGAGCCCGCCACCGAGGATGTGCCCGCCGGACGTGGGATCGTGTGCGGTGCGCACAATTTCGGTCCGGGGGACCTCGTGGTCGTGTCGTTGCCGGGGACCTTCCTGCCGGCGATGGGCTTCGAGATCGGCTCGCGCAAGACCTATGGTCACGTCTCCGACGGCATGATCTGCTCGACGGCGGAGCTCGGCCTGCCCGGCGACGCGGACGGCATCCTGGTCCTGGAGCCGGGGCTGGCCGATCCCGGCACTGGCGCGGTCGAGCTGCTCGGGCTCAACCAGGAGACCCTCGACCTCGAGGTCAACCCCGATCGCGGCTACGCCTGGTCGCTGCGCGGGGTCGCCCGGGACACCGCGCTGGCCTTCGGTCTGCCGTTCCGCGATCCGGCCGATATCGCCGTCCCGGAGACCGGTGCCGAGGCGTACCCGGTCGTGGTGGAGGATCCCACCGCGTGCCCGGTGTTCACCACGTTGCGGGTGACCGGCTTCGATCCGACGCGTCCGACGCCTCCGATGATCGCGCGGCGGCTGGTGCAGGCGGGGATGCGCTCGATCTCCCTCGCCGTGGACGTCAGCAACTACGTGATGCTGGAGCTTGGCCAGCCGAACCACGCCTATGACGCTGCCAAGCTGAACGGTCCGATCCGGGTGCGCCGGGCAGTCGCGGGCGAGCGTCTCACGACCCTCGACGATGTGGATCGCGCGCTCGATCCGCAGGACCTGTTGATCTGCGACGACGACGGGCCGGTGGGACTGGCGGGTGTCATGGGTGCCGCCCGGGTGGAGATCGATGCCGCTACGACCGACATCGTCATCGAGGCGGCCTACTTCGACCGCGCCACCATCGCGCGTGCGTCGCGACGGCACCGGCTGTCCTCGGAGGCGGCGCGTCGTTTCGAGCGCGGGGTGGACCCGACCTTGCAGGCACGTGCCGCGCAGCGGGTCGCCGAACTCCTCGTCGAGCATGGCGGCGGGCATATCGAGCCGGGTCTCACCGTGGTCGGTGAGGTCGACACGAGACACGAGGTGACGCTGCCCGTCGACCTGCCACGCCGGATCGCGGGCGTCGAGTCGATCGACACCGATGCCGCCGTCCGAGCGCTCGAAGGCAATGCGTGCGAGGTGCGGATCGACGGCGAGTCACTCGTCGTGGTCCCGCCGCCGTGGCGCTTCGACATCAACGATCCGTACGACGTCGTCGAGGAGGTGCTGCGCGTCGTGGGCTACGACCAGGTGCCCTCGGTGCTGCCGCAGGCCTCCGGCGGTCGCGGGCTCACGCGGGCGCAGGAGCTGCGGCGCCGGGTCGGGTACGCACTCGCCGGCGATGGTCTCGTCGAGGTCAAGACCTTCCCGTTCGCGGGACCGGCGGACTTCGACCGGCTGGGCCTCGGGGCGGACGACGAGCGACGCCGACAGGTGCTGCTGGAGAATCCGCTGTCCGCCGAGGAGCCCGGCCTCACGACCACCCTGCTTACGGGACTGCTGCGCAGCGCCGGCCTCAACGTGGGCCGAGGCCACGACGATGTCGCGATCAGCGAGGTGGGTCGCGTGTTCCGGCCGCGATCTGGCGCGCCCGCCGCCCCGATCTACGGGGTCGATCGCCGGCCGACGCCCGATGAGCTAGCCGTGCTCGACGCCGCGCTGCCCGATCAGCCGCTGACGGCGGCTTGGGTGTTGCTGGGTGACCGTGAGCGTGGCGGCTGGGACGGCCCTGGCCGTCCCGTCGCGTGGTCGGATGCCATCGCGGTGGCTCGGCGTCTCGCCGATGTGCTCCATGTGGAGGTCTCCGTGGAGGCAGCGTCCCTCGCGCCCTTCCACCCCGGTCGTTGCGCCGCGCTGGTGCTGGACGGACGCGTCGTGGGACATGCGGGGGAGCTGCACCCGAAGGTGCTGGAGGCCTACGGTCTTCCGCCTCGGGCCGTGGCCGGCGAGGTCGACCTGGACGCTCTGCTGGCCGCGGCGCCCGAGATCGGTCCGCGACCGGACTTCTCGGCCTTCCCGGTGGCCAAGGAGGATCTGGCCTTCATCGTCGAGTCGAGGGTGCCGGCAGGTGTTCTGCAGGAGGCGCTGGCCGAGGCGAGCCCGCTGATCGAGTCGGTGCGGCTGTTCGACCTCTACACCGGTGAACCGGTGCCGGCCGGGCATGTGTCGCTGGCCTTCAATGTGCGGCTCCGCGCCGCGGACCACACCCTCAGCGAGGACGAGATCGCCGGTGCGCGCGCGGCCGCCGTGCAGGTGGCGGCCGACCGCTTCGGAGCCACCCTGCGCTGACCCCGCTGGGCGGTGAGTTATCCCGCATGGCCGGCCCGGGCGGTGAACTATCCCGCACTTGAGTGCCTCACGTGCGGGATGACTCACCGCCCGGCTGCCACGTGCGGGATGACTCACCGCCCACGGACAGCGCCCGCCGCGGGACTCGCGTCAGGGCCGCACGAACGAGGTCAGCTCAGCGCGCCGATGGGAGGCGTCCGCCAGCGCGTTCTCCACGGTGCGGAGGCGGGTCGCCGTGGCGTCATCGGCGACGAGATCGGGATACACCTCGATGATCGCGAACAGATCGCCGAGCGCGGCGAGCAGCCGGTCATGGGCGCCAACGGCCTCTTCGGGAGCGGACGCGCGCTGGGCGTCCTCCGCCGCCGCGCGGACCTCGGCGAATACCGCCCGCTCATAGGCGGCGTAGTCGCCGACGCTGTCCAGGAGCTCGGGGATGGGAGCCGCGGCGCGGCGCAGTGCGGTGGCCAGCTGGGCGGTCCCGGCCCGGACCGCCTCGCGCTTCCGGCGCCGCCGTCGTTCCGCGATCCATGCCAGGGAGAACAGCCCGACGAGGGCGATCACGGCGACGATCACGAGCTCCATGACCCGAGTCTGCCACTGCCACGTCGACCCCGAGTGCAAGTAGTTGCAGAGGTGTGCAACAATTGCATCTATGTCCAAAGTCTTGACGGATCTCCCGATCAACGAGCGCGTCGGCATCGCGTTCTCCGGCGGCCTCGACACCTCGGTGGCGGTGGCGTGGATGCGCGACAAGGGCGCTGTCCCGTGCACCTACACCGCGGACATCGGCCAGTACGACGAGCCCGATATTGCCTCGGTGCCCGGCCGGGCGACCGAGTACGGTGCCGAGATCGCGCGACTCCTCGACTGCAAGCGCCCGCTGGTCGACGAGGGCCTGGCCGCGCTCGCCTGCGGAGCCTTCCACATCACGAGCGCCGGCAGGACCTACTTCAACACCACACCGCTCGGCCGTGCCGTCACCGGCACGCTGCTCGTGCGGGCGATGCACGAGGACGATGTCAACATCTGGGGCGACGGCTCGACCTTCAAGGGCAATGACATCGAGCGCTTCTACCGCTACGGGCTGCTCGCCAATCCGCACCTGCGGATCTACAAGCCCTGGCTCGACGCCGCCTTCGTCGGCGAGCTCGGCGGCCGTCAGGAGATGAGCGAGTGGCTCGTCGCCCACGGCCTGCCCTACCGCGACAGCGCGGAGAAGGCCTACTCCACCGACGCCAATATCTGGGGCGCTACCCACGAGGCCAAGACCCTCGAGCACCTCGACGTCTCCCTCGAGACCGTCGAGCCGATCATGGGCGTCAAGTTCTGGGACCCGTCGGTCGACATCGACACCGAGGACGTCACCATCTCCTTCGAGGCCGGGCTCCCCGTCGCCATCAACGGCGTGCGGTATGACGACCCGGTCGCCCTGGTCCACGAGGCCAACACGATCGGCGGCCGGCACGGTCTCGGCATGTCCGATCAGATCGAGAACCGCATCATCGAGGCCAAGAGCCGCGGCATCTACGAGGCCCCTGCCATGGCGCTGCTGTGGATCGCCTATGAGCGGTTGGTCAATGCGATCCACAATGAGGACACGATCGCCAACTACCACCAGCACGGCCGCCGGCTCGGCCGGCTCATGTACGAGGGCCGGTGGCTCGACCCGCAGGCGATGATGCTGCGCGAGTCGATCCAGCGGTGGATCGCCTCCGTGGTCACCGGCGACGTCACGTTGCGGCTGCGGCGGGGCGAGGACTACTCGATCCTCGACACCCAGGGGCCGGCCTTCTCCTACCACCCCGAGAAGCTCTCGATGGAGCGCACCGACAACGCGGTCTTCGGCCCGACCGATCGCATCGGCCAGCTCACCATGCGCAATTTCGACATCGCCGACTCCCGGGCCAAGCTCGAGATGTACGCCGAGCAGCCGCTCGATCAGGGGCAGGTGCTCGTCGAGAACGGCACCCTGTTCGGCGCGCTGCCGGCCGGCGGCGCCGAGCAGATCGAGGCCAATCCGGCGGTCGAGGGCGATGAAGAGGTCGCCGTCGACGCCGCCGCGATGGAGTTCGGAGCCGACTGATGAGTATCAAAGTCGCCGTCACCGGAGCTACCGGCTACGCGGGCGGGGAGGTGTTGCGGCTGCTGCTCGCCCATCCGGAGGTCGAGATCGGCGCGCTGACAGGCGCGTCCACTGCCGGCACGCGCTTCGGACAGCACCAGCCGCACCTGCTGCCGCTCGCCGACCGGATCGTCGCCGAGACCACCCCGGAGAACCTGGCCGGACACGATGTCGTCTTCCTCGCGCTGCCGCACGGGGCCTCGGGTGCCGTCGCCGCGCAGCTTCCCGACGATGTCCTCGTCATCGACTGCGGGGCCGATCACCGGCTCGAGTCGGCGGCGGACTGGACCACGTACTACGGCAGTGAGCACGCGGGTACCTGGCCGTACGGCCTGCCGGAGCTGATCGTGGGGGAGGAGTCACGCCAGCGCGAGGTGCTCCCGGGCGCCCGGCGGATCGCCGTGCCCGGTTGCAATGTCACCGCGGTCACCCTCGGCCTGCAACCGGCCGTCGCCGCCGGCATCGTCGAGTCCGTCGACCTGGTCGCGGTGCTCGCGAACGGCTTCTCCGGCGCGGGCAAGGCGCTCAAACCCCACCTGCTCGCTGCCGAAGGGCTCGGCGCCGCATCGCCCTATGGCGTGGGCGGGGTCCACCGGCACATTCCGGAGATCCTGCAGAATCTGCGCCATGCGGGGGCCGACGAGGCGACCATCTCGTTCACGCCCACGCTCGTGCCGATGGCCCGCGGCATCCTGGCCACGGCCACCGCTCGGCTCGCCTCGCACGCGACCTCCGAGGTCGTGCGCGACGCGTACGATGCGGTCTACGCCGACGAGCCCTTCGTGCATGTGCTGCCCGAGGGGCAGTGGCCCACCACGGCAGCGGCGATCGGCGCCAACACGGCGCTCATCGGTGTCACCGTCGACGAGAGGGCCGGACGGCTGGTCACGGTCACCGCGATCGACAACCTGGTCAAGGGAACGGCAGGCGGGGCCATCCAGTCGATGAACCTCGCTCTCGGCCTGCCCGAGACCACCGGACTGACCACGATCGGAGTGGCCCCATGAGTGTGACAGCAGCGCAGGGATTCACGGCCGCGGGTGTGACCGCGGGCCTCAAGGACAGCGGCAATCCCGATATCGCCCTCGTGGTCAACGAAGGGCCGTCCGCGGCCGCTGCGGCAGTGTTCACCTCCAACCGCTGCCAGGCGAACCCGGTGCTCTGGAGCAAGGAGGCGATCAAGGGCGGCAGCGCCCGTGCGGTCATCCTCAACTCCGGCGGCGCCAACTGCTACACGGGGGCCGAAGGCTTCGCCACGACCCATCGCACAGCCGAGCTGGTCGCCGAGCTGATCGGCAGCGGGGCCGTGGACGTCCAGGTGTGCAGCACCGGGCTCATCGGCCGGTTGCTGGACGAGGACAAGCTGATGGCCGGTGTACGGTCGGCGGTCGACGCTCTCGACGCCGACGGTGGCGATGCCGCCGCCACGGCCATCATGACCACCGATCACGTCAGCAAGCAGTCCGTCCGTGAAGGCGACGGGTGGACGGTCGGCGGCATGGCCAAGGGCGCGGGCATGCTCGCACCGGCGCTGGCCACCATGCTCGTCGTCATCACCACCGACGTGGACCTGCCGGCTGAGACGCTCGACGAGGCGCTGCGCGCCGCGACGAGCCGGACCTTCGACCGGCTGGACTCCGACGGCTGCCAGTCCACCAACGACACCGTGCTGCTGATGGCGAGCGGCGCATCGGGTGCGGCGCCCGATGCCGATGCCTTCACGGCGCGGCTGACCGAGGTGTGCGGGGATCTGGCGATGCAACTGCTCGCCGATGCCGAGGGCGCCGACCACGAGATCGCGATCACCACGGTGAACGCCGCGACCGAGGCCGATGCGCTGTCGGTCGGCCGCGAGGTCGCCCGGAGCAATCTGTTCAAGACGGCGATCTTCGGCAAGGATCCGAACTGGGGCCGCATCCTGGCCTCGGTGGGCACCAGCGATGCCCGCTTCGATCCGCAGAACCTCGATGTCGCCGTCAACGGC
The DNA here is from genome assembly GCF_016918125.1 of Aeromicrobium sp. YIM 150415. Taxonomy (NCBI): domain Bacteria; kingdom Bacillati; phylum Actinomycetota; class Actinomycetes; order Propionibacteriales; family Nocardioidaceae; genus Aeromicrobium; species Aeromicrobium sp. YIM 150415. The sequence goes on along the minus strand of NZ_JAERWM010000025.1, from coordinate 10,013 downwards.
GTCTGGGTCTGTCGCGACAGCGGCGTGGGGGAGTCGATCGACCTCGTCGACCTGGAGCCGCGGCACGTGACCGTCACGATCGATCTCAAGTCCGGAGACGCCTCGGCGACCGTCTGGACCAATGACCTCACCCACGCCTATGTCCACGAGAACTCGGCCTATTCCACATGAGCGAGCGGAGCGAGCGAACAATCAGCATTCTCATGGTGGCGTCTGCCTACCATGAGCTCTCCTGGCAGGCGACGACATGAGCGAGTCAGAGATGAACGACACCGACGACACGAATGACATCGACACCGTCTGGAATCCCGATTCCTGGCGGGAGGCGACCGACAAGGCCGCCACGCTCGCGGGCGCGCTCCCGTGGCTGAAGAAGTACCACGGCGAGGTCATCGTCGTGAAATACGGCGGCAACGCGATGACCGACGAGACCTTGAAGCGGGCCTTCGCCGAGGACATCGTCTTCCTGCGACTCGCCGGGTTCAAGCCCGTCGTGGTGCACGGCGGCGGTCCGCAGATCAATGCGATGCTCGACCGCCTCGGCATCGAGTCGGAGTTCCGTGGCGGCTACCGCGTCACCACCCCCGAGGCGATGGATATCGTGCGGATGGTGCTGACCGGCCAGGTCGGTCGCGAGCTGGTCGGCCTCCTGAACGCCCACGGCGACTTCGCCGTCGGCATGTCCGGTGAGGACGGCGGACTGTTCACGGCGCAGAAGACGATGCCGGTGGTCGACGGCGAGCCGACCGATATCGGTCTCGTCGGCGAGGTGACCGGTGTGCGTCCCGAGGCCGTACTCGATCTCATCGAGGCCGGACGGATCCCCGTCGTGTCCACCGTCGCGCCCGATGCCTCGGGTCAGGTGCACAACATCAACGCCGATATCGCGGCGGGCGCCTTGGCCTCGGCGCTCAAGGCCGAGAAGATGCTCGTGCTGACCGATGTCGAGGGACTGTACGCCGACTGGCCGAACAGCACCGATGTCATCGGAGAGATCAGTCCTGAGTCCCTCGAGCGCCTGCTGCCGAGCCTGGCCAGCGGCATGATCCCGAAGATGACCGCATGCCTGAATGCCGTGCGCGGCGGCGTGAACCGGGCGACGGTCGTCGACGGCCGCACGCCGCATGCGGTGCTGCTGGAGCTCTTCACCGACGAGGGTGTCGGCACCCAGGTGCTGCCCGGTGTGGAGACCCGCTTGCGCACCGCCCTGTACACCACCAGCAGCAAGGAGAGGCCATGACAGGGGACACCACGCCCATCCACGGCCGGGAGCCCCGGCCCGGCGGCCCGGAGTGGATCGAGCGCTATCGCGGCTCGCTGATGAACACCTTCGGGGACCCGCAGCGAGTGCTCGTGCACGGTGAGGGCGCGCAGGTGTGGGATGCCGACGGCAATCGCTATATCGACCTGCTGGCCGGTATCGCGGTCAACGCCCTCGGCCACGCTCATCCGGCCCTCGTGAAGGCCGTGAGCGAGCAGATCGCCACGCTCGGTCACATCAGCAATTTCTTCACATCGCCGCCCCAGGTCGAGCTGGCCGAGAAGCTGCTGGCGCTCCTCGGGGCCGAGGGCAAGGTGTTCTTCGCCAACTCCGGTTCCGAGGCGAACGAGGCCGCGCTGAAGGCCACCCGGCGCACCGGGCGGACCAATCTCGTGGTCGCCGAGGGCAGCTTCCACGGGCGCACGATGGGCGCGCTGGCGCTCACCTCCAAGGAGGCCTACCGGACCCCGTTCGAGCCGCTGCCCGGTGAGGTGACGTGGGTGCCGTACGGCGATGCCGATGCCTTGCGGGCGGCGGTCGACGGCGAGACCGCCGCGGTGGTCCTCGAGCCGATCCAGGGCGAGGCGGGAGTCGTCGTCCCTCCGGAGGGCTACCTGCGGGCGGCGCGCGATGTCACGCGCGAGCACGGCGCCCTGCTGTGGTTCGACGAGGTCCAGACCGGCGTGGGACGGACGGGTGACTGGTTCGCCCATACCCCGTCGGGAGTGACGCCTGACCTGGTGACCCTGGCCAAGGGCCTCGGCGGCGGGATGCCGATCGGCGCCTGCATCGGCGTCGGGGACGCGGGGAGCCTCTTCAGTCCCGGCAATCACGGCACCACCTTCGGCGGCAACCCGGTGGCCACCCGCGCGGCGCTCGCGGTCATCGACACGATTGAGCGCGATGACCTGCTCACGGCCGTGGACGAGCTTCATCGGCTCTTCGTCGAGGAGTTCTCCTCGATCCCGGGCGTCGTCGAGGTGACCGGACGAGGGCTGCTGCTCGGCGTGGTGCTCGAACGTCCGGTGGCCGCCGATGTCATGAAGGCTGCGCTCGACGCCGGCGTCATCGTCAACGCCCCGACCCCGGACCGGCTGCGCATCGCGCCGCCCTTCGTGCTCACCTCCCAGCAGGCGCGCGATGCGGTCGCGGCGATCCGCTCGGTACTCGCGGAGGTGCTCCCATGAGCGAGCGAACGGTGGGGTTCATCTCATGCCGCCGTCGGCCTATCGTTCTGTTCTTTGAGGCGGTGGCGGCATGAGCCAGGCGGGTGCCGGCCTCCGGCACTTCCTGCGCGATGACGATCTCTCCCCGGCCGAGCAGACCGAGATCCTCGATCTGGCGCTAGAGCTGAAGGCGGCACCGTACAGCCGTCGTCCGCTGGAGGGGCCACAGACCGTCGTGGTGATGTTCGACAAGTCGTCGACGCGCACGCGGGTCTCCTTCGCCGTGGGCATCGCCGATCTGGGTGGTCAGCCCCTCATCCTGGACGCGGACACGACGCAGATCGGCCGCGGCGAGTCGGTGGCCGATACCGCGCGGGTGCTCGGGAGGCAGGTCAGTGCGATCGTCTGGCGTACCTACGCACAGGCGGGACTCGAGCTGATGGCCGAGCACTCCGGGGTGCCGGTGGTCAATGCGCTCAGCGACGACTTCCATCCCTGCCAGATCCTGGCGGACTGGATGACGGTCCGCGAGCACAAGGGCTCTCTGCCGGGGCTGCGGGTGGCCTATGTGGGCGATGGCGCGAGCAACATGGCGCACTCCTATCTGCTCGGTGGCGCCACGGCCGGGATGCACGTGCGCGTGGGCGGGCCGTTCGGGTATCAGCCTGATCTCGCGGTGGTCGCGGACGCCCGGCGGATCGCCGAGACCACCGGCGGATCGGTGCTGGTGACCGATGATCCGCGCACCGCGGTCGACGGAGCCGATGTCGTCATCACCGACACCTGGGTGTCGATGGGGCACGAGGACGAGAAGGCCGAGCGGATCGCGATCTTCGGTGAGTACTCGCTGACCAGCGAACTGCTCGCTCACGCCGATCCGGAGGCGATCGTGCTGCACTGCCTGCCGGCCTATCGCGGCCTGGAGATCACCGACGAGGTGCTGGAAGGCCCGCAGAGTGTCGTGTGGGACGAGGCCGAGAACCGGTTGCATGCGCAGAAGGCGGTGCTCACCTGGCTGCTCGCACGGGCGGGGGAGTGAGCATGACCACGGTCCCGGCGACGAAGACCGCGCGCCAGCAGCGCATCGTCGAGCTGCTGACGCGCGAGGAGGTGCGATCGCAGTCCGATCTGGTCGGTCTGCTCGCCGAGGCGGGCATCTCGGCGACCGTCTCCACGGTGTCCCGTGACCTGGTCGAGCTCGGCGCGGTGCGGATCCGTCAGGCCGATGGCGCCCTCGTGTATGCCGTGCCGGCCGAGGGCGGTGATCCGACTCCGCGGGTGGGGGACACCGCGGCCGCGACCGTGCGCCTGCAGCGCCTGGTGCGTGAGCTCATGGTGACGGTCGAGGCCTCGGCCAATCTCGTGGTGTTGCGGACGCCCCCGGGGGCCGCTCAGTATCTCGCGTCCGCGATCGATCACGCGGGCGGCGTCGACACGATGGGTACCATCGCGGGCGACGACACCTTGCTCCTGATCTGCCGCGACCCGCACGGCGGGTCGGCGGTCGCCGACTACTTCACCCAGCTCGCCGGTCAACCGGCCTGAGCGAGCACCGTACGAGAGGATCCACGTGCCCGAACACGAGCAGCAGTCCGAGGAGTCGACCCGTCTGTGGGGCGGACGGTTCGCCTCGGGCCCGTCCTCGGAGCTGACCGAGCTCTCGCGCTCCACGCATTTCGACTGGCGGCTGGCGCCCTATGACCTCGCGGGGTCCCGTGCGCATGCGCGTGTCCTGCACGGCGCGGGGCTGCTCAGCGAGGACGATCTCGACGACATGCTGTCCGCGCTCGACCGGCTCGAGGCGGATGTGCGGTCGGGCTCCTTCGCCCCGCAGCCCGATGACGAGGACGTGCACACGGCGCTCGAGCGGGGGCTCATGGAGCGTGCCGGGGCCGAGCTCGGCGGTCGGTTGCGCGCCGGCCGGTCGCGCAACGATCAGGTGGCGACGCTGTTCCGTGCCTTCCTGCGCGATCACGGCCGTCAGATCGCCCAGCTGGTCCGGGAGCTGGCGCTGGCGATCACGAGCCAGGCGGAGAACCACCTCGGTGTCGCGATGCCCGGTCGTACGCACCTGCAGCACGCGCAGCCGGTGCTGCTGTCGCATCATCTGCTCGCCCACGCCTGGCCGCTGGTGCGGGACCTGGACCGCCTCGCGCAGTGGGACGAGCGGGTCGCGGAAGAGTCGCCCTACGGCAGCGGGGCCCTGGCGGGATCGTCCCTCGGCTTGGATCCGGAGGCGATCGCCCGTGATCTGGGCTTCACCGGCTCGGCACCGAACTCGATCGACGGCACCGCGGCGCGCGACTTCGTGGCGGAGTTCGCGTACATCGCCGCGCAGATCGGTATCGACGTGTCCCGGCTGGCGGAGGAGATCATCATCTGGAACACCAAGGAGTTCGGCTTCGTCACGCTCGATGACGGCTACTCCACGGGCTCCAGCATCATGCCGCAGAAGAAGAATCCCGATATCGCCGAGCTGGCCCGGGGCAAGTCCGGGCGTCTCGTCGGCAACCTGACCGGGCTGCTCGCGACGCTCAAGGCGCTGCCGCTGGCGTACAACCGGGACCTGCAGGAGGACAAGGAGCCGGTCTTCGACTCCATCGACACGCTCGAGGTGCTGTTGCCCGCGTTCACCGGCATGATCGCGACCTTGCGGTTCGATACGGCCCGGCTCGCCGAGCTGGCACCGCAGGGGTTCGCGCTCGCGACCGATATCGCCGAGTGGCTGGTGCGTGAGGGGGTGCCCTTCCGTGAGGCCCACGAGATCTCCGGTGCCTGCGTGCAGGTGTGCGAGCAGCGCGGGATCGAGCTGTGGGACCTCACCGACGAGGACTTCGCCGACATCTCCCCGCGTCTCGGACCCGGCGTGCGGAGGGTGCTGTCGGTCGAGGGTTCACTCGCCTCGCGTGACGCTCGCGGAGGCACTGCGCCCTCGCGCGTCACCGATCAGCTCTCCGAGATCCGCGGGCGCCTGGCGTGACCTTCCTGTTCGACTTTTGCCGGGTTTGTGGCCCTTTCGCAGCGGTCTCGAGGGCCACAACCCGGCAAAAGTCGGGCGCAGCAGGTGGGGCTATTCGACCACCGAAGGGGCCGAGGCATGAGCGGGCTCGGTAGCGTGACGGGGTGTCGGTCCTCGATCGTGCCCGCGACCTGCTCGGCCGGGAGCTCACCGCCTACGGAGTGACCGTGCGGATCACCGAGGTCGAGGCCTACGGCGGCGTGACCGATCCGGCCTCACACGCCTACACCCGGACCGCGCGCTCGGAGATCATGTACGGGCCGCCGTGGCGGCTGTACGTCTACCGCATCCACGGTCATCACTGCGCCAATATCGTCACTGGGCCGAGCGAGCAGGCCGCGGCGGTACTGCTGCGCGCGGGCGAGGTGATCGACGGGCTTGAGCTGGCGCGTGAGAGACGCGGAGAGGTGGCGCACGAGGCTCTGGGACGTGGCCCCGGCAATCTCGCCCGGGCGCTGGGCATCACCCTGGCCGATCTCGACACCGATGTGCGCATGGGCCCGGCGGTCGTCCTCGGAGACCGGCAGAGCGATGTCGCAGTCAGCGAGGGCCCCCGCGTGGGGGTCCGCCGCGCCGCCGACCGTCCGTGGCGCCTCTGGGCCACCGGAGACCCCACGGTCTCGGCGTACCGGCGTCACGCCCGGGCGGAGTCCTCCGAGGAGTCCGCCGGCTGAGCTGAGGGCAGCGCGCAGACGCCGTCGGCGCAGGCGAGGCTCTCGTCGCCCTCGACGAGCTCGAACGGGCCGGTCATCGTGCTGACCTCGCCTGATCCAGGGCGCCGGCGAAGACCTCGGGGCTCTGAGCACCCGAGACCGCCCACCGGCCGTCGATGACGTAGAACGGGACGCCGCCGATGCCGTATTCGCGAGCCTGATCGATATCGGCCTGGACGGCCTCGCGATAGGTGCCGTTCTCCAGCGCAGCACGCAGCGAGGCGGCGTCGAGACCGATCTCCGCGCCCAGCTCGACCAGCTCGTCGACCCGGCCGACATGACGGCCCTGCTCGAAGTACGCGGTGAGCAGCCGTTCCTTGAAGTCCGCCTGCCGGCCCTGTTCCTTGGCCGCGTGGAGCGCCTCGTGCGCGAGACGGGTGTTGGTGTGCTGGAGAGCGTCGAAGTCGTAGGAGAGGCCCTCGGAGGCGGCCAGCTCGGTCATCTGGGCGAGCATCGAGCGCACCTGTTCCTCGGGCATCCGCTTGTGCCCGGCGAGGAAGTCGATCTCCGAGCCCTCGAAGTCCACCGGAGTATCGGGGGCGAGCTCGAAGCTGTGGTACTCGATCTCGACCTCGCCGCCGAAGCCGGCGACGGCCGTCGCCAGTCGGCGCTTGCCGATGAAGCACCACGGGCACGCGATATCGGACCAGACGTCGATCTTGATCGGATCACTCACAGCTGCCGCAACGCCCCGTGGTGTCCCGGTATTCCCTCGCCCGTACGCGGTAGCCTCGACCCATGACGATCGCAGTGGCCTACCGACCTGACGACTTCGGCAAGGGCGCTCTGCGCTGGGCGGCCGCCGAGGCGCAGGCCACGGGACAGCATCTGGTGATCATCACGGTCGACGAGATCGACCCGGAGTTCGAGGAGCCGCATGAGATCGACCTCTCGGAGTTCACCGAGCGGTTCGACCTGGAGGACCTCGACTATGAGATCCGTCGTGCCGCCTCCCTCGATGTCGCCGATGTCGTGATCGAGCAGGCCACCGAGGCCGGGGCGGAGCGCCTGGTGATCGGCATCCGCAAGCGCACCCCCGTCGGCAAGATGCTCATGGGCCGGGTGACGCAGATGATCCTGCTGGACGCGCCCATGCCCGTCATCGCCGTGAAGCCCTGAGTCAGTCCCGCAGCGTGATGAGGTGCTTGCCCCCTCCTCCGAGAGTGAGGCCGGGCAGTTCGCCGAGGTCGTGACGGCCCGAGATCCTCGTGCGCAGTCTGCCCGCGCGCAGGTGCGTGAAGACCGGTGCGAACAGCTCGTCGAGCGGAGGGCGCTCCGCTGCGTGGATGACGTCGCGCAACCGGAACATCTCGACCCTCGTCCCGGCGAACACCGTCGGGTCGAGCGGGACGCCCGACAACAGTCCGTAGTGCACGAGCACGCCGCCCGGGGCGAGCAGGCGGGCGAGCTCGCTTCCCTGCTCGCCCCCGACACAGTCGAAGACGAGGTCCGGCGCCGCCCCGAGGAGGTCTAGTGCCCGCTCGCGCCATCGGGGCTCGCTCGTCGAGACCACCCCGCGCCACAGCGAAGGATCGGCGACCGTCCGTCCCGGTGTCCCGCGGGTCAGCGCGACGGGGGAGAGACCGCGTAGTGCGAGCAGTTCGGCGAGATGTCCGCCGATCACCGAGGTCGCCGCGTCGACGATCACCTGACGGGCCCCCTCACCGGCGAAGCGCTCGACCATGAGCATGGCGGTCAGCGGGTTGATGTAGGCCGCGCACGCCGTCGCGTCGTCGATGTCGTCGGGCACCGGGACGCACCAGGCAGGCGCCGTACGTTTCGTCTGCTGCCAGGCGCCGGGGCTCCCGATCGGCAGGACACGATCGCCGACGATGCGCTCGGGCACGCCCGCGCCGGTTCGGGAGATGACGCCCACGCCCTCGAAGCCGGGTACGAAGGGGAAGCTCGTCCGCGAGCCGTAGGCGCCCGCGAGCGTGACGAGATCGGACGGGTTGATGGTGGTCGCCGTCATCTGGACATGTACCTCGCCCGGTGCCGGAGGACCGGGTTCGGGCACATCGCGGACGCGCACGACACGGTGGAGGGGGCCAGGCGTCTCGGCTACGGCTGCTCGCATACCTCTCATGATCCCGGTCTCCCATGTCCGTCACGCCTCGGCCAGGGTGACGACGGCCCGCGTCGGACCACTAGGCTCAGGGGGACGATTCGAAAGGATTTCCCCGTGACTCAGCACGTTCTCGACGACCTTCTCTCGCGCGGTCTCATCGCGCAGTCCACCGATCTGGACGCCCTGCGCACTGATCTGGACCGGGGGTCGCTGGTGTACTACACGGGATTCGACCCGACGGCGCCCAGCCTGCACATCGGCCACCTCATGCAGCTGTTGATGATGCGGCGACTCCAGCTGGCGGGCCATCAGCCGTTGCTGCTGGTGGGAGGGGCGACCGGACTCATCGGCGATCCGAAGCAGAGTGGTGAGCGCCAGATGAACACCAAGGACGTGGTCTCGGGGTGGGTGGACTCCATCGCCGCGCAGGCGGCGCCCTTCCTCGACTTCGAGGGGCAGAACGCCGCACGGCTGGTCAACAATCTGGACTGGACCAGCGAGCTCAACGTGGTCGACTTCCTGCGCGATGTGGGCAAGCACTTCCCGGTCAACCGGATGCTGGCGCGCGATGTGGTGGCGAGCCGCCTGGAGTCCGGGATCAGCTACACCGAGTTCAGCTACGTGCTCCTGCAGTCGATGGACTACCTCGAGCTCGCCCGCCGCTACGACTGCCGTCTGCAGATGGGTGGGGGAGACCAGTGGGGCAATGTCTCCGCCGGTGTGGAGCTGGTGCGCCGCGCGGACGGCGATCGGGTGAACGGCCTGGTCACCCCGCTCATCACCAAGGCCGACGGCACCAAGTTCGGCAAGACCGAAGGTGGGGCGGTGTGGCTGGACCCCGAGCTGACGAGTCCCTACGCGTTCTACCAGTTCTGGATCAATGCCGAGGACGCGAAGGTGGGGGAGTACCTCAAGCTGCTGACCTTCCTCGATGTCGAGGAGATCGACGAGGTCGACGCCGAGCACCAGGAGAAGCCGGGCCTGCGGGCCGCACAGCGGTTGTTGGCCCGGGAGGTGACCTCCCTCGTGCACGGCCGCGCTGAGGCCGAGGCCGCCGAACTCGCGTCCGGGGCGTTGTTCGGGCGAGGCGAGCTCGCGGAGCTGCCCGAGCCGACCCTCGCCGCGGCGCTCACCGAGGCGGGCGCGGTCGAGGTGCCACGAGGCACCTCCCTGGTGGACGCGCTGGTGTCGTCCGGGTTGGTCGACTCGAAGTCCGCCGCGCGTCGTGCGGTGGTCGAGGGCGGGGCCTATGTCAACAACGATCGGGTCGCCGATCCCGAGGCCACCGTCGAGACCGATGCGGCGCTGCACGGCCAGTGGATCGTGTTGCGCAAGGGCAAGCGCTCGGTGTCGGGCGTCCGTCTGGTGTGATAGCCGAAAAAGACTGGAACCGCAGGTGTGACGGCTAGCACCCCACCCCCGGTTTGACCCGTCTGGAACGGGGTGTGTAATGTTCTTCTTGTTGCCGAGAGGGGCTGAGAGATCAGGCCCGAAGGCAGCCGCCCGAACCGAAACGGTTAACGCCAGGAGCCCTGTGGGGGTCCGGAAACTAGCCGCTGACAACGGCGGGCGACACCCGAACCGACCCGGGCTTGCCTCGGTGAAAACGCAGGGTGTAACCTTGACAAGCTTCCAACAGATGATCCCGTTCAGGGTGACGTCGTTGGTGTGCGTCTGATGTTTGATAACTCAACAGTGTGTCATTTAGTCGACGATTTTTTGAATTAATTAGGCATCCTGCATTCGTGTGGGGTGTCTCGATTCCGAGACAGTTTACTGCCAGTTT